>JBDLJN010000008.1:0-34330 GCA_039714335.1 Planctomycetota bacterium
TGCCCTCGGCATCCCCAACACCCTCGAAAAGAAGCGAGTCGTGTTCCCCAAAACGCCGATTCAACTCATCATAATAGGATTTTTCAGCGATGTGCAGCGCCCCATGCAGGGTCACAGACACCTTGCCCTTGGTATAGGTCGTCAGCGCGACATCGAGAGACTCCGTTTGGTCCCTTTTTGCCAAGCGAATAAACGAAGACAAATCCTCCCCCTTTGTGTTGTTCTCGCCAGACAATGGCAGGCAGAGGTTAAAGGGGAGATTCTGAAGGGGAACCAGCGGAGCCCCCGGGTCCCTTGGGGTTTTTGCCCCATTAACATAGGGCCCATGGGTACTTGCCGCGGCAAACAGGTGCGAGGGACGGCCTTCGTCATCCAGCAGGATAAAGGGACGCTCCAAGTGTTTGAGCTTGGAGACGCGTCCGTCATCCCACGTGATCATACGTCCGGAGATTAAGGCTTTTTTCGGGATATTCCAGGAGATGGTGTCATCGGTTTGCAGTTTGCCCCTTATAAAGCTGATGCCGGGCTTGCCCGAAATCTTTCCGTGCCAGTCCTTGAATGCTGCAAAAATCCAGCTGTCCTGTATCCATACACAGGGATCTTCCGCCGGAATTGACGGAGGGATAAGCAAGCTATCCTGGCCTATAAATGGACCTTCAGGACGATCAGCCAATGCCCAGCCTTGTGCCTGTGGACCCACCTTGTGCCTGCCTGCTCCTGGAGCACGTCCTTTCAATACCATCAAAAACCGGCCATCCGGGAGTTGGCAGACACCGGGGTTGACTAAAAAGTGGTGCAGGGCACCAGTGGGTGGCGTAATTACCGGCTCGGGATGCCTCTTCCAGGGACCCTCAAGACTGTCCGCCACGGCGACCCCCACACGTTGATTGATAGCGTGGTCCCACCAATCATCTTTCATGTTGTTATCATCACGAGTGGCAACAAAATAGAGGTAGTAGCGCTGTTTTTTTGAAACAGGATCCATCATCATCGTGATACAGGGGTTATGGGCGTCAACCGCATCCCAGCGGTCGGGTTGCGGCTTGCCGAAGCCCTTCAGAACAACTTCCTGATGATGGTAAGGACCTTCCGGCCGATCCGCCGTAGCACGCGCAATTTCTGAAACCCGTTGCCAGCCATACATGCCTCTCGGATTATCCCGACGCCACCTGGCGTAGAACATGTGATAGGTTCCCTGTTCATCACGGATCACACTTCCACCCCACTGGAAGTATTCCGGGTCTGCAAACAGGTGGGCTCTCGCCTGTTTGTCTTCCAGGGATTTTCGGCTTGCTGCCGGCAGGGAACCGGCGACACCGGGATGGGGCGCTGGAGCAGGATCTGCAGTCTTTGCTTCAGCCATCGCCGAGCACGCCAGCAACACAACTGCCAAGAGATTTATCTTCATGTGTGGGGTTGGATTGTATTTTCGTGGTCGCATGGTGCTTGCCTTTCTAGTCGGTTCAGGTTTTGTTAGCTACATGAAAGCCAACATAAGTATTATCCAATATCAACGGATAGAAATATAACATGGAAACCTCTGCAAATCGCTCTTTTGCTATGAATAGTACGCAAAGACTTGAAAGACAAAGGGTTACAAAAATCGGGGCGACAGGACTTGAACCTGCGACCTCATGACCCCCAGTCATGCACTCTAGCCAAACTGAGCTACGCCCCGTAATTTCCGCATTATAGTGTTTTGACCGGACACGGCAACGACTTTCTTTAGATTTCCATCGTTTTACTCGAAAACGCTATTCCGTAAAGCAAGCTACAGAATCATTGAAACAGCCCGATGAATCGTGTAAAATGCTGACGTTAGCATTGAGAGGGTACACAATGATCTATGAAACATATGGCAAAACGGGGTTGAACGTCAGCGCAGTGGGGTTCGGGGGAATGCGGTTCGACATTAAGCGATCCAGAGAAGAGAATGCCGAGATTGTCCGGTATGCTGTGGATCAGGGGATTAACTATCTGGACACGGCTCCGGGCTACTGCGAGGACCAAAGCGAGGACATTTTTGGGATCGCGATCAAGCAAATGGCGGCCAAACGTGACAATTTTTACGTTTCCACCAAGGGGATGCCGCAAGACTTTGACACCGCCGAAAAAGCAATCGCACAGGTCGATAAATCACTCAAACGCCTGAATACAGAATACATCGACTTCTATCACGTCTGGTGCATTCGCCGCTGGAACCAATACGAACTGGCGGTCAAACCGGGCGGTCAATATGAGGGCCTGCTGAGATGCAGGGAGCAGGGCAAGATCCGGCACATTGTGGTTTCGACCCACCTGCGCGGGCCGGAAGTTAAAACATTACTGGAGAAACAGGAATTTGAAGGCGTCCTGCTGGGCGTCAACATTCTAAACTTCCTGTATCGCTGGGAGGGCGTAGAGGCGGCCGAAAAAATGGGCCTTGGCGTCGTGGCGATGAATCCCTTAGCAGGGGGTGTCATTCCGCAGCATGAATCGTCGTTGCAATTTCTTGCGAACGAAGGCGAAACGCCCACCGAGGCGGCGCTGCGGTTCTGTATCAGTTGTCCGCAGATCACGATTACGCTGAACGGGTTTACCACGAAAGAACATATTGATACCGCCTGTAATGTCGCAGACAACGCCAAACCGTTTACCGATGACGATATCGGCCGCATCCGTCATCATATTACCAACAACATGGACAAACTCTGTACCGGCTGCGGCTACTGCATGGGACGGTGCCCGGTCGATATCCCGATTGCCTCGTTTATGCAGTTTTACAATAAAAAGCTGCTGCACGGAAAAAACGAAGAAGAAATGGTCAAGGAGCTTGATTTTGAACGGGAATGGGGTATGATCGCCGACCGGAACGCCAATGCGGCCGATTGTGTCCAGTGCGGCCGCTGCGAGATGGCCTGTACGCAGCACCTCGATATCATCCGGCGACTGGAACATGCGGCCGAATGGGAAAAAACACTGGAAAATTCGAAACAGAAAAAGTAATTGCGCATCTAAAATAGAAAAAACAACGACTCAAAGGGAGACATTCAGTGGCCAAAAAGAAGAAAGAACGTGACATCGAAAAAACCTATACCATTAAGCAGACCGTTCAGAAATTGCGTCGATTGGCCGATTGTCTGGAAGAAGGTAAACCCTTCCGCATCCAGATCGCCGGCGAGCGGGTATATATCCCCGCCAAAATCGCCTTTAACATCGAACACGAACGCGAAGGCAGCAGCGAGGAAGTCGAGTTCCAATTCAAGTGGGTCAATGAATAAAACCAGGGAGAGATTCGTATGAAAGCAGCGTTGATTTTGGGACTGTTGGGCCTGATCATCTCATCGGGGTTGCTGAACGGGTGTAAAAAAACGCCGCTGGAACCGACCGAATCAGGCGCGGCTGATTCCGCACAATCCACGACAGCCGAAAAAATTGACCTGCCGGGCAGCGGGAACCTGTACAAGGTGTCCGATACGCTGTATCGGGGCGAGCAGCCGACCTCCGAAGGTTTCAAAGAACTGGAAAAACTCGGCATCAAAACCGTGGTCAATCTTCGATCGCTTCATTCGGATCGGGACAAGCTCAAAGGCACAGCGCTGGCTTACGAGCATATCCGCATGGAAGCGTGGGACCCGGAGCAGGATGAGATCGAACAGTTTTTGAAGATCGTAACCGACCCGACTAAACAGCCGGTCTTTGTTCACTGCCTGCACGGGGCCGACCGAACGGGGACGATGGTGGCCATCTACCGTATTGTCGTGGAGGGCTGGGACAAAGAAAAAGCCCTTGAGGAAATGAAAAACGGGCCGTTTGGCTTTCATGAAATGTTTAAGGGCTTGCCGAAATTCATCGAAGAACTCGATGTCGAAAAACTGCGAGAAGAATTTGGTCATTCAACCCCGGGAGGATAAAATTGCGATTTAATATTACTACTCGCGGCAGCAATAAGAGCAAGCCGGATTCGCTCGGTTCAAAGATTGCCTCAACTGTCTTCTTTTCAGTCTTTGGAATAGTGGGCACTGTCTTTATGGTTATGATGATTTGGGCGCTCATTAAAAAAGAGACCGAATGGCATACCGTCTTTTTTCTGATTATTCCGCTTATTTTTATGGCTGTCGGATTTGGCGGGATTTACGCCATTTGGTTCGGCAAAGACAAAGTCAAAGCCAAAGCCTCCAAAGCCAAATCCGCTAAAACGGGCAAAGTGGCGGGCGTTTTATTCGGGCTTGTTTTCGTGCTCGTCGGCACGGGGTTTTCTTACTGGCTGCTGATTCGTCCGCTTATCAAAACACAGCAGGCCAAAAGCTGGGCCGAAGCACCGTGCACAATCATTTCGGCCGAGGTCGGCTCGCACAGCGACAGTGACGGTACAACCTACAGTATTGACATCACCTACGAATATGAATTTTCCGGGCGGGCTTACCGTTCGGATCGCTATGATTTCATCGGCGGCTCCAGCAGCGGCCGCAGCGGCAAACAAGCTGTCGTTGACCGCTACAAAGAAGCGGACAATCCCGTTTGCTTCGTCAATCCCGAAAACCCCTCCGAGGCCGTTCTCCAGCGGGATTTTACGGCCAAAAATCTCATCGGGCTGTTCCCGCTGATTTTTGTCGTTGCGGGGATAGCCGTTATCATTGGCGTCATAAAACATAAAAAACGAAAGAACATGCCATGGTTGCCGAAGGCAGCATCCGCCGACAGTGAACCGGATGAAAACGAATACGGATTCGAGAGGGGAGCGATTGACACATCCGAAGAACCCATTACGCTCAAGGCCGATGCTTCGCAGTTGGGCAAGCTGTTCGGTGTTGTTTTTTTCTGTCTGTTCTGGAACGGCATTGTTTCGGTCTTTGTCTATCAGGCCATTCAGGGGTTTCGACGCGGTGATCCCGATTGGTTTTTAACCCTGTTCATGATCCCCTTTGTGCTGATTGGATTGGGGGCGATCGGGTTCGTTTTTTACCAGATCCTGGCGTTATTCAATCCCCGTTACACCCTGATGCTGCAGCCGGGACAGATTTACCCCGGCACCACCGGCGTACTCGGCTGGCAGGCCCGCGGCAAAGCGTCCCGCGTTCAGCATCTGTCCATAACGCTGACAGGCCGGGAAGAAGCAACGTACCGGGTCGGCACTAACACCTGTACCGCGAAGAATACTTTTTTTGAAATGGAGCTGGTTGACAGCCGCGATTTTCACGAGATCGTCAGTGGGCAGATCGGTTTTGCGATTCCGGCGGACACGATGCACTCGTTCGAAGCGGACAACAACAAGATTATCTGGTCGATCAAGGTCAATGGCGACATCGCCCGCTGGCCGGATGCGAAACACAGCTATAAAACCGTTATCAGCCCGAATCCCCTTCAATAGGATATAAGAACCATGAATAATGTAACCTTTGAGATTGAAACCCAAAACGACCAGACATCGTTTTTGCCGGGCCAGACCCTCAGCGGCACCGTCCGCTGGATGTGTTCCGAGCTGCCCGATGATGCCTCGTTGCACCTGATCTGGTACACCGAAGGCAGAGGGGACGAAGATGTGGGGCTGGCTGAGAAGTGTGAGTTTGAAAACCCGCAGATATCCGATGAACATCCGTTCCGGTTTCAGCTTCCCGCCGGGCCGTATAGTTTTTCCGGGTCATTGATCTCGCTGATATGGGCGCTGGAACTGAAGGTTGACAAGGAGGTTGTCCGCAAAGAGATCGTCCTGTCGCCGGGCGAGAAAGAAATTACGCTTCGTTAGTCTCTCATGATCGCCGCCAAAGACAATCCGTTCCGCGTCGGCAGGATACAGGCGATGGGCTATCTCCCGCAGGCGTTCTCATTGCCGCAGCTGTGCGAACATCTTGAGCAGTTGGATTATACCGCCGCGATTGTCGGCCCGCACGGCAGCGGCAAAACGACACTGCTGCGGGAACTGGAAAAACACGTCCGCCAATCCGGCATTCAAACGGAAATGCTTTTTATCAGTCTGGATGTAAAGTTGTCGTGGAGAGTCATTCGAAACACGATTGACTCAATGCCGCCGCAGGGCGTCCTGTTCTTTGACGGGGCCTGCCACCTGTCGTTTTGGCGGTTTAGGCAACTGCGCCGCCGGATGCGAAAACGAAATATCGGGATGGTGATCACCGCCCACCGCGAAGGCCTGCTGAATACGCTGACGGTGTGCCGTTCGAGCCCTGCATTGCTGGAAGACATCGTCAGCCATCTGTTGGACGGCAATACGATTTGCAGCGGGTCTTATCTGGCCGATCTGCTGCAAACGCACCACGGCAATATCCGCGACTGCCTGTGGCAGTTATACGACGAATACGCAGGTACCGGGAACGCGGGCGTCCCGCCTGCAACTTAAAAAGCTCTTCCCCTGCCAAGGCCAGGTGGCCGTAAGGCCGGAGGGGTTTATTCATCCCATAGGAAACGGCTGCCATGGTCAAACTTCCTGCCTCGGCGTAGCGCAGCGAAGCCGGGCGCTTGGTAGTGGGTAAAACAGAAGATTTCCATCTATGGCCTGAAAGGCCAAAATATTATAGCCCAGGGCATCGCCCTGGGTTCCAAGGAATCACCCACACCCCAAAGCCCCAACGGGGCGACACAATCCGCGGTCCTGTTTTAGGCAGAGCATAACTGTCCCTATTATCATTTGATTCGCCCACGCTGATAAAAACTAAAATTCCACAAGCCCGAAGGGCTTAAACAATGGTAGCCCCGGGTGGAACGAAGTGAAACCCGGGGATAATGATCCCAACACCCCATCGACCCTGTCGGGGTCGAACAATATTAAAAACAAAAAATCCTTGCCGGTATTGTCCGTTTAATGGATAATACAAGCTAGGTAGGTCGGGCAAAATGTAGCAAGGGTGGGCCGTGCCCACGCTGGTAAAAATGGAAGTTTCATTTAATCCCTGTGTTTGGCGTAATCAGGTGCTGATTTGATGATTGTGTTCTTTTGACAATTCCATATAATTGTGATGTCGAATGATCGCCGGGAAAAAACGACGGCAGTTGTTGTATTGACGGCCCTCCGGGCCTGACATGGAAGTTGCCTGTCTTAATCAGCGTGGGCACGGCCCACCCTTACGAATGATTGCACGCCCTACCTGGCCGGCGAATCAACCACAGTGGCACTGGGAGGGAAATCAAATGTAAAGTCTTGTTGATCCAGCCCCTGATTAATTTTTATCTGAGACAAAGCAATATTAATTTTAAAATGACTGGGAAAACTTGTGAGTTTCCACTCTTCTGCCGGAATATTTATATCAGGAACATTGACAAAGTCATAATTTATAAAATTCGCTGAAATTGGAAACCAAATATTGTCATCTAATTCCTCCAATTGAATATCATTTATTGTATATTTTATCAGGGAGTCATCGCCATAGTTTAAACCAGCTTCACAATATACCGGCAAATACCCTTTGTCGGGATCGATTAATACTTTAAGATAATTTGGAGGGAGACCCGGCGAAGTACTTTTTCTATCAAGTACCATTCCTGAAATTTCGATCAAGTTGTCTTTGCGAGAAACTGTCAGATGATCGTTTTCTAATGCAAGTTTGTAAAATTCAATAATTGACATATTGTCAATGGATAATACGCAATAAGGGTTGGCAGGTGGAATCTTGATTTGGCTATTGATTTCTCCACGTTGCAAGTCGGCATTGTATTTTATTTTCCGAATTCCATCATAATTCAATACGGAAGGTTGCTTGCCGTCGTTTATTAAAACGTTATACAGCCCCTCACTCTTTTTCATTTTCCACTTTGAAGGAGGATGTTCGAAAGTGAAATCTTTGTTGTTTTCCAATTCTCTTGTTTTAGATGCAATTTTTTCCTTGGCAGCCTCTTTACTGATCAAACCTAACTTTTCACGGGTCTTGATATTATCGATCCCATACTTAAATAGCTTAGGATTATAGCTGCCCGATTGAACAACATTTATTGTGCATTGAATGTCTTCGATTTTATGGATACTCTGTTCGAGCTGTTTTAGTGTATCCGCCCTGATATCTTCAGCTATACAAATTGCACCACCCAAGAAAAACAATAATAAAACCACAAAAGACAAAACTCTGTAAAATATATTGGAAGTGCTTTGTACAGCATTTTCTTTAAGACCTAACCGTGATTTACATGTATCCATGAAAAACTCCATAAGCGGCTGTCTGGGTTTGTTAATCGCTCGCAGGACGCCCCTAAGAATACGTCCATCTCATTGAAAAAGCGATGGTAAAAAAAACATAAATTTTTGCAATTCATGTTTGACTAATATCCAACTTCTGCTAAAATAGTATAAAATGAAAAATATAGAATGGCGTACAAAAGAAGGAGCCAACCCCGTGAATTCAATACTGTCATCCCGCCAATGTGGGCGAAGCATCCTGCTTCGGAATAATTCAGCCGCGGCGAAGCCGCCTCGATTTTCCTGAGGACCAAAGACTGAGGATTGGAGACTAATAAAAATGACAAACGAATCCATTTTTCCAATCCGCAAAATCACGCTAACTCCTTATGACCTCAAGCCTAATGCCTCAAGTCTCAAGTCTCAAGTCTGCCCCAGCCAAAAACGAACCCAACCAAACCCAATTTTATCTCTCTTTCCCCTGTCCCCACTGCGGCAAAACAAAAAAACGCAAAACAAACCCAATTTGCTCCTGCGATTGTGCTTCGGGCCGCCGCCGCAGAATATCCTTGACAGAGGGCCTTTCAAAACAGTACGATAAGAATATCATATGGAATCATATTTCAGGAGTATTCAGGTGAGACGAAGAAAGCGTAAGTCTTTTATTTTATGTCTGTTAGCATTGATCTGTGCAGGGGGTCTGGGTCTGTATGTCGCGGGCTGCAGCGACAATCCCGAAGCGAAAGCCGCCAAGGAGATGCGCAGTAAGACCACAGATGCTGTCCGGGAGTCGGTTCAAGGGAAGGATTATGAGAGTTATGATGCCGCTCATAATAAAGTGATGGATCTGCTGGAGAGCAATCGCTCCGGCGGTCTGACGGGGGATGCGGCACTGCTGGCCAGCGGCAATCTGGCGTTGGCAAAAGGCCAGCAGATGCAGGCGGACCTGGGGTTGAAGTCGCTGCCGCTTCGCGAAAACACGGATGCGCTGGAAAAAACGCTGAGCAGTTCCGAGCGTCTGCTGCTTGAAAAGGAAAAGACCGAAAAGCTTTTAACTTCGGGAGATCAGGAAGTTGCCGGGCTGCAGCAGCTGCTGAATGGCGATGGCCAGGAAGAGGGATTGAACAAACAACTGGAACGCGTTAGCGCAGAACTGGAGAAGCTGCAGTCTGAAAAGAAGTCTTTGCAGGCGGAAAAGGATCAGGCACAAGCCACTTTAAGTAAGTACAAGGCGGACGCTGACAACCTGATGCGCCAGGCGGAACTGGCCCAAGGCGACCAGCGGCTTGATCTTGAAAAGCAGGCATTCGCCATTTTGCAGCAGCGCAAGGATTATTATCTCAAAGCCCAGACCGCTGAAAATCAGATTGCCGTGATTGACAATGACATTGCATTGGTCGAGGTTCGTGTGAACGGGTTGACCGGGAATATTAAGGATAGTCAGACGCGAATTGAAGCGATCAATACATCGCAAACCCGTGCAGCCCTGGAGGAGCAGGTATGTGATATTCAAAACAGCATCGATGGCAACCGGCAGCGGCTGTCTGAACTTTCCGGCATGGTTGCCGCGGCGATGGCCGCTTACCGTGAACTGGCGGATCAGACGTGTGCGGAGTATGATGATGCCATCGCTGAATTCAAAAAGGTCAAATCCAGCGATGTTGATTTTACGAAAAAGGCCCGCCTGGCAGACAGTGCTCATTATGCGGCGTTAACCTGCTCGTCATTTCTGAGGACCCAAAAATATCTGTCGGAGCGGTTGGGGATGGTGCTGGAAACGGCGGATCCTGTATTCGTGTCGGAGATGCAGGGCAAACTGCCTCAGCAGAACACAGATGCCGAGTATGTAAAGAAAGCCTTTGCTTATTTCGATCAGTCGGTCGAAAGCTATGAAGAGGCGCTGTCGGCGGCATCCCGGTTGTCACGGGATTTAAAGCAGGAAGACAAGTCGAAGGTCCAGGATGCCAAGTGCACGCTGATGAAATCCCAGGTACTTGCGCTGCACAGCAAAATGCAGCTGGCGGATGTATTGGAGGAATTTGATGTTGCAAATGCGGCCGAGACAGCCATGGGAGAAGTGATCCAAAAGGGGACGGACGAACTTGGCGTTCCTTTTACCCAGTCCGAAACAATGAGAATTATTGAAAATCAGGATATCGATTATCAGCCGTCGCTTCCGTTGAATATGGAGGTCTTTATTGACGGCAAGAAGCAGGAATTGTCCGTCTGGAAGACCCTGCCGATAGATGAACGGGAGGCGGCTGTGGATAAGAATGTCCAGGAGATCGATGCCCTGACAGCGCAGTATGGAGAGGACATAACCCAGCCGCTGGAAGTGATGAAACAGGAAATGATCGAGGCCAAAGAAAGCGGCTTTAAGGAACCCGCCGCAAGCAGCGGAATCGGTGAACCAAATTCAGTGTATTAGAGGCGCCCTTTAGTCCCTGGGATATCGATACAACCTCTAACTCAACTCAGCGAGCAGCCGGTCAAGATCGACCACGGCAAACCCCGTGGCGGCATCGCTGATCCCATAGGGTATGAGCAAATGCCCCTGATGGATCAATCCCCCGCAGGAGTAAACCACATTCGGAACATAGCCGGAACTCTCTTCCTCATTGGGGCTCAGCAGCGGCCGCTGGAGTTGTCCGAGGATCTTTGTGGGATCATTCGTGTCGAGAAGAACAGCCCCGATACAGTATTTCCGCATGGCTCCGACGCCGTGGGTCAGCAGCAGCCATCCGGCATCTGTTAACAGGGGGGAGCCGCAATTGCCGACCTGTACAAATTCCCAGCTGTATTTGGGCTGGATGATCTCAGTTGCCTCGTCCCAGAAATCGATCTCGTCCGATTTCAGTAAAAACATATTTTCACCGTCGGTCCGGCCGATGGCGGCAAACTGACCGTCGATTTTTTGTGGGAACAGGGCCATGCCTTTATTGCGGGCAAATTTTCCGTGAAGCGTATGGACGAATGCCCTCTCTCTCGGGATGATCTCAAGGATCTGCGGAAGGATGCTGGTTCCGTTGTAAGCGGTATAGGTTCCATAATAGTGCACCGAATCATCCGTGTTCCGGAAGCAGACCAGCCGCATATCTTCCATGCCCTGCGATTCGGTTTCGCTCAATGGAAACAAGACCAGGTTCTCAATGTCCCCGTCGCCGTCCTGCATCTCAATTTCATATTCAGATTTTGCCAGCCACAGCATCAGGTCCAGCGTTTGAATGTCGGACTCTGTGGGGTCATATGAATTTTTGGCACAATCTATCTTTTGGTGCAGCTGCAATGCCGTAAAGGTGTCCGGCACATGGTCCATGACGCATTTTGACAATTCGTTCAGGATTTGCAGGTCGCCGAGTTTGTCAATGAAATCAGGCTTATTGAAACGCCGATTGTCCTTGTGCTTCAATTGACGGACCTCAAGGCCTGCGGGTACGACCTGAACATTGCCTTGTTCGTCGATTGTGCCGCGGCGAAATGTGATCGAGGACAGGTGCCCTTCGCCAACGGCGCGCAGACTCATGGCAAAATTCAGGATGCCCTCTGACAGTTGGGGTTGCTGCTGGGCCGGAACGACGGAGGGATTGAACAGTGCGGCGGATTCAAAGGCATATTCCATGGAGAAATACGCTCCGGCCAGTAACTGAATTGTCAGATTATCGCTGAAGGGAAGGCCTGCATGACGGATCGCACTTTCATAATGCTCAATGAGAATCGCATCCAACCCCGGATTGCCGGGGGTAAATTGCCGCAGTACATCATCGACCAATCCGCAGATTTGCTTGCGGTCGATGCTTTCAACGCGATTGATAATCTTTTTGGCGCGTTCTTTGCCGGGCCAAAAAAAGCGTGTAATCGTTCTGCGAGGGTCCGGTTCCAGCCGAAGGGGCAATCTCCGCACAGGGATTTTTTCTGCCATACAAAGTCCTTTCCATCTATACGAGTGATTCTATTCTATCAGGAAAAGGGATTGAAAACAAGAGGAAGTTCGTCTGCCCAAAAGACTTCCCCTTGCTCAATAACGAATATTCGGGTACAGTGCCGGCATAGGATTTAAGGGCACAATCAATGAAACAAGCTGAAACAATTGGAGTTGACCTGGCGGCCCTTGTTAAAGGGGATGCCTGTGTGGATATTTTCAACCGCACCGTATTCAGTACCGATGCGAGCATTTACCGCATCGTGCCGCAATGTGTCGTTGCTCCGAAGGATGAAGCTGATATTGCCGCTGTTGTGCGTTATGCAGATCGGGAAGGGATTCCGATTGCCCCTCGCGGTGCCGGCAGCGGACTGGCCGGAGAATCCCTGACCAGCGGGATCGTGCTGGATGTCCGGCGTTACATGGATTCGATTCTCGAAACGGCGGACGACGGTTCGTGGGTGCGTGTTCAGCCGGGGGCGGTACTGGACGTTCTGAATTTGCATTTGTCAAGATGGGGGCGCAAGATCGGGCCGGACCCGTCCAGCGGGAATCGTGCGGTGACAGGGGGTGTGCTTGCCACTAATGCGACCGGGGCCCATTCTCTGCAATACGGCTATATCAGTGAACACGTTCAGTCTGTTCGGGCCGTATTGGCGGACGGGTCCTGTGTTGAGTTTACGAATGCTGTGTCGGCGGGTCCCGAAAACAGACGGGCTCAAATTGCCGGCGCCTGTTTGGACCTGCTAAAGGACAAACAGGACTTCATCCAAAAAGCCCAACCGGCAACCAAACGGAATCGCTGCGGCTATACGATTCAACAGATTGTTCAAGACGGATATGTGGATTTAGCTAAACTGATGGCCGGTTCAGAGGGCACGCTGGCTGTTTTTACGGAAATTACGTTGCGGACGGTATCGATTCCCAAAGCCAATGGGCTTGTGCAGTTTGAGTTTGCGAATTTTGAAAGCATGGCACGGGCGGTTCCTGTCATTGTTGATTGCGGGGCCAGCGCTTGCGAACTGATGGACCATACCCTGATCAGGATGGCTCGAAACGCATATCCAGAGTATGGTGATGTGCTGCCTTCTGAATGTGCAGCGACGTTGCTGGTTGAACATGTGGCCGATGATATTCAGGATGTTCAGTCCAAAATCGATTCTACCATTAAGAGGGTGGGACCGTTGTCGTCAGGGCATTTAAAAGTTCTGGACCAGAATGAGCAGGACTATTTATGGAAAGCCCGTAAGGATGCGGTACCGCTGCTGAATCGTGAAAAAGGCCCCTCGCATCCAGTGGCGTTTATCGAGGATATTTCGGTCCAAAACAGCCAACTGGATAAATATGTCGCCGGTCTTGAACGCATCGCTCGAAAATATAATATTACGACGGCTTTTTACGGTCATGCAGGCGATGGTGAACTGCATGTTCGTCCTTATTTGGATTTAAGTCTGCCCGAAGATATTCAGCGGATGCAGCAGATCGCGGAGGAGGTCTTTTCTCTGGCATGGTCTTTAGGGGGGACGATCAGCGGCGAACATGGTGACGGTCTGCTGCGTGCCGCATATATCGAGCGTCAGTTTGGGTCGGACTATTATCAGCTTCTGAAAGGAATTAAGCAGATATTCGACCCGGCGGGGATTCTCAATCCCGGCAAGATCATCAATGACGATTCCGACGTGATGGTTCAAAATCTGCGAGCTGTCCAACTCAAAGCCGCGGAGGATTTTCAAACGGAATTATGTTTCAAGGCGAATGAATTTCAGTACGAAGCAGAGCAATGTAATGGATGCGGGGTTTGCCTGGCCAATGCGGCCGGTTCACGTATGTGTCCGATCTTCCGGGGACTGAATGAGGAACTGGGCAGTTCGCGTGCCAAAGCAAATCTGCTCAGTGCGTGGATGGCGGGGCATTATGACGATCTTTCAGAAAATGAATATGGACAGATGAAGCAGATTTTGGGCCTGTGTGTCAATTGCAAGATGTGTTCGATCGAGTGTCCGGCGGGCGTGGATATCTCAAAGATCATCATTGAAGGCAGGGCACAATTGGCAAAGCGAACCGGCTTTACCGCGGCGGAGATTGCCCTCTCCCATAATCGATGGTTGAGTCTGCTCGCCAGTACGTTTACCCCGATCAGCAATTGGGTGATGTCGCTGGCGGTGACACGGTGGACACTGGAAAAAATGATCGGTCTGGACCGAACGCGGCGTTTTCCTCATTTTGATCGAGGAAGTTTTGCAAAAAAAGCGCAACGGTTGCTTAATCGCCAGCCAAAGCCGGATAATCCGACAGACCGCGTTGTTTATTTCGTTGACAGTTATGCAAACTGGAATGACCATGCATTGGGATTCGCGGTTTTGGATGTTCTGCGAAAGCTCGATGTCAAGGTCGTTGTTCCAAATCAACGTCCGGTTCCGCTGCCGGCGTATGTCTACGGCAATTTTAAAACAGCCCGGAAGGACATCGAATACAATCTCGATCAGCTTATGCCTTTTGTCCGGCAGGGCTATAAAGTGGTATGTTCGGAGCCCAGTGCGGCGTTGTGTCTGAAAGATGAAATGCGGTTGCTGGTCGACACCGACGATGCGCAGCAGGTCAGCGCCAATACCTTTGAGCTGATGGATTACCTGAAAACGCTCATGACGGCAAAATCTGGCGCCGTGTCTTTAGGCGAACACTATGCAGGAAAGCGGCTTGCCTATCATGCTCCGTGCCACCTGAAATCACTGCGTTTGGCAGGTATCAGCATCGAATTATTGAATACATTTGGCCTGGAGATTATCGACATCAATGGCGGCTGCTGCGGCCTGGCGGGAACCGCCGGAATGCAGAAAAAACACCATGATTTGTCCAATGCGATCGGATTATCGCTGGCTGCCAAAATTGCCGAATTGGACCTGGATATCGTCTTGACCGAGTGTGCCGCTTGTAAAATGCAAATTGAGCATTTAACCGGTAAGCCGGTTCTGCATCCTGTTAAGCTTTTGGCAGAATCAATCAAAGAAAAAACTTGCGATTTTGAGCAAAAAGGTTAATCTCGATACTTACAGGACAAATATAAACTCAAATCAAGGGATGGGTTATGAAGCTAACCGAATTATTGCGGGCCGAATGCATTCGGGTCGGCTCGACCGTGGATGATAAGGCCATGGCGTTATGTGAAATTGCTTCGCTGGCTAAAGAATGCAGCGTTTTAGACAACGTTTCTGAAGAGGCGATTTTAGAATCCCTGCAGGAGCGAGAGACCCTGGGAACCACCGCGTTCGGACACGGCATCGCGATCCCGCATTGCCGTATGAGAGAGGTTCGGGATTTTGTGGTGGGCCTGTTGACGGTTCCTGACGGTGTTGAATTTGAGTCTGAGGACACACGGAAAGTCCACCTGCTTGTCTTCATCATCTCTCCTAAACAAAACAACAGTACTCATGTTCGTCTGCTTTCGGCGATTTCACAGGTCCTGCAGGACGCCTCGGTTGTCCAAAAGATGATCGAGGCCCCGGACAGTGAAAAGCTGCAATCGCTGTTTCTTGAAGCGGCCCGGGCGGATGTCCCTGAGCAGCTTCCGTTACGACGTAATCTGGTCCATATATTCATTCAGGATGAAGCGGTTTTCGGTGAGATTCTCGAAATGCTTTCGGGTCTGGAGGCCACATCACTGAGTGTCTTTGACGGTCAGCCCTGTCGTTCCTATTTATCCATTCAGCCGAACGGCGATCTTTCAGGCAACGGTGAGACCGTTTCCAAGTGTATTGTAGCCATTATCGATCGAAGTTTGAGCAATGAAGTCATCAGGCGGGTTGAAACGGTCACCGGGAGTCTGTTGGAATGCATTGGTGTAATGGTAACTATTCAGGAACTGGCCTATTCCGGCGGATCACTGGAAATGTAAACCGATGCTCCCACAGCAATGATTTAAGATGAAGGGGTAATGTGGCGGATTCACGGATTAATCTGTACCATAGTCTTTCTGTGATGTTGGATGCGGGCGTTTCGATCATGCGGACGTTGCAGTCGGTGCACAAAAGGGGCAAATACGGCCGGCTGTTTTTACGCATTGAACAGGATGTTGCTCGTGGAAACGGATTTTATGAAGCGGCACTGAATCAGAAGAAACAATTTCAAAAACTCGATCTTGTTCTTATTCGTGTCGGCGAAGAAACGGGTCAACTGTCCGAGATGTTTGATGAATTAAGCCAGTGGTATTCATTTCGACAGAGGTTGAATCGAACCGTGTATTCGGGGATGGCATTTCCCATACTGATGATCCATGCACTGGCTTTTCTGGCCCCGGTTGTCCCTTTCGCACTGGGCGGTTTTGATACGAGTATTTATCTCCGAGAATTTTTGAAGATCCTTGCGATTTTTTATATTCCCGGCGCGGTCATTGCGGCCATCGTTTTTTTGACGCCGAAACGAGGTCCGCTGCGTTGGATATTGGACCGCTTTGTAATGTTGGTGCCGCTTTTGGGAAAGGCCGTGCGTGAACTCGAATTAAGCCGGTTCACGAAGATCTTTGCGATCACCTATCGGGCGGGAGTCCCGATCGTTCAATGTGCCGAGATGGCGACTGAAGTGGTTTCGAATGGGGTTATGCATCAGCGGCTCAAAGGGGCCGGCCCAATGGCCCAAACCGGTCAGGAGATGAGCGCCGGGTTCAGTCGGGCATTACCCGCAGAATTTATCAGTGTCTGGCAGGTTGGTGAGGAGAGCGGCGAACTGGACAATTCAGCCGGTCGACTAGCGAAAATGCACGCTGACAATGCTGAAATGCGGTTTACTTTGATCGCCCAGTGGACCCCACGGATCATTTACGCCATCGTTGCCTGCGTGATGATCTATTATATTTTTGTGGGATACTCACAGATTTATGGGAGTTTGTTGTAGGCCCTCATCGCCAAAACTTCATCATAAGCAGTTAATATACCGATACTTGGAGTATCTGTTCATAGTAGGGAAAACATTGGACCGTTTTTTTTTACGAAAATCGCAACGCATTGTTTCAGATCAGGACTTTGGCAAGGTGCTTTCTCATAAGTGCTTTGTCTGCAAGGGGGTTTTGCGTCTTTATGCCGCGGCGAATAGACTTGATACGCCGCGGTTCGGCATTTCTGTCAGCAAGTCCTGCGGTAATGCCGTGGCTCGCAATCGGCTCAAACGGTACGGCCGGGAGGCATTCCGGCTGCATCAGCACGAAATGCCGCCCAATTTTGACTATATTTTGATTTTTACGCAAAAAAAGCCGAAAAAAGCAAAGAACGGCAAAGTGTTCAAAGAATCCGCTCCTGGACCGCGGTATCAGGATATTGAAAGTGCTTTTTTAATGATGGTTCAGGCCCTAAGCAAAAAGTTGACATAAGAGCGACTGTGCGATATTGAAAAACGAAGCGGCAGACAATCAGAAAAAAACGCTTATGCAGATCGGCCAGGCCGCTCAACAAGCGGGCGTCTCAAAACAGAGCCTGCAATACTATCTGATGGTGGGCCTGTTGGAGCCGACCTGTGTGACACCGTCCGGCCGCCGAATGTTTGATGGTGCGGCAATTGAACGGATCCGTTTGATCCAGGGACTCAATAAATCAGGATATACTCTGCGGGCGATACGTGAGTTATTTATGGAACGGGACAAGCCAATAAAGGACAGAGAAAAATGACGGATTACAGGCGAAAGCAACGGCAGCGGAATATGATCGTCGGCAGTTTTGTGATGATCGCCCTGGCTGCATTTTTATATATGCTGATGCGTTTTCGTGATTTGCCGCTGGCTGTAAGCAAAATGAAATCCTTTGAAATACTTGCCTTTTTTCCGGAGGCACCCGGCGTCCAAAAGGATACACCCGTTCAGTATTGCGGATATCAGGTAGGGCGAGTCATGAAAGTGTTACCGCCTAAATTGCGAGGTGACTCGCACAAGATCGGCGTTGCGATGTCGATTGAAAACGATTTTCCGGATATACCGGAAGAGGTTGATATTTTTGTGATGAAGCGGGGCTTGGGGAGCAGTTTTATTGAACTGCGTGTGGATTCTTCCAAAATCACCTTGCCGAATAAATTTCTGGTCGACGGAACGATTAAAGAAAATGGACAGGTGGGAATGGCCAGCGATTTCTTTCCGCCTGACGTTCAGGACAAGATGGAGGATTTGGTTGATTCAATAACCGTGCTGTCTGAAAATACAAATGCCATCATTGGAGACAGTGAAAACCAGATCAATGTCAAGAAAATGATCGCCAGCATCGACGCGGCGTTTTCGCAGGCCGATGCGACACTTCAGTCGATACAAAAGTTTTCTGATACAAGTACTGAAAACGTACAAATGATAGGAGACAAAGTGGCCCTGGCGGCAGAGCAATTAGCGGATACGCTATCACAGGCCCGGGAACTGCTGGCAAAGATCGATTCCGGCAGCGGCACCGCCGGCAAGATGCTCAATGATGGACGATTGTATGAAAATCTTCTCGAAAGCAGCCAGGAACTGCAAATGCTTCTGGATCAGATCAAGCAGTGGGTGGCCGAAACACGCCAAGAGGGCATCCGGGTCAAATTGTAAATCCGCTTCATAGGGATATTTTGCCGACGGTAATAACACATTCTTTTACAGGGATTCTGGGTGGTTCCATCGTTTTTGGGCGGGGAATGCCGGTTCGGTTCTGGTTATTGTCTGTGGCATGCACTGTCCTGCCGGATGCGGATGTGATAGCGTTTAGTTTCGGTATTCCCTATGGCCATTTTTTCGGGCACAGAGGTTTTTTTCATTCTCCCTTTTTTGCGATATGCTGCTCGTTTGTCCTTCTCTGTGTATTTATGAGAGGGGTAAAGTCATTTTTAAAACAATGGTGGATATACTGGGGGTATTTCTCCCTGTTAATGGCCAGTCACGGTATTCTTGATGCGTTTACCAACGGTGGCCTTGGAATAGCACTGCTTTCGCCGTTTTCAAATACACGGTATTTTTTCCCGTGGACGCCGATAGAGGTGTCCGCCATTGGGGGCCTGTCCGTTCTTTTCACTCAACGGTTTATGGTGGTGCTTTGGAGTGAAATATACCTGATTTGGATACCATTATTGATCATTTTCTTACTGAAAGCAGTCATAAAGCATCGATGCAGTAAAGGTATTTACGCCGATGGATCTTGAGCGTATATCGATAAATTTCAATTTTTCCGAAAAAACTTCAAAAAAAGTTGTTTATTTTCAGCTTTTTCCATTCATTTTCTTGACAAAAACAGACCCAATCCTGTATTTTAGCTCCCTTGCCGGTTGTGTGACCGGACAGAGTAAGTACGTTAATTGAAAGAATATTTTTTTAGAATCGGAGGTAAGTTTCTGTGAATAAGGAACTTGCTCGCGAACTGATTGGCGCGGGCGTACATTTTGGACACGCGGTCAGCCGCTGGAACCCGAAGATGCAGCCGTATATCTTTGGCAAGCGTGGTATGATCCACATTATTAATGTAAAGGAAACCCTAAAGGGGCTGATGATTGCCAAAAGGCTCCTTGCCAACGTGGTTTCAAATGGTCGAGACGTGGTATTTGTCGGCACCAAGCGGCAGGCGAAGAAAGCGGTTCAGGGGGCATCGGAAAAATGCGGAATGCACTATGTTTCCGAGCGATGGCTGGGTGGAACGCTGACAAACTTCCGGACGATTCGTTCCCGACTCCAGCGGTTGGAAGAACTGGAAGGCATGGAAGCGAGCGGCCGGATCGAGGCTCAGAGCAAAAAGCAGGGTTCACGCCTGAAACGCGAACTGAACAAGATCAAAACAAATCTTGACGGTGTTCGACGCATGAACCGCATGCCGGGCGTGATGGTTGCGATTGATGCCAAGAAAGAATACATCGCATTGCGTGAAGCACGAAAGCTGGGCATTCCGACGATTGCTGTGATCGATACCGATTCAGATCCGGATACGGTTGATGTGGCTATTCCGGCCAATGACGATTCGATCAAAGCCATCGAGATCCTGATGGACCAACTGGCGACCGCGATTGCCGAGGGCAAAACCATGGTCAAGCAGGAAGATGTAACTGCGACGCCAGGTGCCCGGGCTCAACGAACGCGTCCCTCGCGTCGTCGTGTACTGGCCAGTGCCCAGGAAGAGCCGCAGCAGGCCGAAACAACGCCGGTACCGGCTGAAACACCCGTCGTCCCGGATGTTGCCAAAGTCCCGGATGTTGCTGAGGTCCCTGAGCCGAGTGAGGCAAACGCCCAGGAAGCCGGTGCTCAGTAAAATCAGGCGAATTTGATTACCGTAAAATATATGCTGGTCCCGGCAGATGGATATTGATGCAGGGGCCAGCTTATTTTCCATAAATGGTCTGCCCGACAGGCAGTTCGAAAACACGAAGAAAAAATTCCGAACAGAGTAAATACAGGAGTTCAAAAAAATGGCGGAAATTACAGCGGCAACAGTCATGAAGCTCCGCAAAATGAGCGGGCAGGGAATGATGGATTGCAAAAAGGCGCTTGGCGAAACAGGCGGGGATCTGGATGCGGCAATGGAACTGCTGCGTAAGAAAGGGCTTGCGACATTGGAAAAACGTGCCGGACGTGATACGACCGAAGGGCGTGTTCTCTGTAAAGCAACCGATGACGGCAAGACCGCGGTGATGGTTTCATTATGCTGCGAGACGGACTTTGTGGCCAAGAACGACGACTTTGTGGCGGCGGCCGAACAACTTCTGGAATGCGGGTTTGCGGCTCCGGTTGAAGCCGGCGGCGAAGCATTAATGGACGTCGAATGCGGCGGCCGAAAATTTTCCGAGATTCTGACCGATACCGTCAGTAAGACCGGTGAAAAGACAGAAGTCGGCGATTTTGCACGCTATACACTGGACGGAACAGGTCTCATCGGTGCTTATGTCCATTTCAACAACAAGGTCGGCGCGATGGTGGAAGTTGAAGTCAGCGGCGATGACGTTGCCGGTGCTGTCAAATCCGTTGCCGACGGCATTTGCATGCACATTGCCGCGATGAATCCGATGGCGTTGGATAAGGATTCTTTTGATGCGGAAGTGATCGAAAAAGAGCGTAAAATCGCCGCTGAGCAAGTTAAGGATAAGCCGGCGAATATTATCGATAAGATCGTCGATGGCAAGATCGGCAAGTTTCTCAAGGAAAACTGCCTGGTCGAACAGACGTATGTCAAAGATGACAGTAAAACGATTGGTCAGGCGCTGACGGATGCGGCTAAAGCCGCTGGCGGCGAGGCCAAAATAAAACGCTTTGTGCGGATTGAAATTGGTTAGACCTTTGATATAATAGAGGCGTCGAAAACAATCGTGTTTTTGACGCCTTTTTTATTGCGGCAGGGAAGGTAAAGACGATGAGCGAATACAAGCGTGTATTATTAAAACTCTCCGGGGAGAGCTTCTGCAAGCCCGGCGGATTTGGTATTGAAGGCGACCCGATCGAGTCCATTGCTGAGCGGATCGCGAAGATCAGCCGTCTGGGCTATCAGATTGCCATTGTCGTTGGCGGAGGGAACTTTCTTCGAGGTGCGACCTTTTCACGCGAAAGCCATATTCCCCGGACCACCGCTGACTACATGGGAATGCTGGCGACAGTGATCAACGCGTGTGCCTTGCAGGAAACACTGGAAAAAGCCGGTCAGCCCACGCGGGTTTGCAGCGCGATCGAAGTGTCAGCGATATGCGAACCGTTCATTCGACGTCGCGCCGTTAACCATCTTGAGAGTGATCGCATTGTTATTTTAGCAGGCGGCACGGGCAATCCCTTCTTCTCGACGGATACCTGCGCAGCGCTCCGCGCTTCCGAACTCAATGCTGATTTGATGATCAAGGCAACCAAGGTCGATGGTGTTTATACCGACGATCCGGTTAAAAATCCGGATGCGAAGCTGATCAAATCGATGACGTATCAGGATGTGCTGGAGCAGAATCTAAAAGTAATGGATCCGGCAGCGATCAGTTTATGCCGGGAAAATCAGATTCCGATTATTGTGCTGAATATATTCAATGAAGGCAATATAACCAAAGCATTGAACGGCCAGAAAGTTGGGACACTGATCTCTGATTCGCAATAAAGATTTTTACCCAGAGACCACATTTGTTTAGAAAGGAATGTTATGCCTACGAAACAGATACTATCTACGCATGAAGCCGGTATGACCAAAACCGTAGACTTTCTGCGCAATGAACTGAAGTCGGTCCGTACCGGCCGGGCGGCGCCGGGTCTGGTCGAAAACCTGAGCGTTGATTATTATGGGTCTCCGACCCCGCTGAAGTCATTGGCGACCATTGCAATCCCGGAACCGGCGTCAATTGTCATTAAGCCGTTTGACGCGGGATGCCTGAAGGATGTTGAAAAAGCCATCAAAAACAGCGAGTTAAGTCTGGCCCCGGTTCTTGACGGCAAGATGATCCGTCTGAATATCCCGCCGTTGAGTGAAGAGCGCCGCAAGCAGATCGTTGGGCAGGTCAAGCAGTTCGGCGAAAAGTCTAAAGTCAGCATTCGCAATATTCGACGGGACGCCAATAAGCAATTGGATGACGAACAGAAAGGCAAGACAATTACCGAAGATGACTGCAAGAAGGGAAAGGATAACATCGACAATATGACCAAAAAGCATATCGATCAGATCGATCAGATCATCAAAGCGAAATCTGAGGAAATCATGAATAGCTAAACAAGGGAAGGGGGCTGTCAATGAGCGAAGAACGCAAGGATCAGACAAAAAGTCACCGAAAAGCACTGAAGGTGGCAAAGTGGAGTTTTATTCTATCAGCAGGAATTGTCCTGCTGATTTTTTTTGGTGTACCCTTATACCTGTCTTCGGCCGGGGGGACCAGGATGCTGTTGGGCAAGATCAACCAGTCGGTCGATGGACAGGTTCAAATGGACGATTTTTCCATCGGCTGGTTGAAGGGTGTCAAACTGACAAACCTTTCCTATGCGGACAGTGCAGGCAATACCTCCGTTACCGTGGCAAGGGTCGAGACGCAGCCGAAGTATATGTCGCTGCTGGGCGGCAAGGTCAAACTGGGCAGGACCGTTGTTGAGCAACCTCGGATTCATCTGAAAGTCCCTGCCGAACAGGATGCTGCCGAGGAGGTCAAATCACCATCAGAAAAATCGGATGCTCCGCCGCCGACCTTTCCCGTCAATCAGATCGACCTGGAGCTCATTGATGGTGCGGCAACGGTTGAATTGACCGGGGATACGCTGCAAAAGGTGTCATTTACCAACATTGTCTCAAAGGTTCAGATCGCCGAGGCGGGCAAACCGTCTTCTGTCGATATTTCTATGGATGTGAACGAGACATCAAAAATATCCGCCAAAGGCAGCGTTATCCCAGATGAACAGGGCTGGATGCTGAAGAAGGGGGACTTTGAAGTTCATATCTCCGAGTTGGAACTGGCCAGTCTGAAACCATTATTGGCGCTGGCGGGCAAAGAGATGGATATGTCCGGTCAACTGAAAGCGGACGCGGATATTCATATTGATGAGGGAGTTATTCAGCGGCTAAAGGCGGATGCCCGCATTTCGAATTTTGCGCAGGGCACAGGCGACCAGCGGACCGTTTTTGAAAAGCCGGTAACGATTTCTGCTTTAACATCAGCCGATAATGATGTGACTAAGATCGAAAAGCTCACAGTGCAGTCAGATTTCTGTGCGGTGGACTGCACGGGGACAATGGAGAGTCTGGACTATGAAATAGATGCCGATCTTGAACAGACCCAGCGGTTTGCCGGGCAGTTTGTTGATATGCAGGGGGTACAGGTCGCAGGCGATCTGGCCGCAAAAGGGACGGTCAACCTGGCACAGGAAAGCATCGGTGTGACCGGAACAGGGACGGCGAAGCGGTTTGTTGTCAAGAAGGATGGCTCACCCACGCCGGCAACGGATGTTCAACTGGATTATGATTGTGCGGTGGATATAACAACTGGCCAGTTCCGGCTTGCCTCAGCGAATCTAACTGCTGCCCCCGGAACCGTAAACCTCGGCAATATGACACTGCCGTTATCAGAGGACGGCGTAAAAACAATTTCCTTCGATGCGTATGCCAAGCTGGATATTGAGAAGGCATTACCATTTGCGCAGGTATTTACGGATCTTCCGGAAGATACACAGATCGCCGGTATTCTTGAGTCAGAAATAAAGGCGACGACAACAGGGTCAAAGGTGCGGTTGCTTACCGATAAGACATGGATTCATCAACTTCGGATTCAAAAGGGTGACGGCAGGCCGTTTGAGCGAGAACAACTCAGCTTGAAAGCGGATGCGACTTATGAAGCCAAAGCTGAACTTGAAACAGTCAATATCAAAACGCTGGCTTTACGGGATGAAAAAAATGCCCCTCTTCTCATCGGGACCAATGTTTTGTATGAGAGAAAGAGAGGGCCAAACAATACGGAAGTTCAGGGCAGTATGGAAGTCCAATACGATTTGGAAACCGTTTCAGCTTTTGCTTCCGGCTATCTGCCCGAAGGGTTGTCTGTGAAGGGAAAGCGAAAAGATACGCTCCGTTTTGATTCGATTTATCCGACCGATATGCCGGATAAAATGATTGCCAATCTTAATGCGGACGCCGCGGTTGGGTTTGACAGTGCGGAGTACCTTGGTCTGAACTTTGGCCCGACTGAATTGAATATGGATATTCAGAAGGGGAAATTGAACTTCGAGATACCGCAGACCGTCGTCAATGAGGGGAAGTTGCAATTCGCCGGAACGATCGATTTGAATGAAGAATCGAAAATCCTGCGGCTCAAAGAAACCATGCCGATTCTTGATAATATACATGTCAATGGCCGGATGACGAACACAATGCTCAAATACCTCAGTCCCATTTTCGCCGGACAGAGCGATATCTCCGGTTTTGCATCGCTGACATGTAAGACATTGGAGATACCACTGGACGCGGATGAGAAAGAGAGAATTTTGGTTGACGGTGTTGTTGAGATGGACAAGGTTCGCCTCAAAGCCGTTGGTGCGGTTGGCGACATTTTAGCTCAGACGAATAATCGTTCGGAATTTGATGCGAAACTGCTGCCGAGCCAGTTTCTGCTGAAAGACGGGGTGATGCGGTACGACAAGATGGAGTTTCATCTCGATAAATATCCAACCGGATTTGCGGGTAAGATATATCTGGATAAGACGCTGGACATGAAGGTATTTGTCCCGTATAAGTTTGACATGGACCGACTTCGCTTCCCGACGGTAAAAATCGGTGAAGACCTTTCCGAGCGTTTGTCGCTGCCGGTGGATGGGACCGTTGATGAACCACAGGTTCGGTTGGATAAACTGTTTGATTCGATTTTGAAGAAACATTCGCCGGAGTTAATACAAAAAGGCATTGAGGAACTTTTAAAAAATCTTTAAGCTCTTTTGAGATCATTTATAAAGGATAATTTGCCATGCTTGACAAAATTTCAAAACTGTTGACATCGCCGACACACGAATTGGGAAAATGGACACGGTTTTTGGTCTTTCAGGTGCGTATCTGGTTTCATTGTATTCGCCTGCTGAAGGCCAACCGGTGCAGCACGCAGGCCGCGGCGCTGGCCTATTATACTCTCTTTGGCGCAGTGCCTATGACAATCGTGATGCTGATGATTTTTCATATGTTCCCTGCCTATCGAGACATGGGGAACAAGGTTCAGGATTTTGCCTATGATCAATTCCTGAATAAAGTTGAGTATACTCCGGATACATCCGAATCCGACGACCCGACAGCGCAACAGCCGACAGAGGGTGCACTCGCTGACGGCGAACCGAACAAGATATCCATTGCCGACAAGATCGACGAGATTTCCGAGCAATATATGGAAAAACTCAGCACCGGGGCCATTGGATTTGTCAGCGCTCTTTTACTCATGTACGCGGCGATAAAACTGTTTTCGACAATTGAAAATTCATTTAATACCATTTTCCGAATCCCAACCGGCCGGTCGTTTATTAAACGGATGATCAATTACTGGTCGCTGATTACGCTGGGGCCGCTGCTGCTGGGTCTGGGGATTCATTTTTCCGCCCAGTTTATGATGATGGAAGGCCTTCATCAGGGCATTCTGCCGCATATTCGCCCGTTGTTTCCTTTTCTGATCAGCGTACTGATGTTTTTCTTTATGTACTTTGTTCTGCCCAATACCAGAATTAACGCCGGTGCTGCTTTGTGGGGGGCGACTGTCGGTGCTTTGCTCTGGTCGGTTGCCAAATGGGGTTTTGGACTGTATGTGATAAAATTCGTTCCCTTTAATGCCGTCTGGGGCATTCTCGGTATCATTCCGCTGACAGTGATGTGGATTTACTGGACATGGATATTTGTTCTGTTCGGTTTGCAACTGACCTATGCGACTCAGAATATCAAGCATCTTGATGCGGCGGAAATCTCGCGCACTCGAAAGGCGGATAAATGTTTCCTGGCCAATGATCAGACGGTGGTCCGGATGATGGAATATGTTCTAAACGTCTTTGAGCGAAAAGACCAGGAACCCGTCAGTGTCGAAGCGGTCAGCTATCGATTGTCGATGCCGGTTGCTTTTACCGAAAAGATTCTGGATACGATGGTCCGGTCGGGATTGTTATGCCGCACCCATGAACCGTCGGTGGGCTATGTGCCCTCGACGGACGGGGCAAATATTACACTGGATGAGATTTCGAAAGCGATCAGCGAGATCAGCTTCGCGCAGGCTGATGCAGCGGGACAGGCGAAGATGCTGGAGGTTTTTGAGCAGATGCGTATGCATTTGTCCCGGTTTACGCTCAAAGAAGTGCTTCATGATGCCAAAGATCTTGAATTGCAAAAGAACGTTGTGCCTGATTTCGAAGAGGATGACGAGTCAGACGAGCCACAACTTTAGAGCGTCCCAGATAAACTTGCCGCCGAAAAACAGCAGGGCCAGACCGCAAAAGATCAAAATGCCCCGTTGTGCTTTCCGGCCGAACAGCCCGGCGCTCTGATGGGTTACAAATGCCGTGGCCGACAGGATCGATAACCAGACCAGGTCACAGAGCCAGTGGACCACTGCAAACAGAATCAGGGCGGTCAGCCCGAGTTCTTTCGCACCAATGGCCAGATTCAGTCCGACCGTCGCCCACCAGAACAGGAAGTAGGGGTTGGTGGCTGACAGGACGATACCGGTCATGATCGAACCGTCCTTAAAGACTTCTTGAGAGGAGCCGGCATTGGTTGGCGTTTGCCGGAGCATACCGAAGCCCATCCACAACAAAAAGCCGCCGCCGAGAATCCCGATGGCGATTTTGACCGGGTCCATCTTGAAAACCAGCCCCAGTCCCAGCATCAGCAGGAAGATCAGCGGCATCTCAACGATACCATGACCGACTGAGATCAATGTCCCGGCCCAGCGACTGCGTGTTCCCTGTGCGATGGTTGCGGCGGTGACCGCTCCCGGTGCCATCACGCCGGTCAGCGAGATCACGATGGTTTTCAGCAGAAAGGCAGACAAGCCATCCATTGGATTATTCACCAATGATTTTCACCAGCAGGCGTTTTTGTCGCTTGCCGTCGAATTCGTAGTAGAAGATGTGCTCCCACGGGCCGAGGTGGAGTTTGCCT
Source organism: Planctomycetota bacterium (assembly GCA_039714335.1). Lineage (GTDB taxonomy): Bacteria > Planctomycetota > Phycisphaerae > Sedimentisphaerales > Anaerohalosphaeraceae > 4572-13. Next base: position 27,560 of record JBDLJN010000008.1, read on the forward strand.
TCGGTGATGGCGACGACGACCTCGCGGCCCATGACCTGGCGCTTCATATGGGCGTCGGCGTTGTCTTCGTAGCCGTTGTGGCGGTATTGGCTGTGGGGCTTTTCCGGGGCGAGCTTTTCCAGCCACACTTCGTAGTCATGGTGCAGGCCGGATTCGTTGTCATTGATAAAGACCGATGCGGTAATGTGCATGGCGTTTACCAACACGATTCCTTCCTGGACACCGCTTTCGGCGACGAGTTGTTCGACTTCGCTGTGAATTGAAATAATTTGCCGCCGCCGCGGCACGTCCATCCAGATTTCTTTTGTGAGTGTTTTCATGAAATCCCATTCTATCAGAATGCTGAGAATGGGAAAATAAAAAACCTTACTGGCGATTCATATTCAATGGATCCTATGCTGATTACGGTTAAAAATCCTCGTTTCTATACGGCCATGGTGATTTCGTTTGATTTTTCGGCCCAAAGTGATTAATATTGGCAAACGTTGATAACGGCTGTTTGAATATGAGAAACAGGATCCTCTCACTCAGGCAGCCCTTGAATTCAGCGGTTGGATTCAAAAGCTATTGTGCAATGGATTCTATGGGGCAAAGCAATGAATAGGCGTAATTTCCTCAAGATTCTCGGTATAAGTTCGCTCTCGCTGTCGGCTGTTTCCTGTGCGAATGCAATTTCTCGGTCTCAGGATACAGGCAGGCCCAATATCCTCTTTATTTTTTCCGATGACCACGCTGTTCAGGCGATTAGTGCGTATGGATCCAAAATCAACAAAACCCCGAACATCGACCGGATTGCTAACGAGGGCATAACGCTGGACCGGTGCTTCTGCTGTAATTCAATTTGTGCGCCCAGCCGCGCGGCGATCTTGACCGGCAAGCATAGTCACGCCAATGGCCAGAAAGTAAACGGAACAAGCTTTAACGGAAAACAAATGACATTTCCCAAGCTGCTCCAGAAGGCCGGATACCAGACAGCACTTATTGGGAAGTGGCATTTGCAGAGCAATCCGACCGGCTTTGATCACTGGGAAATTCTTCCCGGTCAGGGCAATTATTATAACCCGGATTTCCGCCGTCAGGATGGGAAAACCCACTACAACGGCTATGCGACGGATATTACAACTGATCTTTCACTGGACTGGCTCAAACACAAACGCGATCCCAACAAACCTTTCATGATGATGTGTCAGCACAAAGCGCCGCATCGGGTGTGGGCTCCGGGGCCGAAACATCTGACACTTTATGATGACGTAACAATTCCTGAGCCGGAGACCCTGTTTGACGACTATGCCAATCGAAATTCTACGCTAAAAAAGAATGAGATGGAAATCGGCCGGCACATGATGATGGATTACGACTTGAAAGTCGCCGGTTCAAAGACCAAGGATGTACTCGGACGCGCCTTTAAAAATCCGGAATGCAAGCGGATGACAGCCGAACAGCGTGCGGCGTGGGATGCGGCGTATGAACCAAAGAACGAGGCATTTCGCAAGGCAAATCTAAAAGGCAAGGATCTAATTCGCTGGAAGTATCAGCGTTATATTAAAGACTATCTTCGGTGTGTCGCTTCGGTCGATGAGAATATCGGGAGGATGCTGGACTATCTGGACAAGACTGGCCTGGCGAAGAATACGCTGGTTATCTACAGTTCGGATCAGGGATTTTATTTAGGCGAGCACGGCTGGTATGATAAGCGGTGGATGTATGAGGAATCGTTCCGTATGCCGTTTATCGCTCGTTGGCCTGCAGTGATTAAGCCCGGCAAGCGAACGGACAAACTGGTGCAGAATATTGACTTTGGGTCGACGTTTCTTGATGCTGCCGAAGCGGAGATTCCGCAGGAAATACAGGGGGTCAGCCTGATGCCGATCCTGCAGGGCCAAAGCCCGTCTGATTGGCGGAAAAGTCTGTATTACCATTATTACGAAATCGGGGTGCACCATGTGCCGCAGCATTACGGGGTTCGCACGGATCGCCATAAGCTGATCCATTACCCTGTTTCGGATGAATGGGAACTGTTCGATCTGATCAAAGATCCGCAGGAGATTAAGAGTGTTTATGGTGATCCGGCCTATCAAACCACCCGTGCGGATTTGCACAAAGAACTCAAGCGTCTTCGACAGCAATATCAGGTGCCGGAGGTTGCCGGTAGCCAACCAGCCGCTCGTAAAGGGTCGCGTTCAAAAAAGGGGCGTAAACGCCCACGCTCTAAGCAGGGCGGTCAAAATTGATTGGTGCTGAATAGTTCGAGCGGAGTGCGGATCGGCGGCGGCGAGTCGCCGAATAAAAGCTGCACTTGCTTTGGTTCGTTCGGCAGCAGGGTCAGGAAGTTGTCACTGATGTCGGCGGCCTGAGGCGGGAGAATCTGCAGGTCCCGAACCAGCACTTCACAGGTCAGGGTGATATCCCAGGTATTTTTTTCATCATCTGGACTGATTTGAAGATCGATGTCTGCCAGCGGCCACTGAAAATACTTGTCCGGGCAATAAAAGCGGGTGTTTTCTGCGAGCAGTTTGCTGTCGTTCCTGAGACAGATGTACAGGAAAGAACGAGAGGGTTCTTTGGGTCGTGTAAACGACCGCGGCAGATTCACGGCCGTTGCCCTGGAAAACGGGGAGACTCTCAGCGGCGTCTCGGTTGTATCCAAAATCTCACCATCAGCGGTGATCATCCGGCACGAAAGCACACCCGTAACCGGCGAAGCGGTGTCATTGACGACAAACGCTTTGAATATCCCGGTATTATCATCCGGTAACAAGGTGACCAGTATCGGAGCGAAAAATCGCTGTGCATAATAAAAGAGGGCTTTCGGTTGCTTTCGGGCATCGAACATCGAATGGCTGATCGATAATGCGCGGTCATTGAACGCGCTCAGCATGCAGCCGCTGCCGAGAGATTTAACCGCACGAAACTGCTCAACGGCTTTTTGCACCCGCCGTGCCTGAATCACCTGACTTTGCCAAATATATTCGGACAAATTCCCCGGCGGCGAAAATTCACAGACCTGACATTGGCCGATTTTTTGGAGCGTTGAATAATTACAGGTAAGTTTTTCGAGCATCCCAAATGAATGCCTAAAACACTTCAAGCCCCTAAGTGTGCTTAAGCCCGGCGGTGATGGGATATCCGGCGCATTGGCGACCAAGGCCTGGTTTTCGTCATTGTGATGGGATCGTGTGGGGCTGTATTGGTGATCCGGGTCCAGTTCGTGGACCAGTTGCGGCAGGAGTTTGTGATAGATCGGTTTGCCGTAAAATTTTCGCCCCTTTCCCAGTTTGCTGTTTTTATGAAGCCAATCGATGTTATTGTTGCCGCACCACAGGGCGATACAAGCGTGGTTTCGGAGTTGCTTGATAATGGTTTGGGCCTCATGTTTTACGATGTCCAGAAACCATTGTCGGTCCGGGTAATAAGCGCTGTCGAACATAAAGTCCTGCCAGATGAGAATGCCCATCCGATCGCACAGTTGATAAAATTCGGTATCCTCATAATATCCGCCGGCCCAAACACGCAGCATGTTGAGATGGCACTTTTTCGCCTTTTTCAAGAGGTTTTCATAATCCGTTTGTGTTCCCGGAAACAGCGACAGCGGCATCCAGTCGGCGCCTTTGAGATAGATGGCCTGTCCGTTGACAATACATTCGGTTTTGCCGGAAGATTCCTCGATATGAATGGTTCGGACGCCAAAGTCCTCCGAGGCGGTATCGAGCAGTTTGCCGTCATCCGTCATTAATTCCACATTGACATGGTATAAATGCGGGACGCCGTACCCGGTCGGCCACCAGAGAAACGGCCGGTCAATATGAAGGATCGTTGAGACCGTGCTGCTGCCATGTTCGAGCAAAAGCTCATGCTCCAGATCCAGTCCGCCGCCGGTCATGACGATTCTGCATTTGATGGGACCGTGATAATCGTTGATGCGTTCAACTTCCAGGGCCACACGGATATCTGCCTCATACTGGCTGCAGTCAATGGTGCGAAGGTGCAGGTTTTGGATTGTTGCGGCGTTGGCTCCTTCAATTCTTGCGGCCCGAAAGATACCGCATCCGGCCAGGGAAGGCCCGCGGTCAGGGCCGAATTGACAGGCGGCTTTACGGATATAGGCGCTGTGAGGGCTGCGTAAATGATGTTCGCCGAGTTTGCCGTAGCGATGCAGCAGACGATCTGCGTGGTGTAAGGCAGAAATGAATTTAATGTATAATCTATTTCGGAATTTTTTCAGATATGGCTTGATATCGAACCGATGAGCGATGAACATGTTTTCCGTTTTGCCGATGAGCTTTTCATTGAGCCAGATGTGAGCGACGGTATCCAACCCGTCAAAAATGATCTCGATCCGCTCTTTTTCAAGCAGTGATGGCGGGGCATCAAATTCCTTACGAAAGACCCAGTTCTTTTGATCGACCCAGTCCAAATCTTCCGAATTGAAATCCAACTGTGGGGATGGAATGATGTCGGCCTGTTCGAGGCAGGTATAAATCGAAGACGGAACGCCGGTATTCAACCACTCCACGCCATCCAGATCCCGCATCCGCCGGGCTGATTCGGGGAACTCCTTGAACTGCCATGTCGAGTCTAATACCAGTGATTCTTTTTGCATCTGCAAATTGTAACACTGCTTGGGCGGGATTCAAGGTTTTTTCGCCCAACTCAAAAAGCTTAAGTGGCTGCACCGTCTGCCATTTGTGCGGCGGCATACTCGGCCCAGTGATGCGGGCCCTCATCACTGAAAATCTCAAACGACTCATCGCTGGCCAATCGTCCCAGAATTGCTTTTCGCTGATCGGCGGAGGAAACTTCTTTGAGGATGCGTTTGCGTATTTTTTCCAGATGATCCACAAACTCGCCGTGCGTTTCCGAAAAAATCTCTTCCAGCTTTCGGCGAATGTGGCCGGCATATGCCGGGCAGTTGCCGTCTGTGCCGATGGCGATCTGCAGATCGCCGCGTTTGACCACTGCGGGTGTGTAGAAATCACAGTGTTCCGGCTTGTCAACGACGTTGCACAGGATCTCCAGTTCCTGACAATCATGGAAGACTTGCTGGTTGAGAGCCGTATCATTGGTGGCGGCGATGACCAGGGTTGCTCCGACAAGATAATCTTTGCGGTAGGTTGCCAAAACAAGCTCGACATTACTGATTGCGAAGGCATCTTCAAACTTGGAGGGAACATGACTGGCGACGACGGTGATCCTTGCTCCGGCTTCGTGCAGCGCCTGAACCTTTCTGACAGCGACGGAACCCGCTCCGATAACGACGGCACGGCGACCGCTCATATCGAGATAGATTGGGAACTTTGGCATACCCCCATTATAGCAAAAAACAACGGAGAAAATCAAAAATAATAAATCTTTTTAATGAAATATATCGCCCTTGAAATATCTTTTTATTGGATTTGTGAGCATTCATCTATACAATAGAAATGCCGGTTTTGGGCCGAAAAGTCTTATTTGTATTCCGGGAAAAAGAATGAATGAAAAAAAAGAAATCATAACCCCTCTAGCCGATGCAATGGTATGCCAATTGCGAACCGGTGACGAGGTGCTGATCAGCGGGACGGTTCTGACTGCTCGTGACCAGGCGCACAAGCGGCTGTGTCAGGCAATTGCTGATGGACAGCCATTGCCGGTCGATATTACGGGCGAGATAATCTACTTTGTCGGTCCGACGCCTGCGGCACCCGGCCGGGTGATCGGTGCGGCGGGCCCGACGACGTCGTCACGGATGGATGCCTTTACGCCGACCCTGCTGGCGCAGGGACTCAAAGCCACCATCGGCAAGGGCTATCGCAGTCAGGCGGTTCGCGATGCGCTGAAACAGTATGGTGGTGTTCATTTCGCCGCTTTGGGCGGGGCGGGGGCGTTATTGAGTAAGCATATTGTCAAAAGCGAGATCGTTGCTTACGAGGACCTGGGCACCGAGGCGATCCGGCTGCTGGAGTTTGAAGATTTTCCCGCAATTGTCGCTTACGATTGCTATGGGAACAGTGTTTATGAAACGGAATAAATCAGGAACCACTAATGAACACGAATTTTCACAAATATAAACTTTTTTAATGCTAAATTAGTGTAGATTCGTGTCTATTCGTGGTTCAGGAAATAGGAGATCAAATTGAAAGTTGCTCTAATTGGTTTGATGCAGTCGGGTAAAAGTACGATACTGTCAGCTATCAGCGGCAAAGAGCCCGCGATGATGGGCTCGACGGATGTTCATGAACAGATGGTCCCTGTCCCGGACGGTCGGTTGGACTGGCTGACGGGGTTGTATCAGCCCAAAAAGACCGTTCATGCCACGGTGGATTGTATGGATATGCCGGGCATTTCGTTTACCGATGACCACGGCAGAACGGCGGCCCGTAAGTTCTTTAATGAAGTGCGTACCGTGGATATGTTTGTGGCGGTGGTGCGGGCGTTTGATAATCCCTCCGTGCCGGCCTATCGCAGTACGGTCGATCCCGCGCGCGATCTGGAAGAACTCAAGACCGAGATGCTGCTGGCCGATTTGGAACTGGTGACGACCCGTATCGAACGGCTGGAAAAAAGCGTCCACAAGCCCACCAAGACACAGGCCCGGGAAAAAGCGGAGCTGGAATTGCAGCTTAAATTACAAGACGCGATAGAATCGGAAAAGCCCATCAGCAGCGTCATCGAAAATGACCTGCAGATGGACCTGATTAAGCCGCTGAATTTTCTAACGCTCAATCCGATGATGGTGGTGGTCAATATTGGTGAGGATCAGCTTGAGACAAAGGTTGATCTGGGCGCCGGTGTTGA
>JBDLJN010000009.1:0-32278 GCA_039714335.1 Planctomycetota bacterium
GTAAAAATATAACACAAGGTTTTTATGCTTAATTTAAGTCTACCTAAAAAAAATGGATTGTTTATTACCGGGACCGATACCGGCGTCGGCAAGACGCTCATTGCCGGCGGCATCGCGGCGGTGTTGCGCGGGCAGGGTTTGAAGGTGGGGGTGTTCAAGCCGATCGCTTCGGGGTGCCGTAATGACGGGGGGCTGATCAGCGATGATACGGAGTTTTTGGCGATGTGTGCGGATGCCGATTATTTGCTGTCGGTCATTACGCCGGTGACGTATAAAACGCCTGCGGCGCCGATTACCTGTGTGCAGCTTGAGGGGCGGGCGATTGACTATGAGGCGATTGTGACCGCTTACAATTATTTATGCGAAAACACCGATGTCGTCATTGTCGAGGGCATCGGCGGGGTAATGGTGCCGATTGACGATGAGCATACGGTTCTGGATCTGGCGGCCGAGTTCAATCTGCCGACGGTGATCGTGGCCCGACCCAATCTGGGGACGATCAACCACAGCTTATTGACGATTGAAGCGGTACGCAGCGCCGGCCTGCCCGTTGCGGGACTGGTCATCAGCGGCTACAATGCGTTCGAGGCGGACATCGCCGAAGAAACCTCGCCGGACGTGATCTGCAACTTCAGCAACACGAACCTGCTCTCAATTGTACCCTACGACGAAGAATCCAGCGTAGAAGAAGGCCGCCTCGGCGAAGGCATAGTCGAAACGCTGTCCTTCTGCGACTGGAACCAATTGGCGGGACTGTAGCCCGATCGTTTTTCTCTGGACAATATGTCCACAATCCATGATAATTTTGCGAAATCGAAGCCAAACAACTTGCAGGTAAAGGGAGGTATGCTATGCCGACAACAGTAAACGGAATCGGAACCTGGTATTACGGTAAGAAAAATTGTATCAGCTATGACGACTATTGTCCTCATTGCAATCGCTATGTTACGCTGTCTTCATACGATACACGAGAATGGATCGTCGTGCTCTTTATCCCGGTCATCCCGTTCGGAAAAAAACGCATTATGGATTCCTGTCCGGCTTGCAGACGTCACAAGCAAATGTCTCTGAAAAAGTATCTCAAACACAAAGACAAAGATTATGCTGAAGCGATGGAAAAGTATGACGCCAATCCAAATGATCCGGAGACCGTGATCAATTTGCTCGGCGTCTTCTCGGCATATCAGGACTTGGAATCGCTTGAAGCGTTGGCTCAGCAGGTCACGGAGCAGTTTGCCGACAACTCAAAAGTACAGGCCGCCATCGGCTCGATCTATTACAATCATGGAAATATGGATCAGGCCCGGTGCTATCTTGAAAAGTCTCTGTTGTTGAAAAGCGACGATGCGGTGCATGAGATACTGGGATTTGTTTATTTGCGGATTTCTGAACCGGACCAGGCGGCGGGGCATTTTCAGCATATTATCGATCAGCGCATTCAGGAAAAAACCGGAACGCTATTCGCTTTGGTGGATGGGTATCAGGGACAGGGCCGTCATCAGGATGCGATTGAATTGATGGACGCTATTGTAAATATCGATCCATCAATCAAAAATGACAAGAATTATAAGAAGACACGGAAGCTGTCGGAGAAAAATCTGCATTCATGTAAGCCCACCAAGAACAGGCATTTTGTTCGCACTGGAGGGGGTGGAATCGGACAGACCCCTGTGAATGCTAAGAAAGCAGCGGGCATTGCGGCGGCGGTTCTTCTGCTGGCTTTTCTGGTCTATAGCGCTGCAGCGTTTTATATGGGAAAGCATGCCGATGTTTATCTGGTCAACGGTCTTTCCCGCTCCTATGAAGTGATGCTGGACGGACAAACTTACACTATCCCCCGATCCGGTTACAAAAAAATCAATCTTTCCGAGGGCGTCAAGGAGTTGACCGTTTCCGATGAGAATATCTCGATTGCTTCAGAAAAGATCGAGATGCATTCGTCGTTTTGGAAGCGTCCGTTTATGGATAGAGTTTACGTTATTAATCCGGATACGGTTGCGCTGCTGCAGTGGGCCAAGATCTTTTATGCCGAAACAGCCAGCCGGGTTCCCGATCCTGTGTGGAGACTGCATGTTGGAAAGACACTCTATGTTTTTGACGGAGTCCATCTGCCTTTTGAAGAATTTCCTGATGAAATATCCCTGTCCGGTTCCGGCCCGGAAGCACGCGTGCAAGTATCGATGGTTGATGAATGTGAAGTGCTTCGCGAACAGTTCTCCTCGGTAATCGAGCATTATATCGGCTTTGAAATGAAAATCGACTATCTGAAAAAAAGCGTTCGTTATGAGCCGGACAACACGAATCTTATGTACGGTCTTTATGCAGAAGCGGATGCGGATACCTTTATCGAAACGATACGCCCCGGCTTAGATGCAATGCCGATTCGTATTAACTGGCACCGAATGTACCAAACGGCGATGGACGCTCAGCACCCTGAATATGACCTGCAGTCTGAATATAAGCATCGCCTGGACAAAGCGCCGGAAAGCTCGGAATTACGGTATCTGTATGGACGGACATTGAACGAAGATCGTCAACAGGCAAAGGATTGGTTTAAAAAAGCGACCGAAACATCCAATCCTTGTGCGTACGGATACTATGCACTTGGTTATGATGCGATGGTGACTGCCGATTTCAAGAACGCCTTGTCGTATTTTGAGAAGGCGCTGGAAATCGAGCCGGACAATCCGATTTTCTGCAATTTATATTATGAAATGCTTGTTGCCGAAAATCAGTTGGATAAAGCGTGCGACTATTGCGATAAACAGATTGCTCAGGAAGACAATATTTACATGTATACATGGGTACAGGAGTATGTCCGTATACTCAGACAACTTGGCCGAAACGAGCGGGCTGACCAGGTATTTGAGCAGTGGTATCGGCAAAACAAGAACCTCTACGCCCCGGAAGACTTTGAAGCACTGCGGCGGTCGAATGAATTAAGTACTATTTACCAAGACGGCGATTTTGACGTGATACGACGTTTTATCGGCGAGCCCAATCGGATCGAGGACCAAGTGCTGCTAGCCCTGAACAGCAGAGAAACCATCCCTGATGAATTGATGGTACAGTCGGATTCTTTTCCTTCGATATGGATGTTGCTTTTTTATATATCTGAGAGCCAGCTTGCCAATGAGGACAACGCAAATCTGTTTCTGGACAGGGCGGCGGAGCAATTGAAGTCAGGCGGATATGAACAGAGATACGCGGCGAATTGTTTGACTATGGAAAAGCAGATTGATGAGCAGAAAATTTGCTGCTTGGCAATGGAGGCGCCATTGAAAGCCGTAACATTGACGGCCTTGGGTGTAAAGTTTCCCGAACATCGAGAGCATTTTTTCGATTTGGCCAAACGACTTAACTATAAAAAGGTTTTTCCCTATCATTACTTGAATTCTGTCCATGATGGATTTCTTGAGAAAGCTGTATTGAGTACGGAAATCAAGGCGAAACAAATCTGAGACCCTTGTTGATATTTTTGGGAATTGGGGTAACATCTGTCTTTATGTGTAGTCATATACGGTATTATAGGCGAAAGGTTTTCCATGTCAACACGACAGGCACAGACACGACGTTATTTAGTGCCGTTTAATACGGCTTCGACGCAGCAGCTTTTTACCGACTGTCTGGTCATTGGTGCCGGCATCGCCGGGTTGCGGGCTGCGATGGAAGCGGCCGCAACCTGCAATGTCACGCTGGTCTGCAAGGGCACCTTTTCCGACAGCAACACCTGGAATGCACAGGGCGGCATCGCCTCGGTGCTGGATGCGGCCGACAGCTTTGAATCGCACATCGAAGACACGCTCAAAACCGGCTGCGGCATCGCCGACAAGGCGGTTGTCGAACGGGTGGTCAGGGAGGGCCCGGCTCTGATCCGGCAACTGGACGAGTGGGGCACGGATTTCGGCCGTACCGACGGCCGCCTCGATATTTCAATGGAAGGTGGCCACAGTCATGCCCGCGTGGCTCATGCGCACGGCGATTCGACCGGCCGCGGCATTGCTGAAACACTCATCCGCCGGGTACGCGAAACACAAACGATCAATATCATTGAGAATTTCTACACGATCGACCTGCTGACCGATGAGGCCGGGCAATGTATCGGTGCGATCGGACGGCGGCCCAGCGGCAGCCCGCAGATCATCTGGGCCGGTGCGACCATTCTGGCCACCGGCGGGGCGGGCCGGCTCTATCGTGAGACGACCAATCCCGAATGCGCCACCGCGGACGGTCTGGCGATGGCCTGGCGGGTTGGTGCGGTATTGCGGGATATGGAGTTTATGCAGTTTCACCCGACGACGCTGTACATCGCAGGTGCCTCGCGTGCACTGGTGACCGAGACCCTCCGCGGCGAAGGGGCGATCCTGCGGGACGGCGGTGGTGAGCCCTTTATGAAAGAGTATGATCCGGCGGGGGAGTTGGCCCCGCGTGATGTGGTCAGCCGGGCGATCCTGGACCGGATGCTCAAGACCGAGGCGACGCATGTGTACCTGGATATTCGTCATTTTGACAAGGCCCATTTTCAGCGGCGGTTTCCGCTGATCAGTGAACTGTGCGAGAACTTCGATATCGACGTGGCCGAGGATATGATCCCGGTGCGTCCCAGTGCCCATTATATGATCGGCGGGGTTCGCAGCGATCTGTCCGCCGCGACCAATGTGCCGCGTCTGTTTGCCTGCGGCGAGGTAAGCTCGACGGGGCTGCATGGTGCCAACCGGCTCGGCAGCAATTCGCTTTTGGAGGGGCTGGTCCTGGGCAAGATCGCCGGGCAGTCGGCGGTGGCCGCGGCCGGCAATAACAGGCCCCAATACCACCCGATGCAGGTGGTGGTGCCGCCGACCGATCGCAGCCGGCTGGATGCCGAGGACGTTCGCAACTCCCTGCGGGCACTGATGTGGCGCAATGTCGGCATCACCCGCAGCGAAACGCCGCTGACCGAGGCCGCCGAGATCATCTCATTCTGGCAGCGGTACGTGATGGACCAGGTCTTTGCCGCACCGTTCGGCTGGGAATGCCAGAACATGCTGACCGTAGCGGGCCTGATGGCTCACGCGGCCAACGAAAGAAAAGAATCCCGCGGTGTCCACTACCGCCAGGACTACCCCAAACGCAACGACAAAAACTTCGCCAAACACATCGAACTCAAGAGAGAATAGGAATATTCCCGCAGGAGTTCAAGCTTTAGCTTGTTCTTTTCGCAGCAAAGGTGCGATGTAATCCAGCCCGGGGCAACGCCAGGGGTTACACAAACAACAATCACCTTGAAGGGGCAATGTAAATTCAACGCGCCAAAACAGCAAAGTTTTCACAAGCCCGCAGGGCTTAAACAATGGTAGCCCCGTATGCAGCGAAGCGAAATGCGGGGTATGCGAACCCCAACACCCACGACCCCAACGGGGTCGAACAAGGTAGCTCAGGCATCCTGCCTGAGTCAATACGGCTATGGCGTACTGCTGCAGATTAAAACGGGAAAACTTGTCCTGAGCATAGCCGAATGGATTTCTTATCAAAAAAACTCTCTGACGGCAGCGGCGCCGTTGCGGCGGCCAGTGCCAATAAGGATCGCTGTGTTATCGTACGCGCCGAGACTAGCGCAAGGCAAAATCGGCGTCCCTCTACATCAAATAATAACCATACAAGGAAGTCCCGATACCTGTGTGGTCCCGCTGTGACCGCCAAACATCATGCGAGAAAGTACCATTTCTACCCTGCTATAGGGTGTTGTCTATCGACAGGAATATATATGAGCCCGAGCATACCAGAAATCATTCACTCAATGTGGCCGAAGCATCTTGCTTCGAACAACAGCGCGGCGGCGCAAGCTGCCCGAAGAGCTGTTTACATTTTGATAGTTGAGATGTTTTACAATGTTCAAAGTCAGCGGAGAAAACAGGATCCGGATCCAGGTACCGTGCACCGTTCGCACGGAGCGGCTGAAAAGCAAGACCAGCCGTCACATAGAAGTATATTCTCTATCACTCAAGCAGTCCGCTTGAGTAGTCTTATTTTTTTCTTATTTCCGAAGCAGCATGCTTCACCCACATGACACCGGGGCGACGCAGAAGATGTAGATCAGTGGTTCGGTGCTGGTGTTTAGGATGTTGTGCTGGGTGTGCGGGGGGATGTAGCAGATTTTTCCCATGCCGACGGTCATTTCTTCTTTACCAATGATGGCGGTGCCGCAACCGGCCAGAAATACGAGCTGTTCTTCCTTGTCCTCGGTGCTGTGTACGCCGCAGTCGGTGCCCGGTTCCAGATAGACCCGGCCGGACTTCATGCCGTGGGTGGTCGGGGCCCCAGGAATCAGGCGCTGGTATCCTTTTTCATCATTCAGTTCGACTACAAATGCTTTGTTGTCAGCCATTGTGTTCCTTTCCTGTTCGACCCCTTCAGGGTCGGTTGTTAGTTACACTCTCTACCACGGGTTTCGGTCGCTTTGCTCCCTGCACCCGCGGCTATTCTTATCAAGACCCCTACGGGGTTATAGCGGTTTCTTTTTGATGATGCCATACACCCGCGGGTATTGCTTTGGTATTGGGTTTATTTTTTTGCATACGACCAGTGACAGATTCGCCGGTTCAGTGCCTTCTGTCTGAAGGGTATATAAAAAAGTATTTTCGGTTTCAGCGCCCATTTGTTTGATTGCTGCCTGTGCGGTTTCGAGTTCTTCATTGACAGAGGGGCCTTTCCAGTACAGGCCCAGACCGTCGACCTTGACGAATCCCAATGACAACTCTGCCAGAATCGGCATCGCCGCCAGCGCCCGTGCGGTGACCGCATCGAATTGCTGACGATACGCCGTGTGATGGGCAATTGCTTCGGCGCGACCGTTCAGGATAGTGGTGTTCTTCAGGTCGAGTGCTTCACAGGCTTTTTTCTGAAAGTGTGCCTTTTTTTCTGTCGCTTCCAGCGAAACGATCTGCCACTGCGGGCGCACGATCGCTAAAACCAACCCCGGAAAGCCCGCCCCCGAACCGATGTCTAAGATTTTTAACGGTTTCCCTGCGACTTGGGACAACTCATCCAATACCGAAAGGCCGGCCAGCGAATCGAGAAAATGCCGAATCTGTATCTGCTGTGGCGAATCAATGCGTGTCAGGTTGTACTTTTGATTTTCAGCAATTAAAAGATCAGTGAACCGGTCGAGTTTTTGGCGATGTTCATCCAAAACTGCCTGTGCGGTATCAAGGTTGAGTTGGTTGCTGTTCATATTTTCTGCAGGGCCAGCGTGTAGGTGCTGCGGCCTTCCTTAATGTACTTGCGTTCATAATTGGTGCCGACGATCTCACCGTCTTTGGCTCCGGCGGGGCGGATAAAGCCGATCTCTTTGACCCATTCCTTTTCAATAGCCCGTCCGGCCACTTCGGTCATCTGCTCGAAGTAGTCGGCGTGGTCGGTGGCGATGTTGATGATCCCATCGGGCGTTAGAATGCGGAGCAATTGGATAAGATTTTCGTCGCAGAAAAACCGCCGCTTGTTGTGCCGTTTTTTCTGCCAGGGATCGGGAAAATACAGGTGGAAAACGCTGATGCATGCATCGGGGATATGCTCGGCGATAAAGGTCGCCGCATCCGTTCGCATCAGGCGGACATTGGGTATGCCCCATCGTCCCATTCTGTCCACGGCGTGCTTATAATACTTATTGGCCCATTCGATTCCGAAAAAATTCTTTTCCGGGAACCTCTTTGCTTCTTCAAGCAGAAACGTTCCTTTACCGCTGCCGACTTCCATCTCGGCCGGCATAGAGCGTCCGAAAAGAATGTCAAAATCGAGCATTCCGGCGATATTTTCCGGCTTTATGGCGATATTTTCATAATCTTTAATCGTTCTTTTTTCCATATAACCTGTTCTTATGTTCAGCAACAAACCCGCAACAATGTGCTTAGAATAGGACATTTTGTTTATAAAAGTGATTAAGTCAAGCATTCTTCGGATCGAAGTATAAATACACGAAGAACCAATGACGGAACTGGAACGTAGTAACAGCATGGAAGCTCTGAAAAAACCATTAATGATAAACAGTGCGGTGCAAATGATCAGACCGATCCTGACATTAAGAAAGAAGCGGATTTTAATTGATGTAGATACGCAGAAAGACCTGTTTCTGGCCGAGGGGAAGGTCTGTGTCCGTAATCACCGCAGGGTTTTGGCCAATATCCGCCGCGTGATGGCGTGGTCGCGTCGTGATCAGGTGCGTATGATTTCAACGGTGCAGTGTCATAATCCCAATGGGCACGACGACGATTTTTGTTTGTTGGGTACGCCCGGTGTATGCAAGATCCCGTATACGCTTCGTAACCGCAGGACCACCTTCGATTCCAGCGACACAACAGATTTTCCTCGCGATATATTGCAAACAAAGGACCAGCTCATTCTGTGCAAACGCACGATCGATCCGTTTGATGAACCGCGTGCCGAACGGATCCTGACTGAAGCCAAAGCGTCGGAATTTTTGATCATCGGCGGTCCCACCGAGACATCGGTTTTATACACGGTTTTAGGCCTGTTGACCCGCGGTAAATCGGTCACGGTGATTGTCGATGCTTTGGGATCGCATGAAAAATCCGCGGCCGAGGTTGCAATCCGAAAGATGCAGGCCAAAGGGGCTCGAATAACTGACAGCAAGTCGCTGTTCGGCAATTCCAGTCTTCAATTGGTGAATGCCTGTGAGTGTGACCGTTGTCGCGGGAAACTTCAAAAAGCACATCTCAGCGCGTAGCCAGGCGTCTCAATTGCCCAATTCTTTTTTAGGGAACAGCATAAGCGACCCCCCGGGCCGCCTATACTGTCCTCGGAGGAGGAGATGATGTCTGAGCTTCAAATAACTTGCATGGCAGCATAACCTTTAGCCGCGGGCTGGTCGGGTGTTTGACCCGATTGATAAGCCGCCGCAGTGCTTCGGCCCCGATCCGAAGCGCAGGAACTGTTACGCTGGTAAGTTTGGGGCATCCGAGCGTGTTATCTTCGCTGTTATCGAACCCGACGATTGATATATCTTTCGGAATATGATAGCCCCGATCGATAAGTCCTCGGCAAAGCAAATACCCCACCCAGTCGCTGGCACAGATCCACGCTCGAACCCCATGTTCCATTCGTCGGATGACGGATTCAACCTGTCCAGACAACGTAATTTCTTTATCTTCGAGATGTGCGGATGACACATCAATAATATTTGAAAGGTCCAGTTCCAGCCCCAGTTTGGCAAGGGCGCCAATGTACGCACTGAAACGTTTTCTGGCATTATAGACCTGGCCGCAGTTGCCGAAAAAGCCGATTTTCCGGTGCCCTTTGGCGTAAAGGTGTTCGGCTAACCGCTCAACTCCCTGTCCCTCATCGACTCCGATGATGTCCATACGGGCATCTTGGTAAGAATGCTGGATCGAAACACAAGGGATGTGAGCACTCAGCCGTGTGACGATTTCTTCGGGCCAGTGATTGACCAGGATCAACCCTGACATCTTGCCGTCACGCAAGGCCGGGGGTTGGTGGTCTTTATCGAGAATGAGATGGCAGTTGTTCTCATCGACATAATGCAGGATCAGCGAAACGTTCATTTTGGAACATTTTTCAGTCATGCCTGCAAAATAAGTGGTGTGCTGCCATTCATGCATCTTACGGAGGATGAGGACCCCCACCATATAACTCTTTTTGTGTTCCTCATCCGGAAATATCTGCTGAACGCCGGTTTCGTGGTTGGTGTAGCCGAGCTGGCTGGCCATATTTACCACCCGTTCTCTTGTCACGGTGTTGATGTCCGGGTAGTCCCCCCGCAGGGCCTTGGAAACCGTTGCAACAGACAGTTTTAAGCTGTCAGCAATATCTTTCTGATTTATTTTATTCCTGCTCACGTTTTGTACTATAATCAGTTTGCCGAAAGATGTCAAGATGAAAACCGAAAATATTTCGTAATTACGAAATACTTTCGGTTTAAGGTCTATTTACCTTTCAATGTGACTCTAATGCGGCATAACTTGTTATATATAAGGTTCTTATCTTAATTTCGACCGTTGCCGGATTGCCCTTGATGTGATTAGGTTCAGTCCGTTTTTCGCTTTTTATTACGAGGAGATTTAATCATTATTTTCGCTTAAGAAAGGGTGGACAGGGATAATTTTTCGAGATATTCGATTATGTTTCGCCATGATTTATTGGACATTAACAAAACTTTTCGCGAATCTTTTCGTTCCTGCAACCATGAAACACGGGCTATCTTGATTCTACCGTTTTTTTAGGTCTTCCAGATTAATAGAGGCGTTTTTATGGTCGATGATTATCCGGGTTCCTTTTTGTCATAGGGATTCCGCAGGAAAGTGGATGTAAGAGATAAAATACAATCACATTTTGCCCTGTGGATGAAATCAGTGAGGCACTTGAAATAGAGAAAGGATTGACGATGTATAACGGTAAAGTCTTAGTTGCGGAGGACAACCCGTCCAATCAGAAACTGATTGCCATCCTTCTGCAGAAAGTGGGCTTGGAAGTCACCCTTGCGGATAATGGGGCCGAAGCGGTCGAACAGTGTGCTTCACAGACATTTGATATTATCCTGATGGATATGCAGATGCCCAGTCTGAACGGTTATGACGCGACGCGCCAATTGCGCAGCCAAGGTGTTCAGACGCCGATCATAGCGGTTACCGCTAACGCGATGGCCGGTGATGAGCAAAAATGCATCGATATCGGATGTGACGGGTATTTATCAAAACCGATCGACCGGAACAAACTGAATGAATTGATCGGGCAGCATCTTAAGGTCCGGGTCGGCTGATATCGAACCGAGTTGTTTTGACTGTCCCTCTGTTCCGATTGATTCGGGCAGAAGAATATCGGACGGGCCTGAATATTAGGTATTTATAAAAAAAACACTTGAGTCTTTTGGTAAAATACCTATAATGCCGCGCATGTCTTTAGGCCAAATCATAAGAAAGAAGCGTGAAAGTCTTCATCTGACGCTGGATGAAGTTGCATCCTACACTGGTTTTTCCAAGCCCTATCTCTCTACGGTCGAGACCGGACGTGTCAAACCCCCCGGTGACCGCCTTCTCTGTAAGTTGGAAGAGGTTCTGAAATTTGAATCCGGCCACTTGCAACATATGGCCCATGTCGAGCGGATGCCTGCCGATGTGCGGCAGGATTATGAGGCCATTGATGCGGAGAATCGGCAATATAAGCAGATTTTGAAGGATATCATCAAACATCAGCTTGAACCGGACAAACTGGGCGAACTGCTCAGTCAGTATGACCTGGATGCGATGGGCGATCTGTCCCAGAAAGAAAAGCCCGGGCAGATGGTTCCGGTTATCAACAAAGTACCTGCTGGTTATCCTTCCGAGTTTGATGATATGGGGTATCCGGCTGGTTTTGCCGATGACTATGTCCGCTGTCCCGACATCCATGACCCCAATGCGTTTGCAGTGCGTGTGGTGGGCGATTCGATGGAGCCGAAATTTTCCGAGGGTGATGTCGTGATCTTCTCACCGGCTGCGGATGTTCAGAACGGCGACGATTGTTTTGTCCGCCTGAGGATGCCGCACGAAACCACCTTTAAACGCATTTTCTTTGAGCCGGAGAAAAAAATCCGTTTGCAGCCCCGAAATGAGATGCATTCGCCCATCTTCCTCGAAGGTGACCGCGTCAACGGCCTCTACCGCGCCGTGATCCATTATCAGCAGCTTTAAATTTCTTGTTTTTTCGGAATGTACCTGCGTTGTCTTTTTGAAAAAAGGTACCGGAATTGACCCCCTTGCTAACCCTATTTCAAGATTGATATTGGGAGCAGATGACACAAAAAAAAGACCCTGCCGAAGCAGAGCCTTTTCAAATTCAAGCATGTTGTATAACTTAAGCAGGGACCACGTTGTTTGCACATGGACCCTTTTTGCCTTCGCCAACTTCATAAGTGACGGTCTGATTTTCATCGAGAGTTGCATAACCCTCCGTCTTGATTTCCGAATGGTGAACGAACAGATCGTCGCCGCCGTCTTCCGGAGTGATAAAACCAAAACCCTTACTTGCATTGAACCATTTGACTGTACCTGTACTCATACTATACTACTCCTTGGTCTGTTTTAGACCCTTAAACTGTATCTCTCGATCAACTAAATTTGGAAGGATATTTCTGAGAGATGAAAAAATACACTTCTCGTACTAATTGTACTGCTGAGTATTATCGTCGAAAAGGGTGTCCAATACACGAAAAAAATAAAATAAAATTTTTCTGATGTCCAAAATGGCCAAAACATCCTTCATAAAGCGTGTTAATTACCGTAAAAGGCAGGTTTTCCTTTTTTCATTTAGGGATAGCAATCGTTGAAATAAAGCGAAAGTCTTCCAACCTCCGGCGAATAGTTGATGGGTTTTGGGCAAATGTGTGGTATCATGTTATTATAGAAAGTCCGGTTTCGGCCGTTCGGAATTGTCCCTCTGTCAGGCACCGGTACGGGAAACTCCCGTGAAAGGAATACCCATGTCAAAAGCACTAAAGACATCCCCTGAAGGCAGGAAATGCCAATTATCAGGCTGTCATCAAATCTTGAGTATCTATAATCACCAAGAATACTGCCGCGTCCATCAGGAAAAGAGTTCCTCCGAACAAAAATTCAAGCCATACAAGCATACATCCAAATAGTGATTACTGTTGATTCAACCCTTGCCTTTGGTTTCTTCAACCTTGACGGTATAATCGCCGCACTTTTTCCCGTCCAGCGCCTTATTGGCCGCCGGGGCGACACTGGGGCATACGAATATGAGTGCCACGGCAATCTATGGGGGTTCGCATACCTCGCATTCGCTTCGCTGCATACGGGGCTACCATTGAGCAGAAAATATTAAAGTGCTCTAAACGGAATTGGTATAACAGAGAGAATATCAAATAAAAAAAGGTACTAAATGCCTTTGTCTTGGCCCGGACACCTTTAATCTTGGTGATATTAGCTGTTTTTGACTGGATTTAGTGAGCGAAACAGCTATAATCGCCTCGACTGTGCCCATGGATCGGGGACAGCACTCGATGTGCATAGATATAACGGATGATTTCGGCTGGAAAAAGCTTTATGACGAACAGTATCGTAATATTAATGGTGGTCCTTAACGGGCTGGCCGCAGGGCAGCCCCCCGGTCGCAGCGTCTCTGTGGCGGGGCAGGATCTCCATGTTGCCGCCCCCACGGTGATAACCTGTTCGGAGCCGATGCCGGGTTGGTCCGATGCGATGCTGCTGGACGGGGGGGTGTCTGTGCAAATTGGTGACAATCTTCTCAGCGGCCGCAGTGCCGTTATCTGGCTTCAGCCGCAAGGGGCCGAGCAAGCCGCTTATGGCGCCGGACAAGCGTATTTGGCCCGATTATACCTGGAAGGGGATGTTGCTGTTCAGAAGGGCCCCAAGTCGCGGGCGACTGCCGTGCAGCATTTTGAGGTGGAAGGGGCCGAGGTTTTGCTGACGCAGTTTACGGTGACCGGCGAGGTGTTTGCGTCCACAGATTCTCAGCAGCAGATAACATCGGAATTTCTACCGGATTATGAAATCTACGGCCGGGCTTTCAGGGTTGGCCATCAAATTCCTTATGGTCCGGCTGTTCGGGTCGGGGCCAGGGTGCCCAATGTCGATGAAGTGGTGACTCGCCCCGCGGATGAACCGGATAAGAAACCCAGGAAAGCGTCTTCGGTCGCCATCGCAGAACAATTGGATGAGGCAACCACCCGCAAAGAAGAAGCTCCTGCTCAGACAGAACCGGGGCTCCCTGTTCATGTATCTGCGTTGTGGGAGCCGGCGCCGCAGATCCGGCGATCCGTGATGCCGGACGGGCAGGAAGTTTATACGGCATCGGGGCGGTTTTATGTCTGGCAAAAGCGCCCGGAAGGACGGGTTGTTGAGTTTATGGCCGACGACCTGGTCCTCTTTACGCAGCCGGGGAACTTCTCGCTTGAACGACAGCGGGGCAATGAAATCGGCATGGGGAAAATTCAGTCGGTTTACCTGTTCGGCAATATTGTTATGACGGAAAACAACCGGACGATCCGCTGTGATGAGATTTATTATGATTTCAGCAGCCAGCGGGCCTTGGTGGTGAATGCATCGCTGCGGGTATTTGATGAAGACCGCGGGCTGCCGATCTATCTGCGTGCCAAGAAACTCGGCCGGGTCAGTGAGGATATCTTCGAGGCCCGGGATGTGCAGTTGACCAGCAGCGAGTTCTATTTACCGCAAATTTCAGTGAATGCTTCTGAGATGGTGCTGCTCAAGGGCGAGGCGCTGGAGCAGCACTACCGGCTGACCGAACAGAAAGACGTTGCCGGTCAGTACGAAGGGCGGCTGGTCGGGGTCAATGCCAAGGTTGGCGATTTCACCTTTTTTGGCTGGCCGAAGATGGTGACCAATTTTGCTCGCCCGGATATTCCTCTCCGGCGGGTTCGTGTCGGAAATGACAGCGAGTTCGGCACGTCTGTCGAAACACGCTGGCATCTGGCGCGTCTGTTGGGATTGAGAGATCCCGCCTGGATGGAAAGTCAGCTGGCACTGGACTATTTCAGTGATCGCGGTGTGGGGGCCGGCGTTGGTGCGGAATATGAAACAGATGATGCGAAGGGCAGTTTTCAGACTTATATCATAGACGACCGGGGCGAAGACGATTTGAGTCGCTACCGAAAGAATATCGACCCGGAACAGGACATCCGCGGACGTTTCAGTTTTCGCCATCGTCAATACCTGCCGGATGACTGGCAGTTGACGACGGAGGTGGGCTATCTGTCTGACCGCAATTTCCAGGAATGGATGTATCAAAATGAATTTTATAATGACAAGGCCCAGGAGACCCTGGTCTATCTAAAGCGAATTCGAGACAACTGGGCATTTTCGATTCTGGGTAAGGTTCGGATCAATGATTTTGAAACGACGACGGAAGAACTCCCCAGTCTTGAATACCACTTGAAGGGGCAGTCGTTCTGGGATCATCAGTTGACGTTCTACAGCGATACACAGGTGGCGCGTTTTCGTGAACAGTTTGATGAGGACGCCATACTCGGCCCGCAGGACACGAGTGATTTTTATACCTATGCCTTTACCCGCAATGAGGTGGATTGGCCGCTGATGTGGGAGACCATCAAACTGGTTCCTTATGTGGCGGGCAGTTCTGCCTATGAAGATAACTACGGTTACCAGACCGAGATTGACGGGGCTGCCGCTTCCGGCGAAGACGATGTCCTGCTTGGCGAAGTGGGCCTTCGTGCGTCCACGATGTTCTGGAGCCAGGATCCGTTTGTCCGTTCGATGATATGGGATCTGAATGGGATGCGTCATCTCATCACGCCCTATGTCGAGGCGGTCATGTATGAGGCCAGTGATGATGTCATCGATATGCGGGATTCTGTGCATGTCGGTATTTCACAGCGATGGCAGACGCATCGGGGCAGCGAGAAAAACCGCCGGTCGCTGGACTGGATGCGGCTGGATGTGGAGTCGACCTGGGTCAGCGATGATGCGGATTCTTCTATCGGTCCGTATCAAACCTATGGGCTCGCCGCCTTTGTTTACAACGATCCGTCGATTCCGTTTTTGCCGCGTCGAAATGACAGCTACTTCGGAGTCGCAAGAGATACGGTCAACGGTGAATATCTCTGGCGTGTTTCAGATACGTTTTCACTGCTGAGCGATTTTAACTATGATCTGGACGGTGGCTGTATTCAGCAGGCGGATATCGGTGTCAGCCGATATGTTTATCCGGATGTCAGTTATTATCTCGGAACCCGCTATCTGCGTCCGGTGCTAATTCCCGTGGACAAGGATAATAACGGCATTCCTGAGTACTTTGAAAAGGGGTCCAATTCTGTTGTGGGCGCTATGACCTATCGGCTCAGTCCCCGCTATGTTGCGACGTTTTCACAGGAATACAACTTTGACTTTGGAAAAGCTATTCGAAGCGATCTGACAATTGTCCGTCAGTATCATCGATTATTTTATGCGTTGAGTTTTTCCTTTGATGCGTCGCTGGACCGCAGTGCGGTGATGTTCAGTGTCTGGCCGCAGGGTGTTAAGGAACTGGCGGTCGGGTCGCGAAAATACGTGGGCTTGACCGGGTCACAATGGGAAGACTGATTGAGGGTCTTGTTGGCCTTTTGAAAATAGAAAGAAAATGTTAAGAGAAAAATACAAATATCAATTTTTTTATTAGGAGAAATGATGGCTTTAGTAACCTCAAAAAAAATGTTTGAAATGGCATATAAGAATGGTTATGCCGTTGGGGCGTTCAATGTCAATAACATGGAGATCACCCAGGGAATCGTCAAAGCGATTGCCGAGGAAAAAGCTCCCTTGATCCTGCAGATATCTCGCGGTGCTCGTTCCTATGCCAGCATGAGCTATCTCAAAGCGATTATTGATGTTGCCGTCGCGGAAAATCCGGACATCCCGATTTGTATGAATCTGGATCATGGCGATAATTTTGAAACCTGCAAGCAGTGTGTGGACGACGGGTTCACCTCTGTGATGATTGACGGTTCGCATCACTCGTTCGAGGACAATATCAAGCTGACAAAGCAGGTGGTTGAGTATGCCCATGATCACGGCGTGGTGGTCGAGGCCGAACTGGGCCAGCTTGGCGGTATTGAAGAAGATGTTGTTGGCGTGGATGACGTTATGGCTCACCTGACCGATCCTGACCAGGCCGTTGAGTTTGTCGAGAAAACAGGCGTGGATTCGCTGGCGTTGGCGATTGGTACCAGTCATGGGGCTTACAAGTTCAAGACCGAACCTAAGCTGGCTTTCGATGTTGTCGAAAAGATCGGTGAAAAGCTGCCCGGTTTCCCGTTGGTCATGCACGGTTCAAGCAGTGTTCTTAAGGAATTTAAGGATCTCATCAATAAGTACGGCGGAGCAATGCCGGATGCGATGGGTGTGCCGGAAGAGGCCATCAGCAAGGCCGCGAAACTGGGTGTCTGCAAGGTCAATATTGATACGGACCTGAGAATGGCGCTGACTGCAAAGATCCGTCAGGTGTATGCTGAAAAACCCGAGGAATTCGATCCTCGTAAATATCTCGGTCCCGGTCGCGAAGCGATTTATGAAATGGTCAAACACAAACTGCATGTACTGGGATGTGCCGGCAGGGCGGCAGAGTGTCTGTAGGCGAGATGCCACTGTGCCAAAATTGAGCGTATAGATAACCAACGGCAGGACGGCAAGCCCGTCCTGCCATGTTCTGATTTATAGGATAATATATATGGCGAGTCGAGGTCTCATAACATTACGTCAAAAGAAACTATTTTTATTATCAAGCGTTCTTATATTAGGGTTGACTGCCTTCATGGGCAGTTCATGCGATCCAAAGCGATCTGACCGCGCGCCCTCTCCCACTGTCATCAAAAAGCCAGCGCCTGCATCTCCTGAGACCGAAACGAATTTTCAGTTAGCTGTTGACAGTATCTGCCAGGGAGATTTTGAGACAGCCCGGCACATTGTTGAGCCCGTATCAACTGAGCTGGACGCCGGGCAGATAAAATGCCTGGTTGATTGTTATTTTGAAATTGAACAACAGCGTGATCAAAAACGCCAAGCTGCTTTTCAGGAGCAGTTGACAGAGCTTGAAACGATTGAGGAGGACGTATCCGCTAAAGGCGCGCCGGATGTTAACGATATTGACAAAACGATGCTGGCAATGGTCCGGGCGCATGAGTATGCACTTGAGGACCAAAAGACAGAGGTGTTGAGCGATCCGTTTGCGCAGACGATTTTAACACAAATGAAGGCCAATGCTGACAAGAATGAGCAGGACAGCAAATGGTTGGATGCTTATGCTCATTGTTATTATTGGCTGACCGCGATTTATAAGGATGATAAGGTATATAAAGACAAGACCGATGAATTGACCGAGTTGTCGGCGATTGAACTGGCATTCAAGGACAGCATATGCGGAGAAACCGCAGTTGAACGCTATGAGGGAATTGAATTTGCGATGTTTCTGCGGGCATTGCAGTTACTCCATGATAACTATGTCAACGGTATTGACTATCAAGGCATGGTTGAAAAGGCGGTGGACCGTTGTCATTCAGTGGGTCAGGTACTGGCCGAAACGAATGAGGAGTTGGCCTGGTCGGTTTCCCGGGAGCAGGTGGACGCGTGGGACACCGGGTTGGATGCGTTTGAGGCATCGGTATCCGAGGGGGACAAGACTGCCGGTGTAGAGACCGTTGCCCGACTTCTTCAGGATGTATTGGCATTAAATTCCACGACGTTGAAGATATCCGAAGAGGTGGTTGTTGCTCACTTTGCCGAAGCGGCATTGGCTTCATTGGATCCTTTTACAAATCTGGTCTGGCCGTGGAGCGTTAAGGATTTTGAGAAGAGTATGACTCAGCAGTTTACGGGTATCGGGGTCGAGATATCCAAGGCGACCGGTGTCCTGAAGGTTGTCAGTTTACTGCCGGATACACCCGCTTATAAGTCCGGATTGGATGCGGACGATGAAATCATAGCAGTGGACGGTGAGGCGACAAAAGAAATGACTATCTACTGCGCCATCAGTAAAATTACCGGCTCGAAGGGTACGAAGGTCATGCTGACGATTCGACGCCCGTCTACCGGTGAGACCAAAGATATCAGCATTACCCGCGGCAAAATCGTCGTGCAGCCCCTGCGCGGCTGGCTGCGAGATGCCAACGGCGAATGGAATCATTGGGTCGATCCTGAAAACCGTATCGGTTATGTTCGGCTGACGGCATTTACTGAAAACTCCGGTCCCGATCTGGACGAGGTTCTCCGCAAGATGGAAAAGAAGGGATTGGAAGGGCTTATTCTGGATCTTCGATTCAACAGCGGCGGGTATCTGCAGGCGGCCGCCGAGGTGGTTGACCTGTTCATTCGAGAAGGCGTCATTGTCAAAAGCACCCCCAAGCAGGGTCTGGCGACCTATGAAATTGCCCATCGCAGCGGAACCCATCCTGATTATCCGCTGGTTATTTTGATAAATAATTCCAGCGCAAGTGCTTCGGAAATCGTTGCCGGCGCTTTGCAGGACGAGAAGCATCAGCGTGCCACTCTTGTCGGAGAGCGCAGTTACGGTAAGGGAAGCGTGCAGGTTGTTACCCCCTTTACCGGCGGTGGCTCTCAACTTAAGTATACGATCGCTTATTATCACCTGCCCAGTGATCAACAGGTCAAAAATCGTTACCAGATGCAAAAGCTGGGTCGTGAAGACTGGGGGATCGCTCCGGACGTAGAAGTCCAAATGCTTGGTCATGAAATGAAAGAAATGGTTGATATTCAGCGGGGTAATGATGTGTTGGCTCGCACGGATCACCAAGCCAACGGCGGCTCTACCAATCGCTACACGCTTGAAGAAACGCTGCAGGCGGACCCTCAGCTTTCGATTGGGCTGCTGGTTCTTCAGAGCAAGTTGGTTGCTCAGGGGAAGGTGCTGACGTTAGACCCGGTTGTTGCAGAAAATTCATCCGCAGAAACAATTCAAAATGATATGCAGTAATAACAGGAAAGGGATCACATTGACGGATCAGGTTTCGATTGCCACAAATAAATTTGAGCAGCAGCGCCGCGAAAAGCTGCGAAAAATAAAGGAATTTAATGTCGATCCCTACGGCGGGCGTTTTGAGGGGGTTGGGTTTGCCGAGGATGTTAAGGCCGGGTATGTGGATGACAAAGAAGGGCAGGCGGCCTGCTGTGCGGGACGTATTGTATTGTTGCGTGATATTGGCAAGCTGATCTTTATCACGCTGCGGGATTCAAGCGGAACGATCCAACTGGGTCTGAGCAAAAAACTGCTCCCCGAGCAATGGCCGCTGCTGAAGTTGTTGGAGTTGGGCGACATCGTCGGCGCCGGCGGTCAGCTTGGCAAAACACGGACCGGCGAGATTACGATCTGGGCTGAAGAGGTGACATTGCTGAGCAAGGCCCTGCTGCCGCCGCCGGAAAAATTTCACGGTCTGTCGGATGTGGATTCACGGTATCGGATGCGCTATGTTGATCTATGGGCCAATCCGGAGGTGATGGCCCGGTTCAAGACGCGCAGCGATATGATCGCTTCGATCCGTCGTTTGTTGACGGATAAGGGTTTTCTCGAGGTGGAAACCCCGATGATGCAGACACTGGCCGGTGGTGCGGCGGCGCGGCCGTTTACGACGCACCATAACTCGCTGGATCTGGATTTGTTTTTGCGGATCGCTCCGGAACTATTTCTTAAGCGGTTGCTGGTCGGCGGTATGGAAAAAGTGTTTGAGGTCAATCGAAACTTCCGTAACGAGGGCCTGAGCACCCGTCACAATCCGGAGTTTACCATGATGGAGTTGTATCAGGCGTATGCCGACTACAATGTCATGATGGATTTGACGGAAGAAATGGTTTGCCTGCTGATCGAAAAGCATTGCGACGGATGGAAGCTGCCGTTTGGCGATCTGGAGATCGATTATACCCGTCCGTGGCGGCGGGCGAAATATGCGGACCTCTTAAAAGAGCACGCCGGATGTGATATTGACGATCTGACGGCGGTTCGGGCCAAGGCCAAAGAACTCGGCCTGCACGAGGCGGATATGGATGATGCGGTGGTAATCAATGAAGTCTTTGAGGCGACCGTTGAGGAGCACCTGGTGAATCCAACGTTTGTGATCGATTATCCCGCGGCGATTTGTCCATTGACTAAGCAGAGCAAGCAGGACCCCCGCTATGCCGAGCGGTTCGAGTTGTTTATCGGGAAAATGGAGTTGGCTAATGCTTATACCGAACTGAATGATCCCGATGTGCAGGAAGCCAATTTCCAAAGCCAGCTTCGCGGATTGTCCGCTGAAGAGACGATGGCCAAGATGGATGATGATTTTGTGAACGCGCTGAAATACGGTATGCCGCCGGCGGGGGGGTTGGGTGTCGGCATTGATCGGTTGATCATGCTGCTGACCAATGCGACCAGTATCCGGGATGTCGTGCTGTTTCCGCTGCTTAAGCCCCTGACCCAGGCACCGCCGCAGGAAAATGAAGAATCATCCGGTTAAATAATCTGTAACTATAAATCTCAGTTAGAAGGTGTACTCCAACGGTGAAACAGATCAGTGTACTGTTATGCCTTCGTTATCTACAGCATCGAAGGATCGTGTTGCTCAGCATGGCGGCAGTGATGCTCAGTTGTGCCCTGCTGGTTGCTACGGACAGTCTGTTTACCGGCTTCATCGATGCGATCGAAAACAGTTTTGGCCGGCACCTCGGCGATGTCATTTTTAAAATGCCCTCCGACAAGCCGCTTGCCGGATATGATGAGCTTGTCGATACATTGTGCCAGGCTGACTGTGTTGAATCGGCGACTGCTGTACTCACCAGCCGTGGACTGTTGCTGTCGGCTCCCGGCAAGGTCAGGGCTGCCCAAGTCTGGGGCATTGAACTGCCTCGAAGGCTGGATGTGACCCCGCTGGACGATGCACTGCTTTTTCAAAAAGGCAAAGACGTTTCCCAGATCGGTTTTACGGTTCCAAGCGACCCCGAGGCCGTGGGCGGCATTGTCGCGATCGGTCTTTTGTCCCAGCCCGATGAATTGACAGATGAGTATGATATTGGGGCAGTGAAAGCGTTGCTGGGCGAGCAAATGTTACTGACAACCGGCTCGGTTATTCAAGACGAGAAAAGCGATGAGGCACACCCTCGTTTTACACGAAAAGCGATTAAGTTCAAACTGGCCGATGTGGTCCGAACCGGGATCAATGAATTTGATGAATCACTGGTCTTACTGCCCATCGAATATTTGTCGTCCCAACTGCATCCGGGTAAAGAGACGACCGCCAATATTCTTCACATTCGTTTGAAAGCGGGCACCGATGAAGATGCAGGGGCGGCGGTCGTGCGGGGTGTTTGGCGTGAATTTTGCACCGAACATTTAAACCGGTATGACTATGCAATGATTATGCCGGCCAAACAATTGCAGGCCCAGCTTATTGGCGAATACAAAAAGCAAATGAAAGTACTGCTGTTTATCTTCGGGCTGGTCAGTATGGGGATCATTCTGCTGGTGTTCTGCATTTTTTATCTGATCGTGATGACCCGTCGTAAAGATATCGGAATTCTTAAAAGCTGCGGCCTGTCCAGCCCCTCCGTTGCGGGCATGTTCGTTCTTTTCGGAACCGTGGTGGGCGTGGTTGGAGCTGTTGCGGGAATCGGACTGGGCTGGCTGATTATTGAAAATATTAATGGTATTGAACAGGCGATCGCGTCGGTCTTCGGACTCAAGCTATGGAAAGCCAGCACCTATTACTTTACCCAAATCCCCAATACGATGCATTGGGGCTCGGTGTTATGGATCACGGTCGCCGGTATTGCAGCGGCGGCGGTCGGCTCATTGATCCCGGCGGTGGCGGCCGCACGGGTCAAACCAGTTGAAACATTGCAATACGAATGAGGTGCAGGAATATACGAATGTATGAATATAGGAATGTCAGGAGAACACGTATTTCTACATTCCGACATTCCTATCTACCTATATTCCTTACAAGGACAGCAGCATGATTAAATGGTTATTAGCATGGCGGTACTTTTTTAAGCGGCCGATCTCGATTCTCGCGATCACGGCGGTGGCGCTCTGCGTTTTCATTGTGCTGGTGGTCATGACGGTCATGAATGGACTGGTACGGGATTTCAAACAGAAAAATCACAACTATGCGGGTGATTGTGTCATCGAATCTGATTCACTGGTGGGGTTTGGTTATTATGAAGACTTTATTGGCCTTCTGCTGGAGCAATCCTATGTAGAGGGCGTCTCACCGATGGCCAAAGGTGTAGGGTTGTTAAGCCAGCCCGGCAGGGATTGGAACCAGGGCATTGAAGTACACGGCATTGATCCGGCGCTGCATTCACAGGTGACCAATTTTGGCCAGACGCTGCACTATCGCCGGGAGAACCCGGCCCTGGCATTCAACCCGATGTACGCTCCGCAGACGGATGGCTGTGTGATCGGTATTGACCTGTCGCCGTCCTGGCGGCAGCCCGACGGCAGCTATGCTCATTCGCCCCAGCCGGGAAAGTACAATTTGACGCTGAGTGTTTTTCCGCTGAATGTGAAGGGCGGCTTGGCGCGTCCTCTTGATATGGTCAGCACCAAGTTGTTTTATTACAGTGACGACAGCCACAGCGGACTGGTCAAAGTGGACGGGGCGGTTGTGTACGTTCCGCTGGAGCAGGCGCAGATCCTCTGCGGGATGGATACACCGATCGAACGTATCAGTTCGATTCATATTCGATTCAAAGAGGGCGTCTCCGAACGAATGGGCGTCGAACAGGTCCGGCAGCTTTGGACCGAATATGCCGCCCAAAACGCAAACAAACCCGGCGGCAATCTGTTTGCCAATGTGCGTGTGCAGAGTTGGCAGGAGAACCGCCGCAGTGTGATCGCCCCCATGGAAAAAGAGCAGACAATGATGACGATGCTGTTCCTGATGCTCGGCGTGATTACGGTTTTTATCGTATTTGTGGTGCTGTATATGATTATCAGTCACAAAAGCAAAGATATCGGCATCTTGAAAAGTATTGGCGTATCGATGTCAAATATTATCTGGATGTTTTTACTGTTTTCTGTTTTTATTGCCTTGATCGGATCGCTTATTGGCGCGGTTTCCGGCTGGGTCTTTTTGTATAAAGTTAATGACATCGAGGGCTGGCTTTATGAGCATTACAACTGGCAACTCTGGGATCGGTCGATATATGCCATCGGCGAGATTCCCAACCAGGTGGAACCGGTCGTGTTGATGACCATTGTCGGTTCAGCGATTCTTGCCTGTATGGTCGGGGCGATGGTTCCCAGTCTGCAGGCCGCTTGCAAAAAACCGGTTCAGAGCTTGCAGGTCAACCAGTTATAGAGAGAGCTTATGGAAACAATTATTAAAGCGGAAAAGTTGACAAAATCGTATAAAATGGGAAAGACCCGGCTGGACGTGCTTCGCGGTGTTGACCTGACGATTGAAAAGGGGCAGTTTGCGGCGGTCATTGGAGCTTCCGGCAGCGGTAAAAGCACGCTCCTGCATATCCTCGGGGCTCTGGACAGGCCGGATGACGGCTCGGTCTATTACCATCAACAAAATCTGAATGGTTTGCGGTGGGGCAAATTGAACCATTTTCGCAATAAAGTTGTTGGATTTGTATTTCAGTTCTACCACTTATTAGACGAATTAACAGTTCTGGAAAATGTGATGGCGCCCGCGATGGCCTCGATCGGGTCCGTGGGCTGGCTTTCCTTAAAGCCAAAGACCCGTGAGAAGGCGCATCAATTGCTGGACCGGTTTGGTCTCAAAGAACGGCTCCGCCATAAGCCCTACGAATTATCCGGCGGGGAGCGTCAACGGGTTGCCATTGCCCGGGCGCTGATAAATGAGCCGCCGCTGCTTTTGGCTGATGAACCTACGGGAAACCTTGACTCTCAGACAGGACATGGTATTTTAGAGGTCTTAAAAGAGTTAAACGCCGAGGGCCAGACGATCGTCATGGTTACACACGACGATCGGATCGCGGCTCAGGCGGGCCGGACGATCCGGCTGGTCGACGGCAAAATAAAAGAATCATAATATATTGACCCGGTATGATTGTGTTGTAAGAGTTCAAGCTTTAGCTTGATAAAATGGGAGTTTATTATGGGTTTGAAAATTTGGTTAGGTGATGGGCTGGTTGACCAGCAGGATGCGGCGATCTCGGTATTTGACCACAGCTTTCTATATGGCGACGGCGTATTCGAGGGGATTCGTGTTTATGATGGAAAAATATTTGAGCACAGGGCGCATCTGGATCGCCTCTACGAATCTGCGAAGGTGATTTGCCTGCCCGTTCCAATGGATATCGACGAAATGACGGCAGTGGTGGAACAAACGGTTGCGGCCAATCAGATCGCCGACGGTTATATCCGCCTGATCATCAGTCGGGGTATCGGCGATTTGGGTCTTGATCCGTTT
Source organism: Planctomycetota bacterium (assembly GCA_039714335.1). Taxonomy (GTDB): domain Bacteria; phylum Planctomycetota; class Phycisphaerae; order Sedimentisphaerales; family Anaerohalosphaeraceae; genus 4572-13. The sequence goes on from JBDLJN010000009.1 coordinate 24,914, forward strand.
TTATGCAAAGGCGGCAAGGTGGTGATTATTGCCGACGCTATCCAACTCTATCCTGAGGTGTTATATGAAAAAGGGATGAAGGTTGTCAGTGTCCCCAGCGTTCGTAATCACCCTCTGTCGTGTCCGCCGCAGGTTAAGAGTATGAACTACCTCAATAACATCATGGCCAAGATCGAGGCCATTGGCGCCGGTGCTGGCGAGGGAATCATGTACAACCATCTTGGCTATGTTGCTGAGGCGACGGGTGACAATGTCTTTATTGTTAAAGACGGAGTTGTTTATACGCCCCCGGCACAGGCCGGGTCTCTGGACGGCATTACTCGCCGGGTTGTGATGCAACTGGCCGAAAAGGAAAGCATAAAAGTTGTTGAGAAGAATCTGACGCGGTTTGATTTGTATGTTGCGGATGAGATGTTCCTGACCGGCACTGCCGCAGAAGTGATTGGTGTGGTCGATATGGATGGGCGCATCATCGGTGACGGCGCTCCGGGCCCGGTGACAAAACAGTTGAGAAAGCTGTTTTTTGACTATGCCCGCTGCTAAATCATAGTTAATCCACCGGCTCTGCCGGTGAGAATTGAAAAGGCTCTGCCGTCAGGTGCGTTTTTCTTGTTTTTTCCTACTTTCAGCGGTAGGATGTCGAAAAACGAGTTTTTCAGTACCTACCGCTGAAAGTAAGCTATTTTGTTAATATAATGGTTCTCCGAGGAAGGTCTCAAAGGATTCGGAGAACCATGTAATGAAAGATTGGCAAAGTCAGTCCCATGTCAAATGGGAATGTAAGTATCATGTGGTGATCTTACCAAAGTATCGTAAGAAACGCAATTTCAAAGAAAACCGCCGAAAAATCGGCAAGATTATCCGTGAGTTATGTCGTCAGAAAGGGATTGAGATGTTGGAAGGCAACGCGGCCTCAGATCATATCCACATGTTGCTCAGCGTGCCGCCGAAGTTTAGTATTGCGATGACGATTGGCTATCTCAAGGGTAAAAGTGCGGTTCGTATCAACCGTGAAATTGAGCGTGTTACCGGGACATTATTCGGGCGGAGCTTTTGGTCGCGAGGTTACTGTGTCAGCACTGTCGGCCTTGATGAGCAGCGAATTCGCCAGTATATCCAGGAACAAGAAAGACATGAAATGGACGAAATGACCAACTAAGCCAAATGGCTCCTTTTAGGGGCCTTCCTCATACCACCAGTTCTACTGGTGGTAATTGATTATCTTGTCCCCAGTTCGGCCGGGTTTCCAGAAAAATGAAATTACAGGATTACTACAAACCGATCAGTGTGGAGCTGCTTGAGGTTCAACAAAAAATCACCGAGCAATACCAGGTAGCGGACAAAGACCTTTCCGGTGTTCTCCAGGAGATTTCCAGGCGGCAGGGAAAGTTGCTCAGGCCGGCTTTTGTGCTATTGAGCGGGAAACTAATTTCAGATATTCGTCCGGAACACATTGATCTTGCCGCAGTCGTTGAACTGGTCCATCGGGCATCCCTGCTTCATGACGATGTAATCGATAAAGCTCAATTGCGTCGCGGTCAAGTCAGTGCCAATGCCCTTTGGGGGAATACGGCCGCCGTATTGTTGGGGGATTTTTTGCTGAGCCGGGCATTTATGCTTGGCACATCATCTCAGTTTGACGGCACTGTTCGGATATTATGCCAAACGGCCCAAACCCTTTGTACAGGGGAGCTGAAACAGAACCTGCTGAAAGGTTCCTGGTCTTTGACGGAACAGGACTATTTTCAGATTATTGAGGCAAAGACCGCTGCACTTTTTCGCTGCAGCTGTCAATTGGGGGCGATGGCCTCGGCCGCTTCAGCGCAGCAGATTGAGGCGCTGAGCGAGTTTGGTTTTCAGTATGGGCTGGCTTTTCAGATCGCCGATGACTTGCGGGATATTTTATCCACTGAAAACCAGGAAGGGAAAACGCTCGGGACCGATCTGTTGGAGAAAAAGTTGACCTTGCCGGCGATTCATTGGATCAATCAGGATGACCGGCAGAAGCAGGCACTTATCGAGCAAATGACGGATTGCAGTGACGCGAAGGAACTGGCACGGCAGATGCGGTTGAGCGGGAGCATCGACTATGCGATACAATTGGCCCGTCAGTGTATTGAAAAAGCCAGACAGCAGTTGGATATGTTTAACACAGCTCCTGCTAAAGAAGCGTTGCTTTCTCTGGCCGATAACGTTATTTCTGATATCACCTGATACCGATTGCTCTAATCTCAGCGCATAAAAAAGGCCGGCATTGGCCGGCCTTTGCAGTCTGCTGCATTGCTTTTTTAGAACTTAAACGCAAACGAAAGGTTTAGCCAGAGCTCATCTTCGCTGTTGACGCTGTCTTCAAACGAATTCTGGAAGTAAAGAGTCGGTGTTATTGTCGCACCGGTTACCGGACAGGTCAACGAAGTACCCAATCCCCAAACCATGTGTGACAGGTCATGTTCGACGGATTGGCCGCCTGTGCCGTCATTGTAAACGATATCCCAGGAAAACGTCAGCGGGACATTGTTGTCTGTGCTGCCTGTGACCTGGCTGGTATTGAAGTCATAGCCGAAGCCCACCTGGTAAATGGTGCCGGAGTAGTCACGTGTAGCTCCGCCGCTCCATGCTTCCCACATCTGGAAAACACCGAAGCGGGGAACAACGCCGACCCCCGTCAGCGCGGGCATTGAACCTGTCAGGAAGAGTTCCTGGACGTCAGCATCTCTTGTCGCTGAATCAATGAAGTCGTAGTAACGCCATCCAACTTGATAATCCGTTTTCCAGGCACTGTCCCCCCAAGCACTGCCATTGTACGCCAGTGTGTAATTATACTCAGTCGCATTCACGCGACTGTCGCCTGCATCGTTGGTTCCGCTGGAATCGGAATACGATGCCCAAATGTTGGCGGTGAAACCGTTGCTCAGGTCTACATTGATACTTGGCTGCCAGGCGCCTTGGTCACCGAGAACATCAAAACCTCTCCAGATGTACTTTGAGGTGTAACTCAGGTCAAGCGTGACTTCCAGATCCTGAGGGAGTGCCGTTTCTTCTTCGGCGGCATTTACAAACGCGGTTACGCTCAACAGTACTACCAATCCTACCATCACTTTTTTCATTTTTTGGTCTCCTAAAATAAAAATCCGTTTTCATTACTGTTGTTTTACGATCACATAAATATGTGTAACCGAACGATATTACATATCTTTTCATCGACGATTTCAAGCAAAACCTTGCAGTTTTCTAAATAAAAGGCATTCGATAAAGAGGTTTTCTGGCGGTGTGGGATTTACGGTAAAAGCAGATGCTCAAAATTAGTTAACCGGGAGAATAAATCGCATTTTGGTGTATTAACAGCTATTTTATCTGTTCCGGGTGGAACATCTGTTTGGTCTGGCCCACCAGATAAAAGCTGCCCGTTATGCAGATAAGGTCTTCTTTGGAAACCGCATTGCCTGCGATCCGAATTGCTTCTTTCAGGGATAGCGTTGTTTGGCACATCTTGCCGCAAATGTCCGTATACATCTCTGCCAAATCAGACGGGAAGACCGCCTTGGGCGAGTTGGAGCGGGTAAAGATAACCTTGTCCGCGCCGTATTGCAGTTCGCTGAGCATCCCCCGGACATCTTTGTCATTGTTGCAGCCAAAGATGATGATCATCGAGTCATAGGGGACATGTTGTCCAATGGCCTGAATGAGAGCCCGGACGCTGGCGGCATTATGAGCGGCGTCAACCAGGATACGAGGGTCCTCGCAGACAACTTCCATTCGCCCGGCGAGTTTCACTTCGCTCAATCCGGAAACGGCTTTCTGGTCATCAATTGAGTATCCTTGATTTTTCAGTTTGTCCAGCATGGCCAGTGCCAAACCGCAGTTGATCGCCTGATGTTCGCCCGGCAGGGGAACACGCAAATGTTCAAAACGGCTACTGGGTGTTGTCAGACAAATTCGCGTATGGGGTCCGTGCTCGCGGGACGATTCAAAGCGATATGAAAAATCAATATCTTTACCTGTAATGGCCAGCGGCGCTTTTTGGGTGACAGCGAGTTTTTTAAGAATTCGCATGGCCGCCGGTTCCTGTGAGACGGTTACAACCGGAATCCCTTTTTTAATGACGCCTGCTTTTTCTTTTGTGATACTGTCAATGGTTGACCCCAGCAGATTTTGATGGTCAATGCTGATGGATGTGATTCCGACCAGTTCGGGACTGACGACATTGGTGCTGTCCAGTCGACCGCCAAGCCCTGTTTCGATGATCGCAAAATCCACTTCTTTGTCAGCAAAATGCAGAAAGGCAATAGCCGTCATAATCTCAAAGAAAGTCGGGCTGTCGTCTTTTTTGACGAGCTTTTCGATGATCGGCTGCACGCGATTCATCATACTCAGCATCGATTTCTTGTTAATCATTTCAGAGTTGACGGCAATCCGTTCATGGAGCGTCGTTACATGCGGCGACGTATAAAGGCCCACGCTGTATCCGTTGGCTTCGATCATTTTGGCCAGCATGGCCGCCGTGGACCCCTTGCCTTTGGTGCCGGCAATATGGATAATCTTAACCTTCTTGTGGGGGTTTCCAAGGCCTTTGAGCAGTTGATTCATGCGCTTAAGGTCAAAAGTTGTGACGTTATAGCGCAACTTCTTCTGCCTCTCATAATCCGTCGTATCAAACAGGTATTGCATCGCCTTTTGATAAGTGCGAAACGCCTTCGCGGGACGTTTGACTTTTGTAACGGAAGCAGAAGAGGGTTTTCTTTTACCCGTTTTATTGGGAGTCTTCTTCCCTGTACTTTTCTTTGTTTTCATGATCTACAGAATCATAACACAACCTGTCCGCAAAGTCAATTGAGTTCCTTTATTTTTGGGCGATCAATAAGAGATGCATTCCAATTTTAATCATATAAGTCTTTTTTGTGAAAGGAGATAAATTTATCTCACGAATTGACAAAATTAATCAGGGGAGCCGCTGTCCAATAAGAATGGCTTATTATTTTATAAGTCTCCATGTTTTAGATCGCAGTTTGGGTTACGACAATTAAGTTCTTGAAAGACGCCGGAGGGTTTGTTACTATACCCGTCCTTAAATTATGAATTGATCGAATCCGAAACACATAAAATTAGCGAGAACCCCACGTTTTTGGAGTAAAAAGCGAATGAGTGGACTGAATGAATTAGATTATCGTTGCGTTGAAACAATTCGATTCCTTTCAATGGACGGTGTCCAGGCGGCCAATTCCGGGCATCCGGGAATGCCGATGGGCATGGCCGCGGCGGCGTATGCATTATGGCAGCGGCACTTGAAATTTGACCCGGCTGATCCGAAATGGATAAACAGGGACCGATTTGTATTGTCAGCCGGACATGGCAGTATGCTGCTGTACTCCCTGCTGCACCTGTTTGGCTATGATGTGTCGCTGAATGATTTGAAAAACTTCCGCCAGTTGGACAGCAAAACCCCCGGCCACCCCGAATATGGTCACACCCCCGGCGTAGAGGTTACGACAGGTCCGTTAGGGCAGGGGATTTCCAATGCTGTGGGCATGGCGATCGCACAGAAAAATCTGGCGGCCCGCTATAACAAAGACGGCTTTGATATGTTTGATCATCACATTTATTCCGTTGCGGGCGATGGCTGCCTACAGGAAGGCGTCAGCGGTGAAGCATCCAGTCTGGCAGGGCACCTGGGGCTGGATAATCTGATCGTTATCTATGATGACAACCATATTACGATTGACGGCGATACGGAATTGTCATTTACCGAAGATGTGGCCAGACGCTATGAGGCCTACGGATGGAATGTGATCGCGATCGAAGAAGGCGACGGATATGATATCGAATCGCTTGATAAAGCTATCGCACAGGCCAAATCCCAGGCAGACAAACCCACACTGATCAAATTCCGCTCCCGTATCGGATACGGCAGTCCGAATTTTCAGGATACGCATACCGCACATGGGGCACCACTGGGCGATGATGAGATCAAACTGATCAAGAAAAATGACGGCTGGGATCCGGACAAGACATTTATCGTTCCCGATGATGTTGCCGCTCACTGTGGACAGGCCAAAGAAGCCGGGGCCAAACTGACTGCCGAACACAAGGCACTCTTTGACAATTATGCGAAAGTGCATCCTGAATTGGCCAAAGAAATTACGGATGCCCTGGCCGGCAAGCCCGTTGCTGACATTGATGCATTAATGCCGACATTTGAAGCCGGCAGTGCCATGGCGACGCGAAAGGCCTCTGGAACTGTTCTGAATGCGGTCATGCCGCATCTGCCGAATGTGCTGGGCGGCTCTGCGGACCTGACTCCGTCCAATAACACCCACTTCAAAGGTGCGGAGGATTTCCAGAAAGATAATCCCGGCGGTCGATATCTCCGTTACGGTGTTCGCGAACATGGTATGGCTGCGGTGATGAATGGAATCGCCGTCAGCGGCATATTGCGTCCTTACGCCGGGACATTTCTTGTTTTCGCGGATTATATGCGAGGCGCAATGCGTGCTGCGGCGTTGGCGAAATATCCGACGATTTTTGTTTTCACGCATGACAGCATCGGCGTCGGCGAAGATGGCCCGACACATCAACCCGTTGAAACGGTGGCTTCGCTGAGAATCCTGCCCAACCTGCTGCTGTTCCGTCCGGCGGATGCGACTGAGACAGCACTCATGTGGAAATACATTTTAGAACATAATGACGCTCCGGCGGCAACGGCACTGACCCGTCAGAATCTGCCCGTTATGGACCCGGCCAAACACCCGAATATGAAAAAGAACTTCAACAAGGGTGCATATGTGCTGATCGAAGAAGCCAATCCGGATGTCTTACTGTTAGGCACCGGTTCGGAGGTTCAGTTGGCGGTTGCAGCCCGTGAAAAACTCGCCGCCGAAGGCGTGAAGGCGCAGGTCGTTTCCATGCCGTGCTGGGAACTGTTCGAACAGCAGGATGCGGCTTACAAAGAAAGCGTCCTACCGTCATCCGTTACGGCTCGCGTGGGCGTTGAGGCGGCTCTTGATAATGGCTGGTGGAAATACCTCGGCACGAATGGTGAATTTGTCGGCATGAACAGCTTCGGCGCTTCGGCTCCGGGCGGTCTTTGCTTCGAGAAATTCGGCATTACCACCGGGGCAGTCGTCGCCGCGGCAAAAAAGTCGATGGCAAGATAATACGCACCTTAATTGCATTTCCACAAGACCCCGGCTTTCTCAAACCGGGGTCTTGTTTTTTGCACCGTTTATTGTAAAATGGTTTTTCAATATTATGGCCTGAAAGGCCAATATAACTTAGAGCTTCTAACAAAACTTATTCTGTAACACATTATGACAAATAAGAATACAACCTATTTCGACAAATGCTTCATGGATGTCCGACCTGCGTTCA
>JBDLJN010000010.1:0-32215 GCA_039714335.1 Planctomycetota bacterium
CACAAAAGCATGTTATCCTGAATTGTTCCACGGACACAGTACTAGGATGGGCAAAAAATCGCAGGGCAGGCCGTGCCCACGCTGATAAAAACAGGGGAATTCCTTATCAGGCCCGGAGGGCCGTTATATTGTCCGCATGCTTTCATTCAACAAATTCCATTTGCTCATCATATTCATCCGGCTGAAACACACTACAATCAAAATCATCATACAGTCCCTGTTGGCAAAAGCGATGATAGGTCGAATACGGCCACTGTTCAATCCGTTTGACCAGTCCATGCTTGACCGGATTGTAATGGATGTAATGCACATGGTTCCAATAATCCTCTTCATCCCATATTCGATGTTCCCAGAACCGCCGTTGCCAAATCAGCACCGTGTTATACCAAGTCAACTTAATCGTTGCGTCTGCTATCTTTCGCCCCCTTCAGGGGCTTTGGTGGGTTAAGTACCTGTAATCCATAGGCTTACGCCTACGGCTAATAAACTATCGTCCCTTCGGGACTTTGCTCGGCAGCGCAAATATTAAACGGTTTGGTATTACACCAAACACAGGGATTAAATGGAATTTTGCTGTCTTTATCAGCGTGGGCACAACCCACCCTTCTACAATTTTTGCCCAACCTACCTGGCTTTGGCTGCATTGCCCGCTCCATGACTGTCGCGGCTCTGATGTGATCCCTGCGGTGTTGTCAGGTTCGCATGGAGTCTATTTCGATCATGGCGATGGGGAAGAAGATCGCGATGGGCACCCAGACCCAGAGGGCCGGGCGGGGTTGGCCGAAGAAGGCCTCGGTGGCGAAGAGTTTACAGATAAAGACCACGAGAAAACAACTCAGCGTGGTGAGAAAGCTGATGAGGATGGCGGTTTTCATGGCCTTTGGGTCGCGGCAGACCAATACCGGCAGGGCCACCATCAGCATGATCAGGTTGATGATGGGGTCGGTGATGCGGCTGTGTTTTTGCAGGGCCAGCGCGGCCAGGTCGGTCGTTCGCACGCCGGGATTGTTTTCCAGTTCGGTCAACTGCCGCAAACTCAGCAGGGACTTGAAACCCTCGCGATTGCGAATGGGGATATCGGCCGCGGTCAGATTGCTCGGATAGAAATCGATGGATTCGGGACGATAAGCCTGGCCGGAGTCCACGTCACCGCCGAGCATTATCCGCCGCCCACCGGTTAAGGCCCAGCCGCCGCGCTGGTCGTCATAGACTGCTTTTGCGGCCCGAATCTTGCCGATGACGCGATAGATCTCGTCGCGACCCTCGATGGGCTGCCGCATGATGATGAAGGGGTCGTGGAACGTTTTATCTTTTTCGACATACTGACGGCTGCAGAACAAGCTGCCCTTGTCGTCGCCGATAAACCAAATGCTGTAGGTGTCCTCGTAGGACATCTCGTCGTGGTCACGGGTCAGTTCGTAAGCGTGTTTGGGGATGAAGAATTCCTGATCGACGACCACCAAGCCCGTCAGCAGCACCGACAGCAGGAGGATGGGGGCGAGGATGCGTTTGAGCGACATGCCGGAGGCCATCACAGCCACCAATTCATTGTTGCGGGTCATGCGGGTCAGTGAGAACACCGCCGCGATGACAACGATCATGCCGGCCATGTCCTTGTACCACAGGGCACACCGGACACTGTAAAAACGAACGATATTGGCCATAACATCCCCCATGGTCAATACGCGGCCGTCGGCATCTTCGGCGCCCAGCAGTTCCGCGAATTCGTCCAGATTCATGAACAGATCGATGGTCAGGAACATGCCGATCATGACGAACAGGGCAATGAAGTAGCCGTAAAGGAAGTTTTTGGCAATGTATCGGTCGAGTATTTTCATCATTTACCGTATCTTATGTTCGCAAGAGTTTTTGATAGATCCACAGGGTCAGCATCAGCAGCACCACCAAACCGGCCCACATGACGGCGACACCGGTTAAGGCGGGGGTCGATGGATTTTTGGTCAGTTCCTTGCCGGCGAGGATGAAGACCACCAGCACGCCGCCGGGGATGGCACTGGCGCCAAAGGCGCTGAGGATATGCCCGCCGCGAAACTGGATGCCGAGGGCGATGCCGGTCAGGATCAGGGCGATGCAGCCCAGGCCCAGGACCAGTCGCGAGTGGATTTCGGAATAAATATCATTGTCGACCTCTGTCAGCTCCTCGGGTATCTTGATGCACAGCGACTCCAGTCGAGGGCTGGGCTTTTCTTTCAATATCGATGCTTCGGTGTTGGTCTGCAGGACAGTGTCGAGAATATGGTCCATGCTCACCGAGGATAAAATCGACTGCGGAAACCGTATATTGTTTACAAATTTTCCTACGGCTTTTCCCGGCTGGACGCCGGGACGCTTCCATGAGGGGCTTTTGAGGTTCATCTTGAGCCGCAGATTTTCTCCGGCATTTTCGATCATGATCGAGCCTTCCCGGCTGGTGTACTCGACCGTCACGCCGGAACCGTGTTTATCGACCTGTACGAGTTGAATCGGGGCTTGCAGGACAAGTGTTTCCGGCTGAGAACTCACTTGGCAGCCAGCGGCCCTTAGATAATACGTGCGTGACTCATCTTCAAACTGATAATGACTTTCGGTTTGCTTCATATGGACCCCGATCTGGTGGGCCAGCATCTCGATCGCCAGCTGGGCGCGGGCCTGCATCACTATCTCTCGAATGGGGAAAAAGTGCATCTTGTCCGCCTGGATGAGCTTGAGCTGTTCGATCTTCTGGAACTTGATATCGTCCGAGAGCAATGAAGGGAACTCCTGGGTATCCTCAAAATAGCTGAGATCGACCCATTTATCCTCTTCGAAAAGATTCGCATTTAGGGCAGTCACCGTTGCCCTGTTATAGGTGCTGTGCGTTTCAATCCGCACCTCGGCCCGCTCCGTGGTAACCAGTCGGGCCGGGCGGTCTTTCGGCAGATTGATGATGATAATCCCCTCGAGAAGATTCATCTCCGGGATCGCCCTGTCCGCATAGAGCCGATAGGGGCTTTTGGGTAAAGTGTATGAACCCTTTTTCTGGATATTGCGGAAGAGAATGTGTTCGGCATTGGCCTTGACGCTGCGTTCCGAGCGGTGAACGAATGCCGGGGCAATATAAAAGCTCAGAATCAGATTGGCAACCGCGACAAAAATGGCAAGCGTCAGGCCCGGATAAATCAGCGTCCACATGCTGATGCCGCTGGCACGGCAAGCGTCCAGTTCACGGTCCGCGGCGAAGCGGCCGTAGATGAGGGAGGAGGCGAATAAGGCGCTCGTCGGCAGGACAAAGGTCAGCGCGATGGGGATGAAGTAGCCGAGCAGATGGAGGATCTGGCCGGGGCCGACGCCGAAATCCTGAAGCGTGGGCACGAGCAGACCGACGCTGATCATCAGGGTCAGCACGACGGTCGCCAGAAAAAAGGACCGGAATAACTCACGAAATATGTACCGATGCAGTGTAAAAACCATTGTCTTAGCTCATCGTTTTATGTTTTCAGTTCGTAGAATGGTGGCATTGTGCCAGAAAATAACCGGTTTGACAATAGAAATCCGGGGGTTTTGGTCGGTTCGCACAGACAACAGCGGAGAGGGGATTTTTCGACCCCGTTGGGGTCGTGCGGTGATGTTGGAATCCCGATTCTCCAGGGCTGGCATTGTTGAAGCCCTTCGGGCTTTTCGCCGGCAGGATACCGGCGTTACCTTTACCCTTTCCTGGCGGGGGAGCGTTTTTTTTATTGGGCAATATCGAATGCCATAAGGATGTCGCCGTGGCGGATGTAGAGGCGTTTGTCGCAAACGACCGGGTGGGCCCAGTGTTCTTTTTCGCCCTGAGTGATCTGAAACGAACTGACGGGGCTAAAACCGTCCGGCGTGGCTTTGACGAGCCCAACGGTGCCGCTTTTTTCTTCGTAGCAATACAGCATACCGTCGGCATAGGTCAAACTGCCCTTGTTGTTCCAACCCTGTTCGTAAAGCATTTTTCCTGTTTCCCAATCGACGCAGACCCATTTGCCCCGTTTATTGCTCTGCCAGTTGGCGCCGTACAGTTTGCCGTCAATGAGGACAATCCCGCCGTGGTGATTGTCAAATTCCAGGTTCTGCCATACTTTTTCAACCGATGAGCCGTCTGCGGACAGTTTAAGCTGAACCGACCCCATATCGTAACCGCTGGAGATGAATATTTTTCCATCGTGAACGATCGGCGTGTTCGGATGCGTGCCACGGATCCTTCCGGAAATATAGTTTGACACCGGGTAACTGAAGAATACCTCGCCGGAATCAATATCGATGCTCATCATGTGATTCTCGGTCATTGTCAAGGCAACTGTTTTGCCGGCCCACGGGAAAGTAACGGGAGAGCAGAAGGCGCTTCTGTCCCCATTGGCGGGCGTGGTCCATACGACGCTGCCGTCTTTTTTATTCAGCGCCACAAACAGGGCTTTTTTGCCGCCGGTTGTAAAGATGACCTTGTCATCCAACACAAGCGGTGATTCGGCATAACCCCAGTTTGGATATTTGCCTTCGTATCGGGTGAACGCATCAACCTGCCAAACCTTTTCGCCGTCCTGGGCCTTGAAACAGGCAACCTGGCCGGTACCGCTGGTGACATAGACCCGGTCGCTGTCCACGGTGGGCGTACAGCGTGCGCCGGTGAAATTTCGTTTCCATTCGGGACCATAATCGGACTGCCAGAGTTGTTTGCCGCCCAGATCGAAGCAGGTTAACTGTCCCTGATCCTCGACCATACCGGTTGTGTATATCTTCTCATCGGCTATCGCCACGGTGGAATAACCAATTCCAATGCCGTCAACAGACCAAAGCATCGGCGGGCCGCCTTCGGGCCATTGTTTTAAGAGACCTGTCTCTGTGCTGATGTTATCCCGGTTGGGGCCCTGCCATTGCGGCCAGTTACTTTTCTGACGTGAGGGTTGGGCGGTTACTTTTTTTTTAACATCCACACAGACGAGTCGGCCATCGGCATTACGGACATAAATTTTGCCGTTGGCCAGGACCGGCATTGTCCAGCAGCGGCCGTCCAGGACTTCGGCAGATGAAATTTCCTTATAAGCATCCGGCGAGGCCTCTACGATGAACAAGGTTCCCTTTTCCCCGATGACAATCAGGTAATCTCCGGCCGCACAGAGCGACCCTTTTTTGGGGGCCTTTTCCGTCCATTTCCGCTCACCGGTCTTCCAGTCCACACAGGCCAGTTGTCTATCATCAAAACCGTAAAGAAAACCGTCGATGAGCACGGGGCCGCTCATTTGAGACCGCATATTTTTATTTTCCCAAATGACTGCCGGGTCGGCAGCGGAAATATCGATAACAGCAGCGCCGTGAGCATAGCCGGAGGTAACAAAGACCTGTTTATTGACAACAATCGGGTCGGCAGCATTAATATCATACTTGGTCTGCCATGGATATGACCAGCGAATTTTTCCCGTGGCCGCTTCAGCCCCTATCAATGCGTCTTTGCCGGCCATCGTAAAGCAGCGTGTTTCGTCATCCTGATAGGGAACCGCTGAAGAATAGCCCGATTTTTCATTGTCGCTTTTCCAGACGACCTGTCCGTTATTTTTGTCCACGCCCACGCCTGCACTGCCGACATTGAAAACCACCACATCGCCGATGATAACCGGTGAACCGGAAAACCCCCATTGAATCTCCTTATAAGGCAATTCCCGTTTCCAGACTTCCTCACCTGTTTCAGCATTCAGACAAAAAACCTTGCCGGTCTTGCTGATCATATAGAGCTTGCCTTCGTAGATGGTCGGTGTGGCATTCGGGCCGCCTTCATATTGTTTCGGGGTCAGTGATTCGGGGTATTCATAGGTCCACAGTTCTTTGCCGGTGGCCGCATCGAAACAGTAAATGACATCGGTGTCCTTATTAATGTTGCCGGCCGTATAGGCCTTGCCATCGACGACAGATACGGCGGAAAAGCCGATGCCAATCTGTACTTCCCAAGCAGGAGAAGCGGCTTTTAATGCCGTCGGGTCCCAGTCGGTTTCGGTGCTGACACCATCATAATTGGGCCCGCGCCAATTGGGCCAGTCGGCGGCAAACAATGTCGTTGAAATACACGCGATTAAAAACAGAACAACGGTCTTTGGAAACTTCATCGTATTAATCTCCTGTTCAGTAGTTTATTTTTTCATTGCCAAGGCGCCGGTCGGACAGACCTTGACACATTTTTCGGCGGCCTTTGTCAGTCCGCACGCAAATGATTTATCCAGCGGCACGACGATTTTTTCGTCAAAACCACGTCCCTGAAAAGACAGGCCGATGTCTTCGCCTTGATTTTGGGCCACCTGAATACACAGGCCGCATTGAATACATTTACCCGGCTCAAACAGTATTTGTTCGTGTTCAGTTATCTGTTGGAACAGTTTTTTTTCGCCTTGGAATGTTCTCTGGCGAGCATCCAACTCAGCAGCCAGATCACGCAACCGGCAATTGTCCGCCTTTCGGCAATCACAATGCAGACAACGGGCCGCTTCGGCCTGCGCCTGTTCAAGCGTTAAACCGTTAAGCGTTTTCGGCTCTTGTCGAACCGTATCAACCGTTTGTTCTATAAAAATAGCGAGTTCGGCCGGCTGCAGTTTCCCAACCCGATGATTATAGTCCGGTTTTGGGGCAATCGTGCCGCCAAGCAGGAACGATTGTATCGAGAGGGCTGCTTCTTTTCCATCCGCAATCCTGCGAATACACAGATTTCTTGATCCGATACATCCGCCTGCAGCGAAAACGGCCCTTTCCGAAGTTAAATAACCTGGGCGATTTGCCTGAATTTTATCCCCTTCCGGCGTTCCGGTCGCTAAAAGAACCGCATTATATTGACTTTTCAATTCCTCCATAGAAACGTCTTTGCCAACGAAGATATTGCCGTGAAAGTCAATTCCCAAGGCCGCTATTTGCGCGATTTCCTTTTCAATAATCTCAAACGGCAATACATTTCGATCCATGTCCGCATATCGCAGCGACCCGCCGGGGTGATCGTGGTCGTCATAGACCGAACAATCGATACCGGCGTGCTTCAAATAATACGCCGCCGAGAGCCCAGTTGGTCCGGCTCCGACAATCGCTGTTTTTTTGCCGGTCGGCGCGGCACAATGGGGCCGATAAGGACTCGATGAAGCCAGATCCATATCCGCGACAAATCGTTTCAGCAGACAGATGGACACCGCGGCATCGGCCTGTTCTCGCCGGCAGACTTTTTCGCACGGTGCCGAACAGATGCGGCCCAGAATCGCGGGCAGCGGTATGTCTTTTTTGACGGTTTGGATGGCCGCGGCAAAATCGCCCGCGGCGATCTGACGGATCATCAGGGGGATGTTCATCTTTGCCGGGCATCCGACCATACACGGTCCGAGGCAGTCACCAATGTGATCGCTAAGCAACAGTTCAATCGCGGCGGTGCGAGCCTTTTGAATCTCGTCATTACAGGTAACGACACGCATGTTTTCCGCAACGCGTGTTCCGCAGGCCGGAACGAGTGTTTTAAGCCCTTCAACGCGAACAACACACACCATGCAACTTGTGGAGGGTTTGAGATCTTTCGCAAAACAGAGCGTTGGAATATGGATGCCTTCCTTTTGGGCCGCTTCGAGAATGGTGCTGCCTTCGGGGGCCTGAATCTCTTTGTTGTCAATCGTCAGCGTAATCATTTGACCTCCACAGCGTTGGCGGGACACACCTGTTTACAGGTGCCGCATCGAATACATGATGGCTGGTCGATGATGTGCTTTTCATACGGCTTCATCGCGATCGCATCTGCGGGACAGTGCTGGGCGCAGATCGTACAGCCGATACAGTCATCGGTAATCGAGTAGCGGATCAGTTCGCGGCACTTGCCCGCCGGACAGTTGCCCTGTATGTGGGCGTCGTATTCATCTCGAAAATGTTCGATCGTTGAAAGCACCGGGTTGGGGGCGGTTTTGCCCAGACCGCAGATGCTTGTATTTTGGATCAGGTGCCCTAGTTCCTGCAGTTTTTCGATGTCGCCGGATTGTCCTTTACCCTGGCACAGACGCTCCAATATCTCCAGCATTCGTTTGGTGCCCACCCGGCAAAATGTGCAGCGGCCGCAGGACTGGGCCTGGGTGAATTCCAGGAAGTAGCGGGCGATGTCGACCATGCAGTCGGTTTCGTCCAGAACCACCATCCCGCCGGAACCCATGATCGCACCGGCGGTATGCAGCGATTCATAATCGATCGGCGTGTCGACCATGGACGCGGGGACACAACCGCCGGAAGGACCGCCGATCTGGACGGCTTTGAGCGCGTTGTCATGTTCGATGCCGCCGCCAATCTGGTCAACGATCTGGCGAATGGTCATACCCATGGGCACCTCGATGAGGCCGCCGCGACGGATTTTGCCGGCGAGTGCAAATACTTTGGTGCCCTTGCTTTTAGAGGTCCCCAACCCGGAAAATGCTTCGGCCCCGTTGTGGAGAAGCCATGGAACCAGCGTATAGGTCTCGACATTGTTGACCAGCGTGGGCAATTGATGCAGGCCGGATTGGGTCGGATACGGCGGCCGCAATCGAGGGGACGGGCGCTTCCCCTCGATGCTTTTAATGAGTGCGGTTTCTTCGCCGCAAACAAATGCGCCGGCACCCGCATAGACCCGCAGATCGAGCGAATAGTCGGTGCCGAAGATCGCGTTGCCGAGATAGCCGCGCCGGGTGCATGTTTCGATCGCAGCGGTCATTCGCTGGATAGCCAGTGGGTACTCGGAACGGATATAGAGAACGCCTTCATTGGCGCCGACGGTCCACGCGGCAATCACCATACCTTCAAGAACACGATACGGGTACGATTCCATCAGCATCCGGTCCATGAACGCGCCGGGGTCGCCTTCATCACCGTTGCAGATAATATATTTCTGCCGCGACGAGGCCTTCTGCACCGCATGCCACTTCAAATGGGTCGGGTATCCCCCGCCGCCGCGACCGCGCAGACCGGCATTTTCGATCTCGGCCAGAACAGAGTCGCCGGTTCGTTCGGTCAGACACTTTCGCAGGGCTTCAAATCCGCCGTTGGCTTCGTACTCGGCGATATCGAGCGGGTCGATCTGTGCAGCGTGTTCGGTGGCGATCTGCTTTTGCTGATTGAGATAGTCATCCACGGAATGATCGCGAATGCTCAACGAATAGCGGATGGGGCCGTGGCCGATGCGGTCGTCCAGCAGTGTGTCGATGAGGTTGCCGATGTGGGATCTGATCCGCCCGGAAATGCCGACGGGCTGAAAATGTCTTCGAATAATTGAGATCGCATCGGCCGGTTTTGCCTGTCCGTAGCGAAAGATCTGGCCGTCGGACATAACGACCTCGACCAGCGGCGCCAGAAAGCTCATGCCGGGACAGCTTGTGCTCTTGACCTTGACGGGAACATCGAGGTTAACGACGGCCAGTTTCAATGCGTCATACACTTTGTCGCTGCCGACGGCGCGACAACTGGAATCCAGACAGATGCGCGCCTGGCCGGTAATGCCTTTACCGCGGCGAGCCCTGGCGGGTGCGGCGGCGGTGTGTTTTTGCTGTTCGAGAAAATCCTGCAGGACCGGACCCACCGTTTCGCCGGTCAGATGACCATAGATCACGTCGTCAATCTGTACCGCCGGGGCCAGCATACAGCAGCCCAGGCAGGCAACTTTTTCGACGGTGAACAGTTTTTCGGCATCCGTGTCCTCGTCAGGTTCAATGCCGAGATAGCGTTGAAAGGCCTCATAGATCTGAGAGGCGCCTTTGACATGGCAGGCGGTGCCGATGCAGACCTTGACGATGTGTTTTCCGGCGGGCTTAAGGCGGAACTGATCGTAGAATGTCGCGACCGACCACAGACCGGAGAGTTTGCACTCGGTGGTTTGGGCCAATCGCTCGATGGCCTCAGGCGGCAGATAGCCGAACTGCTCCTGGACCGCCTGCAAAAGCGGCAAAGCGTCGGACGGTTTGGTTCCGATCCGCTCGATGATCGCATCAACACAGCTTAGGTCAAGCTCGGTCATTCGGCTGTCCCTATCGCGTATAGATTGCCTTTGGCGCGGATGTAGATGCGGTCGTCCTGAAAGGCCGGGCTGGCATAACATTTTTCGCCCAGCTCATTGCGTTTCAGCTCGGTGTATTCGGAACCTGTACCGACGATCAGCGTCGTTCCGTCTTCAGCCAGCAGGTATATCGTATCGGCAACCAGTGTCGGCGAGGCCTGAAAGCTGCCCTTTATTTGGTGCGTGTAAACTTCCTCGCCGTCCGTCACATTATAACAGCCCAGAAGCCCTTCCGTCGTCAGTGTCCAGATAAACTGACCATTGGCAACGGGGCTGCAAATGTCGGGCATTTCTTCTTCGGTCTCCCAGAGGATATGGGTTTCGGTAACATCCCCGGATGCGTTTTCAGTATTAACAGCAACCAGTTTATTGTACGGCTCAATGGCAAAGATCTTGTTATCAGAAAAAATTGGCAGTGACGCAATGTCGCCTTCGATACATTCTGTCCGGTACAGTTCTGTTCCGGTTTTGGCATCATAGGCAATGACAAACGGCGACGCGGTCGTGAGAATCTGGTACTCCTGAGCGATTTTAACCACTGTCGGAGACGACCATGAATTCGGCACCGGACGATGGGTTTCCCAAACGGTATTGCCGGTTTGCCAATCCAGCGAGATGAGCTTGCTTTTGCTTTCGTCGCCTTCGTCATAGCCGACATCCCACTGAATGATAATGTTTTTTTCATAAGCGGTCAGCGACGCGGCATAGCCGTACATGCTGTCGGGGATGCCCAGATGTTTTTCCCAGAGCAGGTTTCCATCCGCAGAAAAACAACCGATATCGCCGCCGGCGAAGATCGCACAAACCCGCCTGCCGTCGGTCACCGCGGTACAGGCAGCATGGCCGGTATCTTCCATGATATCCATATCGTCGCGGGCGGGGTTGGCGGGAATTGAAACGTCGCCGCTCCAAAGCAGCTTGCCGGAATCGGCATCGAAGCAGAACACCTGCTGCTTATCCTCGGTCGCCCCGGTCAGGAAAATCCGGTCGTTCCAAACGATGGGCGAGTTGTGGCCGGGCAGCGGGATGGGGGTTTTCCAGAGAATGTTTTTGCCGGATGGCCCATACCATGTGTCCGGTATGTTTTCAAAATGACAAATGCCCAACCCGCCGGGACCGCGGAAAACGGGCCACTGGCTTTCCATCTCTTCGGCCGAAGCATAAAGCGAAGCAACAGCCCCCCCGTCATCTGCATCCATCTCGATCTGCGGGGCGTGAAGCACCCAGAACAAAGCGACACTGCATAGCAGAATGGCCGCGATCGAAAGGGTCGTTCGTGTTAAGCTCGCCTGGCGAACCTGGTGTGTTTTCAAATCAAGCGGCGGCGACACTTCGGGGTGCTTGGGATGATGACTGACGGCCCAGATGATCGAGCCGACCAGTAGGACCAGCGTCACCACCAGAAGGATCGTTCCGCGCTTGACGAAATACAGCCCGGCGAACTGGTCCCGCCGCAACTGCGTATCGGTCTGGAGAATCAACTCCGCCAGTGTTTGATCGGTGGGGTTGGCCTTGGCCTGTTCTTTCATCTTTTCCAGTTCTGTCGATCGGACCGGCACGCTGACCTCATTCGAATAGACATTGACCGCCACCAAAGTCGCAATAACAATACTGAACACCGCTGAGACAATTGCTATCCCAATGGCCGACTGGTAGCTGATACTTTCATATAGTGGGTTTAGTTTATTCATTAGTTGATTTCTTCTTTTTTACCTATTAGCCACTTTCGATGTCGCGGACAATAATTATAGCACCGTCCGCAGGCGACACAACCGGTTCGCTGGGCCTCGTATTCCGACCGCTTCCAGAAAATACTGTGCGCCAGCAGGGTTCCGCCGACGATCAGGCCCATAAAGCCCCCTGCCGCTGCGCTGCCAAGGGCAAACTGTTTCTGTTTTTCGGCGGCGGCTTCGTATAAGGCCTCCAGCGTTTGGCCGCTGGTATAAAATGCTTGTGTCTGGTCAACGGGTTCTTTATACACGCCCGCCTGTTCAAGTTTGACGCGGTCGGCCAGCCATACTGTCGGATGGTTCATCGCCAATCTCGGATGCAGTTTGTATCCGATCCAAACACCGGCGGCGATAAAAACCGGAAGCAGGATCATCAGCGTAATCAGTCGTTTGCGGCCGCGTGGATATTCGGCGCGGGGCCATTCGACGGTGGGTTTTTCAATCGCTCCGAACGGGCAGGCGCCTTCGCACAGGCGGCAGTGAATACACTCGTCCGGGGTGATGGTTACGCGGAACTTTGAAATGCGGCCAAGCTGCCGCAGGATGAGTCCGTAGGGGCATAAAAAGCGGCAATAGGGTCTGCCGACAAAGACCGCGATGATGAGCATTGAAATGCTGATGATCCAGATCGCCGGATTGGCGCTGAGTCGAAAGAACGCGACAAACGGGTCATAGCGGCAGATGATAAATGCACTGCCGGTGGCGGCCAGCAAGACCGCTGCGGACAGATACAGCCATGCCAGCAGCCGCAATGTGGTTTCCAGCCAGGGCGAGATGTTCAGCGGCCGCAGCAGTACGACATCCTGAACCGCCCCCAAGGGGCACACCGCCGCACAAAAGATGCGGCCAAAAAACAGCGTGAACACCAACGGCAAAAAAAAGAACGCCAGCACCGTCCATGGGACCGCGTAGCTTGAATCGAAGATCGCCAGCGTGATATTGCCAATGGCGCCGATCGAACAGACGCACCCCTTTCGCCAAAAGCCGAAATACGCTAATGAAAACAGCATCAGCACTACAATCCATCGGCGGCTGCGTTTTTTCAGGACCAGCCACGAGGCCAAAGACAGCGCCGCACAAAGAATCGCCACATCCAGCACCTCCCACGCCAGCGCCCGCGCGGGCGGCTGGGTGGCAGTCGGGATCGTGTGGTCCGTATCAAATTCAGGCGGCGGGAAACGCTGAATCGACAGTGCGGGCACCGTGCAGCAAAGCCAGAGGATCAGTATTATTAATGCTCGTCGGGTCAGTCGCATCAGGCATCCTTCATCAGATAAGGTTTGTCAATGGGGACCCGCCTGAACGCCTGCGACGGACAGGCCGCGGCGATGGCGCATTCATTGCAATTGAGGCAGCGGTCGTGACGGACCTGCAAAAACAGCGAGCCGTTGCCGAAGGCATTGCAGCCGACCACGCATTTGCCGCAGCCGATGCACAGCGGTTCGTCGATATGATACTCAAAGTATGGGTCTTCAATATGCGTGCGGGTGATGGCGCCGGTCGGGCAGAGCTGGTTCTCGGCGGCGGTGGTTAATGCTTTGGGCTCCGGGATAAAATAGCCGGTACACAGGTCGCAGTAGCCGCACATGGCGTAGGCGTGGACGCATTTGACGGCGGACTCGTTCAGGACGCAGTGGGTCGCGCACTTGCCGCAGCCGATGCACTTGTACGGATCGAGCTGCCAGACGTATTTGTCCCTGCGGCCCTTGGCCAGCAGTGCCGCCGCGGCCGCACCCAGCGATGCCAGCGCTGCGGTCCAGAGGCCTTCGGTCAAAAATTTTCGACGCGGCAGATTGTCAGGAATTTCGTTTTTCATTTTCTCGATCCAGGAATTGTTTGACCGACAGACCGCGCGGCAGAGAGCATTCCTGTAATAAGGAGCAGTTCCGACAGCCCACACGGCCCTTGGGGTCGATGCAGGTGTTTTCCCGGCGGAGCTGTTTGCGGCGGGCAAAAAGCCCGACGGCTGCCGCCATCAGGGCAGCGGTGCCCCATCGCAGGGACGATGTCAATGCGGTACGCCGCGAAACCGTGTTTTTATTTTTTGTGTTCATACCGTAATACCGAATTCCAACATAGGTTATTCGATCCCTACAGGGTCGACGAAACCGTTGCGCAACGAACCACGGGTTCCGCTTCGCTGCACCCGCGGCTATTATTATTCAAGCCCTACGGGCTTATTGTTTCTTTTCGAATATTCTTACGATATTTCGCAGAGTGTCGAGCACATAGATGCGTCCCGCCTTGTCCACTGCGACATCAAACCCCTTGGTCTTGCAGTCTTCGGGGGTTTTGCAGACACGCAGCGGATCGACCCAGCCGAGTTGGTCCGGGCCGGCGACCACGCCGACAAACTCGCCATCGGCATCGTAAACCTTGACCCGCACGAGGCCTTTTTCCGCGGTGACAAATCCGCCGTCCGGCAGGATCGCTATTGCGACTGGATTGCAGCAACCGCTGAAGCTTTCGATGCCGACGCCGGTAGAGCCCCAATACCATTCACGGTCGCCGTCAACGGTGTAGGCCTCGATCCAGTGACGGCCGGGGTTGACCACGCGCAGCAAACCGTCGGGATACATGGCGATATCGAAATACGGGCTGGGAACCACGATGCCGGGGATGTTGCGGTCGGGGTCCTTTTGGCCGATCTTGCCGAGGACATTCCCTTGGCGGTCAAGATGCCATACTATTTTATTGACGGCATCGGCGATAAACAGATTTTTATCATCCATCGCAATCGAGGTCAGGATCGCATTGTCGGCGGGGATATTCCACCGGGCCGTTTCAACGCCCATTGAATTCATAAAAATAATAAAATTGCCAACACAGGTGACAATCGTACCGTCCATGTCAACGGCCAGACAGGTTGGCTCGGCACCAAGTTCGGTCTCCATCGGGACGGAAGTGCCCGGGGTATAGATCGCGATTTTTTCATCCCCGACAATATAAATTTTTCCATCGGCGCCGATCGCGATCGCGCGGGCCTGTTCGAAATCGGTCTGAATTGATTCACCTGTTTGTTGGTATATGATCAGGGCCGGATCGATTGTTGTATATTGGGTGATGTCGTAGATGTATTCGGGCCCCAGCGTTGATTTTGTGCCGGAACTGTCAAACAGAATAAACGCCACCACCCCGGCACCAATCGCCACAGCCAGAACAAGCCCAGTTAATATGCCCGATTGAATTTTACCCGTTCGATTTTTCATTTTCCTTGCCCAACCCCGAAAGGGGTTTTAACAATAATAGCCGCGGGTGAGGCCGCAGGCCGTAACCCGTGGTAACTGAACCACAAAATAACCACAACCCCAAAGGGGTTGAACAAAACACATGAATCAAAATAATTCTGTTATTCGACCCCGACAGGGTCCCAAACCACCACGCAAACCAACCACGGGTTCCGGTCGCTTCACTCCCTGCACCCGCGGCTATTCTTATCAGAAGCCCTACGGGCTTTTTTCTTCATCTATCAGTTGAATATATATTCAGTAACCACAAAAAATCATACCCGATTTTGCGACTATAAACAAGGTTTTCCCACACTCAAGCAGGCCTAATCGTTTCATAGATTATTTCATTGTTAATATCCTGTCGATCCCGTTAATCCCGTCAAAAAATAATTCGTGTTTATTAGCGTTCATTCGTGGTTCCCATCACTGTGCCACATCCAGGCAGGCCATTGTTGTCAGGTCGCGGACGAGGAGTTTGCCGTCGATCAGTACCGGCGGGCCCCAGGATTCGTGGCCTTCGAGTACTTTTGTCTGCGCCAGTTTATTGAATTTTTCCGGCGATGCTTCTATCAAGGACAGGACGCTGTCGTCATCGAGAATATAAATCATCCCATTGACGATGATGTACGGTCCTAAACCGTAGGTATTATCCGAACCACTGCTCCAGAGGATCTTGCCGGTCGTATCCATGCAGACCAGCTGCTTGTCCGGCCGGACGCCGTAGATATAGCCGTTGTAAAAGATCGGCGTCTGCTGGTCGGAGCCGAATATGTCCGGCGGTAGTTCGAACAAGACCTTTGGGACGATTCTGCTATCATGATTTTCAAGCTGCAGCATCATGCTGCCTTTGTTATAGCCCGCACAAAGAAAAACCCTGCCGTCGCCGCAATCGACCGGTGTGGGGACATTGACGCGCAAGTACCACGCATCGGTCTTCCAGAGGATCGAACCATCTTTGGCAGATACGCCTGCCACCCCGCCGCTGCCGCAATAGACATAGAAGTTCTGATCTGCAAATCGCATCGGGATGATCGAGCAATGCGTCATCTTCCAGCCGTCGGGGTTCGGTGTTTTCCAGACGACCTCGCCGGTTTCACAATCCACGGCCATCATCAAAACATCCGGGCCCGCGGGTGCAATGATGGCTTTATTGTCAACGATCAGCGGGCACTGGCCAGCG
Source organism: Planctomycetota bacterium (assembly GCA_039714335.1). GTDB lineage: Bacteria > Planctomycetota > Phycisphaerae > Sedimentisphaerales > Anaerohalosphaeraceae > 4572-13. Next base: position 16,171 of record JBDLJN010000010.1, read on the forward strand.
TACCAGAGCGGTTCTTTGGTGCCGTACTCGGCAACCAGATCAATCATCCACTTAAATTCGCCGGTGACGCGGTCCAGACAGGTGACATGGCATTTGGGGCCAATGGTAACGATGTAGTTTTCATTGACCGCGGGGATCGTGCGGCTCATGCCGTGATTGCGTTTGATCTTGACGGGATAAGAATAACGCCAGATCTCTTTGCCGTCATCCAGCGAGAAACAGCGGATCGCATCGGCCTGTTTTTCCATATCGTAGTCGATCAGATAGACTCTGCCGTCATAGACCGCCGGAGCGGCGTAGCCTTGCCCCAGTTCAACCTGCCATAACTTTGCAGGCCCCTCCGGCGGCCATTGTTTGGCTAATGGAATATCTGACCGGACCACCGCCTTCACATCGGCTCCGCGGAAATTGGGCCATCGACCGGTTGAATCCGCAGGGGTGCCGTCGAATGTTTCCAGTGTGCCTTCGATGACTTTCGGGCCGGTGTCCTGCGGATCCGGTTGCGGCCGGTTATCCAGACCGGCGATGCGCGGCGTGACGATAAAAGTCTTGTATTCATAGACCCAATAGGCCACCGACGCGAGCAGAACGATCGCGACAATCACGGGCAGGATGAGACTTTTAATTTTCATGCAATAACATCCAGGCTGCTGTTCACAATGACTCAGGCAAGATGCCTGAGCTACTTTTTATTCGTTTCTCAGTATATTCATAAAGTCTGTTTTGAGGATTCTCGCCGCGGCGAAGCGTATCCAGAGGGCTCCGCCGGCGAAAATTGCAATGACAATCAACCCGATCGGCACAAACGGAAATCCGCCGCCGCGGGTAACAACCGAGGGGAAAACCGCCCACAGTGCCGGAATCGCCCCGCAGAACAGACCCGCCAACAGCAATAATCCATGTTCGAGAAACAGCATTTTTCGCAATGCCGGTTTTCGGAAGCCGACCGCCTGCATCATGGCCAACTCACCGCGACGGTCCAGCACATTGAGCACCAGCACCAGACCCAGTGCCGCCGAACCGAGGACCACGCCCAAACCGCCCAGGACCAGAAAAATCGCCAGGTAGGTATTTTCAACCTCGTGAAACTGTGCCAGTTTCTGACGGGCCGGGACAACCTCGGCCCCGACATCGCGGTACTTTTTCATTAACGCTTTGGCCTGCAACGGGTGCTGGTCCCGGTCCGCATCGATCAGGAATTGCTGATGGCCATCAATGGACGGGAAGCAGCGGACAAAGTTGTCTTCCGAAATGAATAAACGCCCCTGAAGCAGCGAATCTTTCAAAATCCCGACAATTTTCAAATTTATTGTACCGCCCTGTTCGGTTCTGCAGGGGATCCTGTCACCTAATTTTTTACCCAGTGCCCAGAATACCGTGCCGTAATCGCCGATTGCCGGGATCGTGTCGTTATCAAGCGGCACATCCAACAATTTCCAACCGGAAATGTCGTCTTGCGAATCGGTCTGCTGAAACGAAAACGCATCTCGCTGAGCTAAATCGTCGGCCCGCACCCCCAGCAGGGACGGCTGGGCGGCACGGTTGAGATTCAGGCAGCTCGCGTCGTCCTGCTGATACAGCCGCATCGGAATAAAATCATATTCTTCAATCCCCGGCACCGTATTCTCCGGATCCGGCTCCAGTTGCAACGGCTCTGTTACCGGAAAGCTCGTCTGCGCAAACAGGGTAAATCCACCGGTACCGGAGCGGCGCTGGTGCGCATCAGCGGCGATGTCCTTGTAGTTGGCGCCAACGCCGATAACCATGAACACGCCGCAGGCCAGGGCGATCAGGACAGTAATGCTTCGACCGGTTCGGCGGGGGATGCTTTTGACGGCCAGCACGTTTAATGAATTAACAAATGAACGGCTCTTTAGCCGCAGCCACTTGAGCCAGCCGGCAGCCATCAAAATCAGGCCTGCCAGACACAGTGTACCCGCGATAAAGAACAATTTCACCTGTCCCTGACCGACCTCTGAAGTCGCAGAGATGAAAACACCCATTCCAAAACAAGCGAACCCCAGCAATGATAATAATGAGCCGCGGGACTTGCCGATCTTGGAATACTGCTCGGAGATACCGGTCAAGAGCTGATGCACCGGGCGGCGGAGGCGATGAAACAGTGCTATCTGAATCGCGAAAATGCAAATTACAAAGCTGACAGCGATGCCCTTGATCAGTGTAAGAGGATTCATATGAAAAGTTAGCTGCAAACCGGCAATCGCGTTGGCCCAGAATGTCGCATTCAAAATAAGGATCAATGACGCAGTATAAAGAACTGAAACGACCGCCCCGGCCACGCAACCGGTCAATGCGATACCGGCTCCTTCGGCCAGAAACAGCGAAAAAACTTTCCAACTGTCCCAACCGACCGCCAGCAATAAGCCCGTCTGCTGTGTGCGGGATTCAACATAGAACACAAACATCAGCGCCAGTAAAACCGCCGCCGAAAAAATCAAAAACATACTCAATCCGGAAAACAAGCCCGCGAAATCCGTCGATCCGGACGCGCTGCGACGGGCGGCTTCGCGCACATCCTTAAATGCAAACCCCACTTGGGCGGGGTCAAGGTTCTTCATCAGTTCCGCGGCGATTGTTTTTGTATCGTTTTCCGTCCCTGGCCAGCGCACCGCGGTCAGGGTTCCGAAACGATTGGACCAGATCGTTTGCGCGGCCTCCATGGAGACAAAGGCCTTGGGCGTGCCCTTGTATGTGTCCCAGTAATCCTCGTCTTTGTCGCGGATTTTTTTCAGATTAATCGGAATCCCGGAGTCCCAATCGCCGCAACTGTTCGCTTCGGTCAGGCCCGGATAGTCCGGCATCAGCGTCGGGTCGGCGAATGACCCCATCATCGGGACGACCCGCTTGACAGTAAAACCGCTGGTTTGTTCGATGAGTTTGCGTGTAGGGGTGATCTGAAAATACGTCAGCTGGATCGCATCGCCTTCGTCGGCGTCCAGTTCGTCCGCCAGCCATTCATTGATAATGATCTCATCGACAGCCAGATCGGCCAATAAATCGTGCCCTACTGCCGACACCGTTGAATAGGGAACGGCCTTCTTGCCGGAACGGATTTCATTAACAAAGTAAGTGAATACGCCATACGGATTGTCGCCTGTTTTTAAGGCCGCCTCCGCAATCGGTTTATCCAAAAAGATTCGCGAAGTACGAAGTTCAAGAACGTTTTCCGATTCGAGAGATCTCAGTTCCAAACCAAGATCGGCAAGTATCACACATTCGTTTAATCGACTATTGAGATCATCCTGTGACGACCAGCCATCGGCCACTAACAAAAGATTTGCCTTTTTCGGCTGACCAATCTTTTCCGCCAGCCAGTCTATCGGCACGAACACATTCAGCGGCGGTTCCTGTGACGCCTGCAAACTGAATCGCCCCATTGCTTCATCCGGAATAACATCGGCAATCTTAATCTCCCATGCCTGAGAATCGCCGCCTTCGGTTGAAAAGATCAAGTCGCGCGACAACACTGTTGACTTCTGTACCCGAAGCAGAAATCCGCCATTCGTACCGCCCAATCTCGCTTTCACTGACTCGCTGATATTGACACCCTGAACAGGCATAAATGCCTGTTCAGTAGACGCTGCCAACTGCCAAAACCACGAATCGATGCCGTACACATTCAGATTATTTACCCGTATCGAGCCATCGGGCGTTTCGAGGATGCCTTTGACTGCCAGCACCGGCACACCGGCAATATTCGTTTCCGCATCTCCCGAAAATTTTTCAGCCAGCGTCAGCCGGAAAAGACGATCCCCCGTTGACATCGCATAGCGTGTTCTCTGTCCCAAACGCATTTGGGCGATTTGCCGCAGTGTGTGCTGAACCGAGTCGCCGACGAGCATCGCCCCGGTCAGGATGGCACAGCACACTGCCGCCAGCAGGGCCATGACCAGGTTGGTCCGGCGGTAAAAGCGAAGATCGCGTTTTACAACTTGCAGGAAGTTCATTTTCTTAAAGTTCGGTCAATGTCTGATGGTCCAGATTAAACTGCCGCTGCGTTTTGCGGGCCAGTCTTCTTGAATGCGTCGCAATCACCATCGCGACTGACTCGCTCTGATTCAGTTCCAACAGTAAATCGGTCAAGTGTCCCGCGGTATCCGCATCCAGCGAGCCGGTCGGCTCATCGGCCAGCAGGATGTCGGGCTGGTTAATCAGCGCACGCACCACGGCCACCCGCTGGCGCTGTCCGCCGGACAATTGGCCGGGACGGGATTCGGCATAGCGGGCCATCTGTGTTCGCTCCAACAGGTCCATCGCGCGCTTTCTGTCGCTGTCCTTCTCTATCTGAGATTTCCGAACCGCCAGTGTCGGCAGCAGCACATTTTCCAGCACGGTACACTGAGCCAGCAAATAATGAAGCTGAAACACAAAGCCAATGCGGCGATTGCGAAGCCGGGCCAGTTCACCGTTTCGCAAAGAGCCCAGATTCTTTTGATTCAGCATGATCTTACCGGAAGTGGCCCTGTCCAATCCGCCCATCAGATTCAGCAGCGTGGTCTTGCCGCTGCCGGAGGGGCCGACGATCGAGATACTTTGTGACGGTTCGATCCGCAGATTGATCCCGGACAAGACCGAAACATCCTCCGGGGCGGATGGGTAGCTTTTGTTGACATCGATCAGTTCGAGCATTTTCGCTGTTCCTTTACACGGTATGATCATCGCGAAGCGAATCGAACAGTTCGGTTAACTTCGCGACCGTTTGATCAATCGAATAGGTCGTTTCAATCGCGCGGCGTCCGTTGCCGCCCAATTGAAGCATCCTCTGCGGATCGGTCAGCAGCAAACGCAGCGATTCGGCCAGCCGAACCGGGTTGTTCGGGTGGTACAAAACACCGGCTTGTGTGTTTTCGACCAGTTCGGGGAAGACACCCACATCCGGCAGCACAAACGGCCGCGACGCCGCACAGGCCTCCAACGCAAACAGTCCATAGGCCAGCGGTTTTCGGGCCGGCAGCACCATCACGGAAACGTTCTGCAAAAATCGTTTTCGCGAGTGGTCCGTATAATCGGCCACATAGTCCACCGCATCGGACAATCCCAGTGCGTTGATGCGATTCTGCATCTTTTTTAAAAATATTTTATCGCCGGGGCCTTTTCCGCCGGTTACCCGCAAGATCGTATGCTTTAAGCGGTCATCATGCCGAAGCAGATGCAGAGCATTGATGAGGATATCCAGCCCATGATCGCGGCACATCTTTGACAGGAAACCAATGGTCGGAACGGGCGGCGGCTCTGCTGAAGCGTCGAATCCCGCCGCGTCAATCCCCATCGGAATCACCGGCATTCTTTCGGGAGCAATGTCCAACCGCTGCTGCATGACCCGGCGATAGTAATCGCTGACACAAATCAATGCATCAAACGATGCGGCGTGCTGACGAACCAACTGCCAACACTGCTGTGCATAGGGCTCGCCCAGCGTGTCCAAAAAGCCCTCTTCATCCTGCAGCAGACACACAACGGGAATGTTCAGCCGTTCTTTGAGCGCCGGGGCGAGTCCGGCCAGCAGAAGATTGGAAACGATGACAACATCCGGCTTCGGATCCAGCGAGGCCAGCCACCCGGTCAGGCGGTCCAGTTCTTTAAGCTGTTTGCCGTCGCGACCCTGCAGCATCGATAAAGTGGTTTGTCCCAGGTCTTTGGCGGATGTCATACCGGCAAACTTGCCCACACCTTTCAACAGAAATGGACTATCAAACACACAGTCCAGCCATCGTGGAGTTTTACGGAAAAGGCGGAGTTTCTGCTGAAGATAGACATTGACGCCGCCGAAAAAGATGGGGGATTTTTCCAGCGGTTCCGCGCCCGTATTGACCGGCAGGTACATCGGCGTCAGCAATGCATCGTGGCCGGATCGCTGAAACGCCCGTACCAGCGCCAAGTCGCGAAGGCAATTTTCGCAATAAAAATTATCGCCGGAGCCGGGTGTCAGTTGTATTATCCGCATCGATTCGTTCCTCAATCAGGGTTTCCACTGACAAGAATAATCGAAACGAATCGGAATTTCACGGTTTTTTTAGCGAGGATTATTCTTTTGATTCCGGCGAGGGTGAGCCGGAACGGCCAAAAATCGTCACAAAGAACGCTTTGACCGCTGTTTTGAAGTCTTCGAGGATCATATACAGCGCCGGCACGAGAATCAGTGTGATGATGGTCGCGAACAGCACGCCGAATGCCAGCGACACCGCCATCGGGATCAGGAAGCGGGCCTGCAAGCTCTTTTCCAGCATCATCGGCACCAGGCCGCAGAAGGTTGTCAGCGTGGTCAGCAGGATCGGACGAAAACGCCGTGTGACCGAATCACGGATGACCTGCTTGAGCGCAATACCCTCGCGACGCTCACGATTGATCAGGTCGATCATGATCAGCGAGTCATTGACGACAATTCCCGTCAGCGCGACGATGCCGAAGACCGACAAAATGGACAGTTGGAAACCCATCACAATATGCCCCACCAGCGCCCCGACCAGCCCGAACGGAATGGCCGACATAATGATCGCCGGCTGCATATAGCTGCGGAACTGCACCGCCAGCAGACCGAAAATCGCCATCAGCGCGATGATGGCACTGGTGCCCAAACTTTTGGCCACATCCCGCTGGTCCCGCTGTTCACCTTCAAAGTCATACGACAGACCCGGGTATGTTTCGCGGAGCATCGGCAAAACCTCATGCTTTAAATCGGCCACCACTTCGTTACTCGTGGTAACCGCCAGGTCCACATCAGCGGTCACACTGACCACGCGGCGGCGGTCGGTGCGATTGATGGCGGCATAGCCGCGGCCCAGATGCACGGCCGCCACTTCCCGGAACGGAACTTCGGTGCCGTCCTTGAGGCGAATCCGCATGTTTTCGATATCCGCCAGCGATGTGCGTTCGCTTTCCGGATAGCGAACCATCACACGCACATCATCGCGGCCGCGCTGGATGCGCTGGACCTCGTCGCCATAGAAACCCTGCCGCACCTGCCGGGCCAAGTCGGCCCAACTCAGGCCCAGTGTCCGGCCGGACTCTTTGAGCGCCAGTTTTAACTCGAGTTTGCCCGCCTCAAAAGTATCCGAAATATCATACACGCCGCTGTATTCGGCAAGCGTCTGTTTTAAGTCCTCAGCCGCCGCCAGCAATACATCAAAATCGCGGTGACTCATTTCGACATAGATCGCGCTTCCGCCGTGGAACAGAGACGAAGTGAAAGTCAAACTCGATACACCGGGAACCTGGCCCACTTCTTCGCGCCACATCGCGGCGATTTTTTCCGATGAAAATTCACTGCCGCGATATTGGCCCTCGAGCAACTGGATGTTGATCTCGGCAGCGTGCGAACCGCTGTCCGAGGCGGTGGGCGGGCCGCCTGCGTCACCGCGGGTGAAGGGCTGCTGGCCGATATCGGTGGCCATATGCACAAACATCGGCTGCAGCGGCTTAGTTTCGAATCCGAGTTTTGTCTTGAGTTTGCTCCAAGTGGAATGATTACTGCTTTCCAGGCGTTCGGCTTCAATTCGCTGCTCAATGCGCACCTTAGCAGCTTCAATCCGAGCAACCACCTCGCGCGTCTGATCAACGCTGGTTCCCATCGGCATCGACAGCGAGGCCCAGACATTATCCGACTCGACCTTGGGCAGCAGCGAGAACTTGATAAACCCGCCGCTGAAATAACCTATCGCAACACATAAAACAAGGAACGCACAGGCCACTGTTGTATAACGCCATCGCACCGCCAATTGCACAAACGGGGCGAACCTGTTATCGACAAATGCCTCCATGCGAACGCGCACCCATCGCTGGAGACGTCCGACGGGGCCTAAGTGTCCGCGTTGGGAAGCGATGGGCCGTCCGCCGGACAGATGCGCCGGCAGGATCAGCAGCGCCTCGATCAGTGAAAAAGCCAGCACCGGGATCACCACCATCGGAATCACGCGGATGAACTTGCCGAAAATGCCGTAGATATAGAGCAGCGGCATAAACGCGAAAATCGTTGTCAGGACCGCCATCGTTACCGGGGCGCACATTTCGCGGACGCCTTTGATGGCCGCTTCGACCGGTTTCATTCCGCGCTGACGGTATTCGAAGATATTTTCGCCGACAACAATCGCATCATCCACCACGATACCCAGCGCCAGGATAAACGCGAACAGCGACATCATATTAATCGAGGTATCCATGTACGGCATCAGCCAGAAGGCCCCCATAAACGAGATCGGAATGCCCAGTGTGGTCCAGAACGCCAGCCGCAAATCCAAAAACAACGACAGTACTATGAAGACAAGCACTAAGCCAAATAATGCATTTCTTTTCAGCAATCCAAGACGCGCTTCCAGCATCTTGGAACGGTCAAACCAGGTGCCCACGGAAACGCCTTCGGGCAACGCGGCGCGATTTTCTTCAATATACCGCTCGACGGTATCCACCAGATCCAGCAGGTTTTGTGTGCCCACGCGATAGACCTGCAACTGCACCGAGCGTTCGCGGTCAAAATAACTGGCCTTGTCAGAATCTTCAAAGCCGTCCATCACGGTCGCGATATCTGAGAGGTGAACTTTCGTCCCGTCGGGACGTGTTAAGACAACGATCTTTTCAAACTCGCCGCCGCGATAGCGCTGACCCTGAGTACGGATCAGGATCTCACCGCCGGAAGTCTTGACCGACCCGCCGGGCAGATCCAAAGAGGCCTTGCCGATCGCCTTGGAGACATCTTCAAAGCTGAGGCCATATCGACGCAGATTTTGTTCGGACACTTCGATCGAGATCTCATAGCGGCGGGCCCCGGTTACATCGACCTGCGAGATCATGGGCATCGCGGTCAGCTCATCCCGCATCTGCTCGGCCAGTTCCTTCAGGGTCCGTTCGGGCACATCGCCGTACAGCACCATCGTAATGACATGATGGCGAATCGTTTCCTCTTTGATGATCGGTTCTTCGGTCTCAGCGGGAAAGGTCGTAATGCGATCCACCGCGGCCTTGACATCGTCCAGCACTCTGCTGTTATCGGCGAAGTCTTCAATTTCGATCAGTACATAGCCCATACCCTCGGCCCCCACCGAACGAAGCCGTTTAACGCCATCAATACCGGCAACGGCTTCTTCGACGCGCAAGCAGACGCCCTCTTCCGCTTCGGCAGGTGTGGCTCCCAGGTACGGTACCTGGATTGAGATCATATCGACACTCATCTGCGGAAACATCTCGACGATATTTGTTTTTAAGCTGATGATGCCGCCGACGATGATCAGCAGCATCAGCAGATTTGCCGCGACATGGTTCTGAGCAAACCAAGCCAAAACACCTTTTTTGTCATTCAGTGATTCCACCGGCTACTCCTGTTGGTTCTCTGTCTCATCGTCGACAATGATGTTAATGGTCATTTGGTCGGTTACGGTTTCCAGCGGACTGGTGATCACAAAATCGCCTTCATCCAACCCGGCGGCAATATAGGCAAACTCTTTGTCCATCCGAACGATCTCGACAGACTTAATAATATGCAGTCGATACTCAATTTCCGGAACCGTATTGAGGTCCTGGACCATTGTTTCGTCGGTTTCTTCCGAGACGGCAGATTCGGTCGTTTCCGGATCCTCAGTCGACTCCGATTCTTCCGGAGGTTTTTGACGAGCCAGCCAGACTTCAGCACCCCGGCGGATCGCATAACGCGGCAGGCGGTAGATGTTCTCAATTTGGCGGCCTTCGATATCCACCCGAACAAACATCCCCGGCGTCAGCGGCGGACGGGACGAAGCGGACTTAAACGGATCGGCAACCTGGGCAACAACATGCACCATGCGGGATTTCGGGTCGATCCGGCCTTCGGTGCGGACCAGTTGCCCCTGCCAGGAATGTTCCCCGCCGGCAAAAGATGCAAAAACTTCTACCGGCACACCGCCGGAGTTGTTGTTATGATTGCCGTTCAGCGGCAGGTCGAACCATTCCAGTTCCGCATCGGCCAGCGGCACTATAATCTCAACGATATCCGTACGATAGACCGTCGCGATCGGCGCCCCGGCGGTAATGAACTGGCCCACATCGATAAATGTCTGTAAAATCCGTCCGTCAAAGGGCATCGTAATCGTGGTTCGTTCCAGATCGAGCTGGGCCTTGGCCAGTCGGGCCTTGGCAGCACTGAGCTGGGCCTGTGCATTGCGAATCTGCGGCTCGCGCAAAACCAGCACGGATTCGGGCTGCTGGTCGGAATGCAGCTTTTCCCATTCCTGCCTGGCAACATCGGCTTCGGCTTTTTCCTGCTCGACTTTGACTTCGGCCTGCGCAACCGCCGCGGCGGCACTCTCAACGGCCAGCGTGTAATCGGTTTGTTCGATTACCACCAGCGGCTCATCGGCCTGAAAAAATCCGCCGTTGACGAGTTGCGGATGACATTCAACCACCTTGCCCGACACCTGCGGGACAACCTGCACCTCCATCCGCGGCTTAACCGTTCCAAAGCCCTGTACCGTCATTTGCAGTGTTTCGGGATACACCTGTATCACATTGAGCAAAGGAGGAGATACTTTTTTATCTTTTTTTTCCGGCGATCTGCGAAATAAAGACATCATCTTTGCAATGCCAATCGCGGCAACAACAATCATAACCACCAAAATAAGCTGAGTAAGCGATTTGTTCAGTTTTTTCATTTTTTATCATCTCCTGCGGATACTTCTTCTTCGATTCCCCAATCGCCGCCGATGGCGAGGAACAATTCTACACGGGCTTTCCAAAGGTCGCCCTGGGCCAGAGCCAGTTCGTTTTCCGCCAGGCGCCGCCGGCGTTCGGTCTCCAGCACCAGCAGAATCTTATCGACGCCCTGTTTATAGCGGTCGGTCGCCATTCGCTCGGCATTCCGGGCCTGCTCAAGGCGGTCCGTCAACTGCGTGATGCGCTCTTTCAGCTTCTGCTGTTTGACCAGGGCATCCTCGACCTCACGCATCGCGTTCAGTACCGTACCGGCGTATTGAGCAGCGGATTGGCGGGCAGCGGCTTCGGCAGCCTCAACGCCGGCCTTGAGGCGGCCGCCCTTAAAGACCGGAGCCATCGCATTCAAAATCGCAGCGTAAACCTGATTTTCTGATAGAGTCAGTTCGCGAAAATGCTCCGAAGAATACCCCCCCGTCGCCGTCAGAGTCAGGTCGGGGTACATCTGTGCAATACTGGCACCAATTCGCTCGGTGCCGGCTGCCAAACGCATCTCAGCGGCTCGCACATCCGGTCGGCGATCCAGTAAATCCGCCGGCAACCCGGCCGGAACCGGTGACAGGCCGGGCAGTTTTGGCAATGTCCGCGGCACATCGCGCGTTGTTTCCGGCGCCTGACCACACAGAACATCCAGTGCGTGCAGGGTCAGCAGCAACGATTGCTCAACCAGCGATTTCTGCGCTTTGGCATTGGCAAGATTTTCCTTGGCGATATAGACATCCACCGCCGGCGAGAGGCCCTGCTGATAACGGCGGTCAATAATTTCCAGTGCCCTTTCCCAGTTGGCAATCGTCTGGGTGTTGATCTCAAGCAGCCGCTGCTGCGTGGCAATATTAATTCGCATTTGAACCACCTGAGCCACGACCGCGTGGGCCAGCGCCTGCCGGTCGTTCTCCGTGGCGAACAGGTCATACTCGGCAGCCCGTTCGGCCCGACGGAGTTTGCCGAACACATCGACCATATAACTGATGCTCAGGTCCAGTGTGTAGCCCTGTGCGATAAAACTTTCGCGGCCGCCCGGAAAATTGAAGTTGACTTTTTGCCGTGTTCGATTAAATCCCAGCCCCGCCTCCGGCAGACGGGCACCATAGGCCTGTGTCAGAAAAGCATGTGAGCGGTCCACCGCCGCCGCGGCCGCGGCCAGATCGGTATTATACAAAAGCGCCCTTTGAACCAACTCATCGGTAACCGGATCATTGAACCGCTGCCACCATGAGCCAGACAGGTTCGGGTCATGGGCATCGACCCACTGGGCCGGCAGCCAGGAAAAGGTATCTACCGAATCGGCCGCCGTTGCGGGCCGCTCGTAGTCCGGGCCAACATTGCACCCGGCCAGAACCAACACAGCCGTCACCAGTAATTGTGATAACAATCGCATTCGCTAATCCCCTATTGATCCGGACTCGCATACCCGCGAATGCCAGCCGCCACGAATCGCACCATATGATCGATCAATCCATCAATCGTTAAATCCGGTATTGTTTTCTGATAAAAGTCCATAAATAAAAACGGATGCAGGATGACTCCGTCAAATGACATGACAACCAGCGTGATTTTATCTTCAGGCAGATCCGGCACTATCTCCATAAACGCATGCCCAATGCGATCAAAAAACTTCTCTTTCATGTCCTTGACAACGTATTCAGGGTCTATTTTCTGATCCAGAACCTCCCGCACCAACAATTTCAGGACCTGTCCTTTCGTTTCATTGTTCGCAGCCCCGCGAACAGGCGGCTCGATAATCGCCTTCAGCAGCTTCTCCAATGACACATCCGACTCGCTCATCACCCGGTCAATCGTATTGAGATGGCCCTGGATCATCATCTGGAACTGCCGGCGGAACATTTCCGTATAAAGGTTTTCCTTACCGCCAAAATAATAATTAACTGCCGCCAGATTGCACCCTGCCGCCGCAGTCAACTCACGCACGGACACTCCGTCGAGGCCCTTTTTACAAAAAAGGGCCTCCGCAGCATCAAGAAGGCGGTTTTGGACGTCCTCACTTTCAAATTCACGATTCTTTTCTACCATAATAGACCCCTGCACAGGTGAAATTAAAACATTAGTTTCAAACAAAAGTATAAAACATCCGTTTTACTCAGTCAAGTTAAAATTAAAAAATAGTTCCCCTTCAGTTTTCCCAAAATTATCATTAAATGGCCTGTTTCTGTTTACGCCCGCATAGATATTTCTTTTTTCTTGAAATCATAACGGGTTTGACTATAGTGTCTTGATTCGTAAGTTGTTTGAAGAACAGGAACTCGATTTAACCAGCAGGTGAGTAATATGCATTTAGTAAAGTGGCTTCGCAGAAATATGCAACAAGTTATGGTCTTCGTTGTTATCGCCATCATGGTGGCATTTGTACTGGGTTCAGGCGTCAGATACATCTTTGACAGCATTTTTAACCCCATGAAAACAGTGGTTGCTACATACGATGACGGAACAAAAATAAAGAGGGAAGACTATCGGGCTTCACAAAACGAATTGAAAGTCCTGCGAATGCTGATGGCTGATCAGCTCCTGATCCAGTCTCAAAGCGGCATGACCGGTCCCCTTCTGGTGTATTTACTGTTTCCGGATTCACAGTTTTCCGGCGATATTGCTTCGCAGATGAAACAGGCCATTCAGCAGGGTCAGCTTCCGGTCTCACAAACTGAATTGGATGATTTTTTCCAGCAGCGGCCCGAAAGTCCTGAGATCCTGTGGATCCTCTTAAAATCCGAAGCCAAACAAGCCGGCTGCATTGTGTCTACGAATAAGGCCTCGGAGACGCTTCGTTACGCCATTCCAGGAATGACGAAAAACCAGCTTGACGCGGGAATGCTTGTCCGGCAGATCATTAAAAGCAGCAACATCTCACAGGAACAAATTGTCCGCACCTTCTCTGACCTGCTGGGCGTGCTGACTTATACAAGCAGTGTCATGGACCAGCAGGCAGTGACCATCAACCAGGTGAAGGCCTCGCTGGGCCGCAGTAAAGAACGCATCGACGCGGAATTTGTAAAGATCGCCGCCGAGCCGCTGGTCGACAAAGATACGGATGTGACCGATGCCCAAATCCAACAGCACTTTGACAAATACAAAGCCCATGTACCAGGCGATTCGAGCGAGGATAACCCCTTCGGCTTTGGATACCAGCTGCCCAAGCGGATCCAATTGGAATATATGATCGTCCTGCTGGATGATGTCAAAAAGAAGATCGAAAAGCCAACCGCCGAAGACTTGGAAGATCACTATGCCCAGAATATCAGCATGTACCAGACTTCGGAACCGGTCGATCCCAATAATCCTGAGTCCGAACAGATCCCCAAGCGCCGTTCGTTCGCTGAAGTCGAAGCGAGGATACGCAGCACCCTCGAAACCGAAAAAACGCAAATACGAGCTAACATCCTCTTCAATGAGATCAAGGACAAAACGGAAGAAGAGTTTGAAGAGATCAACTTCGACGAAGCCACCGCTGAACAGCTCCAGAAAGTCGCGGGCGAGTTTGACGTTATCGGCGCCGAACTGGCTCAAAAGAACGACATCCCCATCGCAACCGGCAAGACGGGCTGGCTCGACATGGACGCGTTCAGCCGGGACAAGATATTAAACACCCTCGGCGTTCGGCGGGGACAGCAATACCTGCGGCTTTCAGACATGGCATTTGCCGCCACGGAAGAAAAAGAACTTCGCCGGCGTATCGGCGTACCGTCCGTTCGCACCTGGCAAAATCTCGGCCCCTTTAGCGGCGGCTACTTCTCCGAAGAAGAAAGCCAGTATGTCCAGCTGATGGCGCTGGTTCGCGTGGTCGGTATTCAGGATGCCGGAACCGCCGACAGTGTCGATGTGACCTTCGAAACACTCGGCGTTGTACTGGACCCGCAGGAAGCCGCCGAGCAAACATCATTCTCTGTGAAGGACACCGTTAAAGATGACATCCTTCTGATGAAGGCCATGGAGACAGCCAACAGCCGCGGCGAGGAACTGGCCGCAATGATCGCCGACGCCAACTGGATTGATGCGATCGATGCCTATAATGAAAAATATGCCGCGACAGAAGCCGACCCGGACGAAACAGAGGACGCTGAAGTCGATGGCCAGAAAATAGAACTGGAGACGATCGAACAGCAGCTTCGCATGTCACAGGCCAATATCCAGAAAGCCAAAAGCATGATGTTGGACAATCCCGGCATGGCCAGCCGTATCCGCCCATGGCTGACCGGCAACATGCTCATCAATCAACTCTACACCATGCTGGATGAAGACAACGAGACCACCGGAACGATTCAAAAGCCGCTGCCGTTTGAGCCGGAGGCGGCCTGCTATGTCATCAAGGAAGTCGTGCGGCAACCGGCCACAACGAAAGATTACCTGGACAACAAGGCCCAGGCAGCACTTCAGTTAAGCATGAGCGAGTCCGCCGGACTTGCATTGGTCCATCTGAGCCCTGAAAACATTCTGGAACGAATGGGGTATGAGCTGAAACTGAAACAGGAACCTGCTGAGGAAGAAGCACCCTCAGAAGAAGTGCCCCCCTCAAGTGACGAAGAAAGCGAATGACAGCAAACGCAAACAATCGATCTCCTGCTGAACAGGGCATGTGGCTGGCCACTGTCGGACTGGCGGCATGGATGGTTCCCGGCGCGGGGCATTTTATCATCCGCGAGCGAAAACGCGGGATCGTCCTGTTCTGCGTCATCACGGCGTTGTTTACGATGGGATTATATATCGGTTCGATCGGTGTGGTCAACTGGGAAAGCGGGCGTATCTGGTTCTATGCCCAGATACTGTGTTCCCCGGCGGTCGGCATTATCGGCAACTTCACCAAGAGCGGCGGCTATGATGTCTATGGGCATCCCTCCGAGATCGGGCAGATTTACACGGGTATTGCCGGGCTGCTGAATCTGCTGTGCATACTCAATGCAGTATATATGGCCTATTGCGGTCGCGGCGAAATGATCGGATACGAAGAGGAGCAAGAGAGCAATGGCTGAATGCGTCTTCATTCTCGCGGCGTTTACCGCTCCGATCGAAATCGGCACCGATAAGATGGAGATGCTGTGGATGTTCCCGGTAATCGCGGCGATTGCGATGGTTTACAAAGCGACAAAAATGCGGGTGCTGTTTACAAAGAAATATCTGATCGAATCGCTGGTGCTGTTTTTAACCATCAGCGGCTTTATGATCCTGGCGATCATCGTATTGAATCTGCTGAGTTGGCTGATCACGAGTTAATCTCGCAGCATTTTAATCGCCCTCAGCTTTTCGCGGGATCAGGCCGATTTCCAATAAAGCATTATATGCAGCCTTTTGCTCGGCTTCTTTCTTGGTGACCCCCCACCCCCCCGGATACCGCTGATGGCCAAGC
>JBDLJN010000011.1:0-31904 GCA_039714335.1 Planctomycetota bacterium
AACGACTCGAAATGGTATGATTTTTGCGACGAACTCGGTCTCTATGTTTTGGATGAGGCCAATTTAGAAACGGAGTCCAATTACGGAACTCTACCTCGTCAGCACCGTTGGGAGAAATCCTTCTACGACCGCTGCATACGTATGGTTAAACGTGACAAAAACCACCCCTCGATCATTGGCTGGTCGACTGGTAATGAATGCGGGCACGGTCCGAATCACTTGCGTGCCATTGAAGATATTCGTCAATACGATCCTTCTCGTTTTATCCATCAGGAGGGCGAGACACGTTCCCTCTGGAGGCACGGCGGCCTCGCACACACCCTGGAAAATTCCGCGTACAAATATAACGACATCACCAATAGCATGTATGTGGGTGTTCAAGAGTTGATTGGATGGTCCAAGCGGGGAACCGACCGGCGTCCCTTCATCATGAGTGAATTCGCGCACGCGGCCGGTAACAGTTGTGGCGGCTTGAAAGAATACTACGAAGCCTTCAATCAATATGACGGGTTGCAGGGTGGTTTTGTATGGGACTGGGTCGATCAAGCCATGCTGGCGAAAGATGCTGCGGACAATGAATACTGGTCTTATTCCGGTGATTTTGGCGAGCCCAAAGGGCAACAGGGAAGTCGGAACAGCATGAACGGTGTTGTTTCTCCGGACCGCACTCCGTATTCATCGGCTTATGAATTTAAAAAACTTGCCCAGCCGGTATCCGTTACGGCCATTGATTTGAAAACCGGACGCCTTGAAATTTTCAACAAGCAATACTTTACCGACATGGCGTGGCTTAAGGCGACGTGGCAAGTGTTACACGAAGGCAAAGAAGTCGCTCAGGGGAAACTACCGAAGTTAAACATCCAACCCCGTGAAAAGCAGCAAATTAAACTCTCCCTCCCGAAGATTCAAGCGGGAGAAAACCACCTCACCATCCGTTTCCAGCCCACAACTGATACGGCATGGTGCAGTAAGGAACACCTTGTGGCTTTCGATCAATTTGCACTTAGCTCCCCCGTCGAACCGGTTGACGCCAAAACCGGTAAGGTCGGGGTTGATGCAGAAAACGGAGAGATTAAGAGTGTCGCCGGAAAAACTGAATTACGCTTTAACGACGAAAAATCAGCATTGGTGTCCATGGTGGTTAACGGCAAGGAGACACTCCTCGCCGGTCCTGCACTGAATTTATGGAGGGCACCTGTATATAATGACAGAGGCCGTGTCCGAAATTGGCGTAGGTCTGGTTACAGAGAACCTAAACTGCAGAGCGCTTCAACCCGCCAGATAAACCAGAACGGCAAACCAACCGTGGTGATCGAAAAAAGCTATAAAGGTTTGAAAGAGCCGATCACGCATACTCAGAGCTACGAAATCGTCTCCGAGAAAATGATCGATGTTACCCACACGATTACCATACCGGAAGGTTTACCCAGTCCGCCGAGAGTGGGGATTATGTTTACCATGCCCAAGGAATACGATACGGTTCGCTGGTTTGGTCTCGGTCCGATCGAAACCTATCCGGACAAGAAATCTCACGGTATAGTGGGCATTTACAACGGCAGTGTTTCGGATCAGCTTATGCGTTATGTAAAACCACAGGAAAATGGAAACAAAACGGAGACCCGTTGGTTTCAAATCGAAAGTGAAGATACCGTGGTCACCTTCCAGAGACTGGGGAAAACATTCGACTTCTCCGTGCATCACGCGACCCCGCATGAAATGGAAAACGCCAGACATTTAAATGACATTTCGGGTAAAGACAAAACAGTCATCTGCATGGACAGTATCATGAGTGGTGTTGGCGTGACCTTTAGGGGAATTCACAAACAATATATCATTAAACCGGGAACCTATACACTACGCTACCGTATGATTCCCGAATCTCGTAAATAGAGAGAAAATGACAGGCGCGCCCCGCTCGACCGAAACAATGGGTGTGCATACGAAGAAGCACAATACAAAAGGGATGGTCCCGAGAGACGCATGCATTGGAAATTGACATTAATTTTGTCTTCCGGGATTTGTTTTTGCCTCAGCAGTGCGGGATATTTATTTGTTAAAATTGTTCTTCGCCCAAAGTCCGGTGGTGACTGGGAAGAGGGCCACTGGGAGTTTGAGGATCAGCACACAGACATCAAGCGGTATCATTTCTGGTGCCGGATCCTGTTTTCGGCGGTGATTGTCAGTATGCTGCTTCTGTTTATTGCAATTTCGGTATGAATACCGCCCGCTTGATGTTGTTTTTAGCTCAAAACCCTCTTTTTACGGCATTAAGCATGCTTTTGCATCCATGTCACAAATTCAGCATTGAATTATTCATACCAAATCTGTATAGTTTAGATTTTGTGTGGAAATAAATAAGGTAAAGAATCCAGGAGTAATGAAATGGGCAAACACATTGCCATCGCAGGTGTAACTGGCGCTGTCGGTCAGGAATTTTTGAGAATTATCGAGCAGCGGAAATTTCCGTTTGATTCGCTGAAAATGCTGGCAAGTTCTCGGTCAGCCGGTAAAAAAATCGAATTTATAGGCAAAACCTATACAGTCGAGGAACTAACCGCCGACAGTTTTGACGGCATTGACATCGCCCTGTTCTCAGCAGGCGGCGGCCGCAGTAAGGAATTCGCTCCCGCCGCTGTTAAAGCCGGTGCGGTTGTGATTGACAATTCTTCGGCATTTCGGATGGACCCGGAAGTTCCGCTGGTCGTTCCGGAAGTCAATGCCGACGCCATTGCCGAGCATAAGGGCATCATCGCCAACCCGAACTGTTCAACGATCATCGCCAATGTACCGGTCTGGCCGCTGCACAAGGCCAACCCGATCAAGCGGATGATCGTTAGTACCTATCAAGCCGCCAGCGGCGCCGGACAGGCGGCGATGGATGAAATGGTTCAGCAGGCCAAAGAAGTGCTCGACGGAAAACCCGTAACATGCAGCACGCTGAGGTATCAGTTGGCGTTTAACCTGTACTGCCATGATTCCCCGATCGGCGACAATGGCTACAATGAAGAAGAGATGAAAATGGTTAAGGAAACGCACAAGATCTTCAGTTATCCTTCTATGGCGATCACCTGTACCTGTGTACGGGTGCCGGTGATGCGGACGCACTGCGAAAGCATCAACTTGGAATTCACCGATCCGATCACCCCGGAACAGGTGACGGACCTTCTCAGCACAGCACCGGGTGTCTCTATTCTGGACGACAGAGATAATAATCGCTTCCCGATGCCGACTGACGCCAGCGGCAAGGATGATGTGTATGTCGGCCGCATCCGAGAAGACGAGTCCATTCCAGACCACCGCGGCATCAACCTATGGGTCGCCGGCGACCAAATCCGCAAAGGCGCCGCCCTGAACGCAATCCAGATCGCGGAAAAAATGCTGTAAAATGAAACACACTTACGATAAACTAAGGGCCGGATATAAACTCCGGCCTTTTTTATATCATCATGGCAGAACGAAACATAAAACTTGTTATTCATTATGATGGTACGGACTATCACGGTTGGGCAAACCAACCGGGAATGCCGACTGTTCAGGGGACACTCGAAGAAGCCATCGAGAAATTGACCGGGCAAACCGTGAAAGTCAACGGCTCTTCCCGAACGGATGCCGGGGTGCATGCGCTGGGGCAGGTGACAAACCTCAGGATCAATTCGCCGGTACCGACAGAGAACTTTCAAAATGCTCTGAATAATCTACTGCCAAATGATATTGCTATTGCTAATGTTCAGGAAATGCCAGAGGATTTTGACGCCATCAGCGATACGGTCGAAAAACGGTACGATTACCTGACTAACACCACCACCGTTCGTCCTGTTCTTGTAAGGAACCAATGGCATCGACCGGGACAGTTGGATATCGAGAAAATGCAGGCCGCTGCGCAACAACTCATTGGTAAGAATGACTTCAAGTCCTTTGCGTCTGCGGCAGATCAGCGGGAAAGTTCGGTTCGAACGATTACATTTTGCCAGGTCGGGCAGGATGCAAATATTATAAAGATCAGTGTTCAGGCCGACGGTTTTTTATATAATATGGTGCGAAATATCGTCGGCACGTTGGTAGAGATCGGACGAGGCCGCTGGGAACCGAAGTATATTCGGAATATTTTGGCTGCTAAAGACCGCAACGCCGCCGGCCCTATCGCCCCGGCCTGTGGATTATGCCTAATGGAGATATTCTACTAAGCCATGAAGATCGTACACATCATAACTCGTTTAATCCTTGGCGGTGCTCAAGAAAACACGCTGATTAGCTGTAAATTGCTTGCCGAACGCGGACACGATGTAACACTGATCACCGGCCCGGCTATCGGTCCCGAAGGTGCTTTATTCGAGCAGACGAAATCAGCTGGTTTTAAAACGATTGTTCTGGATGAACTCCGGCGGGAGATTAACCCCATTATTGACATTCCGGCATATTTCAAACTCAAAAAAATCCTACAAGAACTCCAGCCGGATATCGTGCATACGCACTCGGCTAAAGCAGGCATCCTTGGTCGCTATGCGGGATGGGCATTGAAGAACTCCGAGGGCCTGCCAAAGGTGATCCATACAATCCACGGGCTGGCGTTTCATCAATATCAAAACCCGTTGCTGAGCAAGTTCTATATCGCTATTGAGAAAGCCGCCGGCAAGCGAACCGATGCGTTTATCACGGTCGCCGACACCATGACCGACAAAAACAAGGCCGCTGGCATCGGTGTGGACAAACCCTACACGACCGCCTACTCGGCCATTGAAGAGGACGATTATTTAACACCCCCGCCGCAATCGAAAATTGAGGCGTTTCGCAAAACATACAGCATCCCCACCGATGCGATCGTCTTCATTAAGGTGGCCCGCCTGTTCGAACTCAAGGGGCATGAATATGTCATTGAGTCGGCCCGGCGGATTACGGAAAAATACGACAATTGCTACTGGCTGTTCGTCGGCGATGGTCTTCTGTCTGAACCGCTGAAAAATCAGATACAGTTTGCCGGATTGGAAGGACGATTCAAATTTACCGGTCTTTTGCCGCCGGGACAGATTCCGTTGGCGATCCATTCGTCGGATATTCTGGTGCATTGTTCCCTACGTGAAGGGTTGGCCCGCGTCCTGCCGCAGGCGATGCTATGCGGCAAACCCGTCGTTAGCTTCGACATCGACGGTGCTAAAGAGGTTGTTAATGACAGCACCGGCTTCCTCATCGAGCCGGAAAACATTGACGAACTCACCGCTGCCTGCGAAAAGCTACTCGAAAACCCCAATTTGTGGCGGCAACTCGGCCAAAACGGCAAAATCGCCGTCACCGAACAATTCGCCCCCAACACCATGGTTAATACCATCGAAAGCGTTTATCACCAGCAATGTTAATATTTCAAGACTTGCAACATCCCTTACTCTTCAAATCATCTTGCGTTTTTTGGGCGATTTTTGTATAGTATCGCTTGAACAGTATCCAGAAATGAGGGAATGCGTATGGAATTTACAAAAATGCACGGTTTGGGCAATGACTATGTCTATGTCAATTGCTTCAGTGAAACGGTGGAAAATCCGGAAGAATTGGCCGTTCAGGTTAGCAATCGCCACTTCGGTATCGGTTCGGACGGCTTGATCCTGATTTGTCCGTCGGATATCGCGGATGCTAAAATGCGGATGTTCAATGCTGACGGCTCTGAAGCCGAGATGTGCGGCAACGGCATCCGCTGTGTGGCCAAGTATGTCTATGACCACAATCTGGCACGTACGGAAACAGAATTTTCCATTCCCGAATTGGGCACGTTCCCGACCTCACTGCGGATTGAAACTCTGCGGGGTGTGTTAACGGTCGGACTGGATGTCGACGAAAACGATACCGTCAGCCGCGTCTGTGTAAATATGGGCCAACCCATTATGGATGCGGCCCAGGTTCCCGTTGCAGTCAACTCTGAAACTGTCATCGATCAGGAACTGGCCATTGAGGGGCAAACACTGTCTATGACCTGCGTATCCATGGGCAACCCGCACGCGGTCTTTTTCTGTGAGGACCTGCACGATATTGAACTGGCTCATACGGGGGCGCTGATCGAACATCATGAACTGTTCCCAGAGCGCGTAAACGTGCACTTCGTCAAATCCATCGGTCCCGCTGAATTCGTGATGCAGACCTGGGAACGCGGCAGCGGCATCACGCTGGCCTGCGGTACCGGTGCTTGTGCCTGTGCGGTGGCAGGTGTCCTCACCGGAAGATGTCAGCGACAGGTTACCGCACACTTGCCCGGTGGCGATCTGGAACTTTGCTGGTGTGAGCAGGACAATTGTGTCTATATGACCGGCCCGGCAACCGAAGTCTTCTCCGGAACCTGGCCGGCGTAGGAACCGCGCTGCATGGCTCAGTTATCGGGATACATTGTCAACACAAATTACGCTTTAACAGGGAGATAACAATGAGATTGTCACTTATAACGTTGACAGCAATGCTGCTGCTAACAACATCAAGTTGTCTGTCGGGTAATGAGATGATCAGCCCCGCAGAAACGAAAATACCGGTTGCATTAGCTGACCAATGGGAACTTGTAGGCGAAGCGATCAACGAACCCGGTTGGGACATCTGGGGCAGCAGTCCGATCATAACCGACGACGGCAAGGTGCATCTGTTTGTAGCCCGCTGGCCCGGCAAGTTCCCCTTTGATTCTGCATGGCGTATCCATTCGCAAATCGCCCGCTACACGGCTGACTCGCCTGAGGAACCGTTCATATTTCAGGAAACCGTGCTAAAGGGCGACGGCCAGGGCTGGGGTGCCCAGGGATATCACAATCCCAATATCCAGAAAGTCGGCAACCGCTTCGCCCTGACCTGCATTGCCAACAGCGGCCAGGGCAACGCAAAAGGACACCCCGGCAACCAGCGCATCGGCATCTGGGTAGCTGATAAGATAACAGGCCCCTGGAAGCCCGCCAACGGCGACTCCGAAACACCGATGCTTGCACCCCCTGAAGACCCGTCCATCTGGTGCCACAAGTCAGGCAATGGCGTGACTAACCCAGCCCTGCTTGAGATGCCTGACGGTACTATCAGACTCTACTTCAAGGCCAGCCCTCGCGGCGGCCATGCCCGCATGGGCCTGGCTATCGCCGACAAGCTGGAAGGCCCGTATGTGATCCAGTCCGAGTCGGTTACAAGCAATGATCGTATCATCGAAGACGGTTACGCCTTTCACTGGCGAGGGTATGTCTGTCTTATGACGACCGACAACAAGGGCATGATCGAACAAGGCGGAGGTCTGCTGTGGGCCTCCAAGGACGGCATAAAATTCGACACTCCAATGCCGGGCTATCACAATCTCGGCAGGCATTATTTCCCGGACGGCGCCCCCAAGACCATCTGTCATCACTATAACTCGAAAATTAAGTGTGAACGACCGCAGATACTGGTAATCGACGGTGAACCAAGATATCTGTATGCTCCCAGCGGCTCGGCTCTGGATGGTTCCGACGGTACCAACTGCTATTTGTTCCGCCGCAGGGTGAAAGCCAAGATAGCACCGCCACAACCGCAGTCTATTCCCACCGAAACCCGCACCAAGTTCGAGGCCCAGCAGACAGCACCGCATGTGCTGGCCGATCCGGACTGGTATTGCTGGGGTTTGACGACCTTTCGATGGAACGATGGAAAAATTCATGGCTACTACGCTCGCTGGCCCAAAAACAGAGGGTTTGCCAGCTGGTTGACACACTGCGAGATCGCCCATGCTGTCGCTGAAAATCCGGAAGGACCATTCAAAACGACCGGCACAGTCATCAAAAGTCGGCACCTTGAGGGCTGGGATATCGTCACCGCCCATAACCCGACCGTATGTGTGGCTGAGGACAAGATCCATCTTTACTATATCTCGAACAAACTGCGTGGGGGGGTCGAAAAAGATGGTGACAAACCTTATCCCAGCGACAAATGGCTGAAAACCAATCGAAAACAAGTCCGTAATCGCCAATGTATCGGCGTCGCTGTGGCGGACAATCCAGCGGGACCATTTGTCCGCTCACCCGATCCGGTCGTTGTACCCCACGGCCGCTTCAAGAACATCGCGGTCAATCCTGCGGTAACCTACCGCGATGGTAAGTTTATTATGATCGTCAAAGGGGATGATGCCCGCCGTGATAAAATATTTCGTATCCAGCTGGTAGGCCATGCCGACAAAGCCATCGGGCCGTTTGTGTTCCAGCAGCAGCCGATCTATGACAAGACACAAACGGAGGATGCCTGCATCTGGTTCGATCAGTCTGAAAACCTTTATCACACGGTGTTCCATGTTATGGGCAAGCCAACTCTGGCGCATCTGGTTTCTGAAGACAGCTTCAGGTGGCGCGAAGCCGAGCCGTTCACCTTTATGGCCAAACAGTTCAAGTTAGCCGATGGAAGTGTTTGGAAACCTGAACGCGTTGAACGGCCGTTCGTGTTAACCGATGAAAAAGGACATGCCGAGTGGATCTACCTAGCGATCAAAGGCAAGAGAGGCAGCGGCAACATTGCTGTACCATTAGTCATCACAGGCAATCGAGACGAATAAGGGCGACAGCACTGCCACGCAGTTTCCGGTCAGTACACCTGCATCGATGTGACCGGCCGACAAGCAAAGTCTTCACCAAAATCTGGCCGATCTAACATTATCTCTACGGGTGGTAAGTTTCAAGCCACTGGTTCGCCATGATGATTAAATCCTGAATGTCCACAATGCCCTTCACTGCAGTCAGATCGCATTGAACATCATAGTTTGCATCACCTGACGATGTCTGCCATGCTTGTGAAAAGATCGCCAAGTCCGGCATCCTTACATCACACGTCGCGTCAAAATCCCCTACCAACGGATCAATAAGTCCCTCACCAATCAATTTCATACTTGGCACGAAACCACTGAGATAATAGGCTCCGTCTAATGCCCAGAAATCCCAATCCAATGGATCACCATGTGTTCCCGTTGATGAAGTCAGAGAAAGTACCCTGTTTGCCCCAACATTTTGGAAGAGATAAACACCACTTGGACTTGTCCGGCCGCTGTTGTTGAAACTAAAATCAACCAGTAAATTCTGAATACCATTATACTCAAAAGGTGTGTCAAAATGGAAGTTTATCCATCCTGTTTGAATGTTCTCGTTGCCTTGGTAAACAGTTGTCCAACCACTTGTCAGAAATTGAGTAGTAACGCTGTTAAAGATGAACAAATTCGTATGCTGCATTCGGATAGTCCAGTTGTTCAACGTTCGGCCGGGAGCAGTATAAACATTTAATGCTAAATCTGTTATCTTTCGATGTCCCCCAATGTCACTTTGCAGATAAATGACTTCTGAACGAACATCATAAAAAGAGCCTGTATCCATCATCAGAGTCGTATAAGAATCAGATTCTGTTCCGAAATCAGTGTTAAGTTGATTGTTTACATTCACGGTTACAGTCGCAATGTTGGAATCGCCGCCGATGGGATAGGTGCCGCCGTCATTGGCTTTGTAAGTAAACGTATCCTGTCCGCCGAAATAGGGACATGGGGTATAGTCAACACTATTTGAATCGACTGCCATGATATACGGAACGGCATCAATCGGTCCTACGTTCGGCTCACTCAATTCGCCATGGGACGGCAGCGAAGTAATGATGCAGCGAAGCAGATTTGGATCCGGTTCACCATCATCCAGCACCTGCAATTGAATACTTGTCGTACCCAAAGCATTGGCATCCTGAACAGTAATATCAAATGCTGTCGGAGGGCCGACAGTTGCAGATACAAATAAAATCCCGCTTCGATTACCCGGCGTCCCCCAGTCTGCGGAATTGCCTGTCGTTACATTTTGATCCAGAAAATTTTCTCCGCTTTTGACGGCGGAAATTCTGTATATCGTATTGGAAGAAAGATTTTGCAATGCGTAAACGCCTCGGCTGTTGGTGGTAGTCTGTTTTTGCAGGGTCGCGCCAATATAGGCACTTACCGAAACATTTTCCAGCGGCGCCCCGGCCAGATTTGTTACACGTCCACTGATAATCTCGCCGGTACCGCTGGAATAGATGTTATAGACAGCGTCGTTAATGGCGTTAAACGTATAGCTTGCATCAATCAGGGGTAATTGATACCAGGCGTTATCATAACCACCCCAGCCCATGTTGAGATGATGGTATAGAGTATTGTCAGTATAACCATATCCGTCAGCAATAACAGCATGCCCTCCGGCCGAACCACTGACTCCCAATATAACCGGAAGTTGCGCATCCAGGTTGGCATTCAACAGATTCCACAGGCGATCATCGCCGGAAGAAGTAAAACTTTGTGTATAAATGCTGTTTGTGTAATTAAACGTCGCAGTCATTTCCTGGTCCGCATCAACCAAACTGGCCGAGGAACCACCGCTCATATAGTCCATCCCCACCATCACACCCGCATCATAACAGAGTGCCCCAATGGCTTCTCGCTGGGTTGACGTTACGCCAGATAAAGGAATCAAGGGCATCTGAGCCCAGTTGTACGCCCCGCCGGAACCGTTACCGCCGCGTGTATATGCTGTTTGAGGAGAACCGTTTACATAAATGGTAGAACTATTGACACCAATTCCGGTCACAGGCCATGTGTGGTATCGCATCACCTGGGCCATCGCTGTTGCCACACAGCCTGTAGGGTAATTGCTTGGTGTGTAATAGTTGTAGCAAGTACTTCCCGAAACATCTCCCTGATCCCATTCGGACTGTAAAAACGGATCAACCCGCACTTGACTAACCGATGCAGCAACCATCTCCACCATGTCCTGAGGCGTGGAATATGCAGGTACATCCGCTTCAATAAGTGATTTCCATTTATGAGACTTCCGGATTCTCTTTTTTTGATCAAGCCCTTGTTTGGCCGCATCCAACCGGCTGGACATATCTTCCTTTAACAAAGCGGTCAATGGACTGTTTTCATCGCCGTCATAATAACCCGTCGATGAAAAGGCAATGACCGGTTCGATTTCGTCATCTGCTGAAACAATCACAAAACCAGCCGGTTCTAAATTCACGATATAACACAATGTCTTTTCGTCCTCATCAAAAAGTGACTTGACCTTAGTCGGAAGATTGCTGATCGGACAATCCATTGGATTTCTGTTTTGCTTAAGCCATCCCTGAGCCGCTTTTTGTGCATGCTTCTTTTCAACGGGATTCGCAAATAATACAGAAGAAATAAAGGTAAATAATAATGGAATTGTGATAATGGCAGTGATTAAGCTGCGCTTTGAGTGAGAATTGCCCCTTTTCATCAAAAACCTCCTAATTGCTAATGTGCCTTTCATTCTACTAAATAACGGTATGTATATCCCCTTATACCGGACACTTGTTCAAATTCCAAAAATTAAATTATAATTTTAGAGATCGGGCACAATTTCCGGATGAAGAGCACCCGTGCTGGAGACCTTGAAGATATAGATCAATCCGGATTTGAGCTGGCGATAGACGGCATTGCCATAGACGGCCTTAATGCCGAGTTTTTCCAGCCGCTTGGGATTATTGGAAAGCTTCCAAACTTCATCCCAGAACAATTGTCCGTCATCAATCGACAGTTTTTCGCAGAGATGGGCATATCGCGGCGAGGGTTGGCCTGCTGTTTCGATTGGAAATCCCTGTTCGGGAGGTTGTTTCTCGCCGTAAACCCGCCGCCACAGGTACATTGCCCGCTCTTTGCCATCTTTCACGAGTTCGCCGTCAAATGTTACAATCAGTGTGTCAAAATGGATCACATCCCCTTCGATTTCATATTCCTTACGAAGCAGATGCTTTGTAAAATCCTCCGGATCTGCTTCCACGAACAAAATCTTTGTGAAAAGTTTTCCGTCGCGTGTTTCCTGTGAAAGTACCTTGGCATAGCCGATCTGATCTTCACGGCTCAAATTTGAAATCGCCGATTTAAGTTCCTGGTTTTCGTTCAGCAGACCCTCGATCGTCTTGTTTGTCGTAAAATGATGCCAAAAAAAGCCGCCTGTACCAACAATAACCAGTAAAACGAGGGTTTTATATGTATATTTGATTGCTTTCATCATCAATAACTGTTCCAATTAAATATTGTCTTTATTTTATAATAGTATCGGCAAACGGAGTGAAAATGCATAAGCGAATTGATTTTCAGCCGGAACAGACGCTTTTGTTTATCGGCGACAGCATTACCGACTGCCAGCGGCGTGAACTGCCCTATGTCCCGCTCGGATGCGGGTATGTGAACTTTGCGGCCAATTTTCTGCTGGCAGCCCACCCAAACCTGAATCTCGACATCGAAAATCGCGGGATATCCGGCGACACAACAGAAGATCTTTCAAATCGCTGGGATGCGGACTGTATTGAACTTAAACCGGACATTGTCAGTCTGATGATTGGTATTAACGACTCGTGGCGAAAGTATGGTGAGACGCCAGATATCCGAAGTATGCACATTGGCAATGCGGAATATGAACAGAATTTATCAACACTGCTTAAACGCATCAAAGATGAATGCGGTTCTCAACTGATCCTGATGGAGCCGTTTATGTTCTGTGACGATCCGAGCAACCCGATGCTGCAGGACTTGAATGCTTATATTGAAATCGTCCATCAAATGGCAGACGAATTTGATGCGACGCTGGTTCCGGTTCACACAAACTACATGAAGCTGAAAGATAAACGCCCTGCTGACCAATGGGCCGATGACACCGTACATCCTTCTCAATGGGCGCATGCGTGGATTGCTCAGCAATGGTTAAACGCGATATTATAAGACAAAGCAGAAATTCAATGCCTTCGGAATAAATTTGACGATAGCAGTAAATATCACTCACTGTTCCAGAAAGCTGCCCTATGAACAACACAGTAAAAATTTCCGTCGCTTCGGCTATTCTTGCAATTGGGTTAATTGCTTCCTCATATACATTAAGGTCATTAAATGGGACGTGTTTATTATGAAAAAAGTGCTGCAGTATCTAATCATTCCACTCTGTATTTCCTGTTCGGTTTTCGCTGCTGCCTGGCAGACTGAAGAGTTTAGATTGGCTGTTAATGATTTCGGCCAAGTGATTGAACTGTTCGATAAATTACACTCCGTTAATTTCGTTGCAAAAGGGCAGCCGTCCCCATTGTTGCAGGCAAGGATTGAAAGCAGGTTCCAACCTCCCGATTCTATGATTTGGGATTCAAACTCAGGTCGGATAACCGTGAAATATGGCAAAGCGAAGATCGTCGTTGCCGTACAAACAAAAAAGACACATGTAATTTTGAAGTGCTCGGTACGGCACCATCCGGCCTTATCGACCGTGTGCAGTGGGGACCGATTGCTACGGATATCAACCAGACCGTTGGCGAAGTGATAGGTGTACTCAGAAACGATCAGTATGCGATTGGGTTGCAGGTTTTGAACGTAAAACCCTTGGCGGTTTTTCACTTAATTAAAGAAGGGCGTAAAGCCGTTGTAACCTTGAAATATCTCATCGAATAAATCAATTAAAGTACGCATTCCAAGGCGATTTCGTCACAGTGGTCCTGCTTGGAGCAATAGGTGCAGTCGCTCCAGACCTTCATCGGCAGTGCGCTCTTCTCCACTCGGACAAAGTTCATTCTCTCGAAGAATGCCGGCTCCAGCGTCAGCGTAAAGACCTTTTTCAGCCCCAGTTGCCGAGCCTTGTCCGTACATGCCGCCACTAAAGCCCGACCAATGCCCTTGCCAAAATAGCCCTGATCCACCGCCAGCGACTTAATCTCGGCCAGATCCTCCCACAGCACCCCCACCGCACAGCAGCCGACCACCTGCCCATCGTCCTCAGCCACCACAAACGTCAGCAGTTTCTCGTAAATATCCGACACCGAGGCAAACAGCATCCGCTCCACTTCCGCATACGTATTGATCAGTTCGTGGATTCGCCTGACATCGCCGATTTTCGCGTCGCGAATCTGCATAGCGGGATTATACCTTCAATAATCCGAAAAAAGCAATAAAAAACAGGCCCCTGCGCAGGTTATGAGCAAATCAGTTATTAATCCCTGCGATTGCCGCTGGTTTTGGAGTTACGCCGCAGCAGATAACACTTTTCGCACAGTAATCCCCTTAAGTCCTTTACCTGTAAGCGTTAATGCCCGTGCTGCGGGGTCTTCGAGAAAATGAAGAAAAGGCAATTTTATGAAAAATCGCCGCAATCGCCGATAACATGATTAACCGAACTATAGAATAACCAGACTATCATGCATTGAAGGATGTGAAAATGGATTTGATATCACTGTTAGCCACTGTTTCAGAGCAAACGCCTACTGCTGCATCCCATGTGAGTGAGGCCAAAGATTTACTCTATGACCTTGTAATAAAAATGCATTGGTTCTTTGCATTGCTGCTGCTGTCAGTGGGTGTGGTTTATTTGCTTTATGGCTGGCGTATTTTTCGCGCACTGGTGGTTATCAGCTTTGGGTTTATCGGGATGTTTTTGGGAATGTTGGCCGCGAATAAGCTGTTAACACACGAGCATGCCCTTATGTGGGGCGGGATCATTGGGATGGGACTCTTTGCGGCGATCGCTGTTCCGCTAATGAAATGGTGTATATCCATCCTTGGCGCAATCTCTGGCGGTATTCTGACGTCTGGAGTCTGGATTGCATTTGATTTGTCCGAAACTTATCTGCCGGCAGGCTTCATCGTCGGTTTTATCGCCGGGGGACTGATCTCATTTATTGTACTGAAGATTTCAGTAATGCTGTTTACCAGTTTGGCAGGCAGTCTCATTACAGTGACAGCCTTGCTGGCACTGCTGCACCAATATGACATGAATATTTTACACTCTGAAAAATTATATGCAAATGAATTGATCTACACCTATTCATGGTTCCTGCCGTTTGCGGTTGTCGTCCCAACGGTCGTTGGGATGCTTTTGCAGAACAAACTCATCAAACACTCGCCGAAATGGGAGATATGATCACGGTTTACAGGTCTTGCAGGGCCGTCGACCGGTCTGCTCGGCACCTTCACGGGTGTTAAACATGACCGCTTTGGCGGAATTCATCCGTTTGGCATGGGGGCAGGTTGAACGGTGATAGACCTTGCTGGATTTGGATGCAATGTATCCGTCCTTATTGGCCGCCGGTAAAGGACTCGATTCTATTTTTTCAGGTTGCGGCACTTCAATGACTTTTTGCGCCAGTTTTTTCTCAATCAGAAGATCGCAGAGATTCTGTCCATCAATATGGATATCAGCAACCAGACAGAACTGATCGCCCCGCTGAATATCTTTCAGTAAAATCTGTTTAGGCTCGTTATTTTTTGACAGCAGCAAATCGTTGAGAAACATCAGCAGTTTCAGGTTATTCTTTGCATCAGCAGCGGGCTTGAGACCTTTGATCTGCACAGGAATATTTTGGCCAATAATGGGAGGCAGTTCTGCTATATTACAGAAAATCCTGACATGCTCATCCAGCCGAAGCACGGTTGTAACTGTTGCGTTACCATAAGTCACTGCGGATTTCGGTGCTTGTTCGCCAACGCCATTGACGACACTGGTACAGAGCGCGGACAGTGTCAAGCAGAGTTGTATTGCGGTCATGTCAATCCCCTTTCCTTTAGTTATGAACGGACAAAATTTACGGCCAGAATGCGGCAACAGTTATCAGCAGCCAGATAAGGCACCCAATGCCAAATTTGCTAATGGTGCCGACCAGAACACCGGTTCCCGCCCCCACGCCGGAGCAGACAGATTCGTTATGCTTTTTGCCGGCAACGCGTTCGACAATCCATGTTGCCAGTCCGGCACCAAAAAACGCTCCCAGCATTGTTCCGAAAACAGGCATAAAACTTGTACCGATGACAGCTCCTAAGACGGCGCCGCCAATGGCGGCCAATGCCCCCAGCCAGCCGGCGCCTGCTTTCTTGGCACCGCCAACACCGGCAAAGAATTCGATCAGTTCGGCGATCAGAGCCAGGATGGCAACAGTAATCAACAACGGCCAGCTAAAAAGCTCTGCATCCCATTTCCACCAGGCGAACAGATAAGTGCTGATGATCATCAGCCAGTTGCCCGGCAGCATAAACGGCACCAGCATCAGCCAGCAGGTGTTAAAAAAAATCAGGATAACCAACCAGACGTAAATCATACGGGCATTTTAATCAGGCTTTGCAGCAACTTCAAGCCATTAAACTTTTTCAAATGTAAACGTCGAACCCATCCCATTGATGCAAAGCTGACTATGAAATCCGAGCAATACATTCAATTTCCACCATGACATCCTTGGGCAGGCGAGCGACTTCGACGGTGGCCCTGGCCGGCTTATGGTCGCCGAATGCGTCGGCATAGACTTTGTTCATTTCTACAAAATCGTTCATGTCTTTGAGAAAAACAGTCGTTTTAAGCACTTTGTCCAATCCGCTTCCAGCGGCTTTTAAGACTTCGTCAAGGTTTTTCAGAACCTGCGTGGTCTGTTGGGCCACGGTGTCGCCGATGAGGGTCATGGTTTTCGGATCCAGCGGGATCTGGCCGGAACAGAATATGAGACCGCCAGCGGTTACTGCCTGCGAATAGGGTCCGATGGCTTCCGGGGCCTGAGATGTCTTAATGATGTCCATGTTAATAATACTCCTTGTTTATGATGTCAACTGAGAAAAAGCTTGTAAGCCGGATTGTCCTGTTCAAGTACAAAATTATAACGAGCATCGGTCATTCGCGATTCGAAGTCTTTGCGCTGAGCAGCCGGGATCTGGATGCCGATAAAGATATAAGCATAGGCCCCGCCGGTTTTCCGGTAATGGAAGATCGAAATGTTCCAGTTGGGCTCCATCAACATAAGAAAATTAGCCAATGCCCCCTGGCATTCCGGAAACTCCAAACGATAAAGCACTTCATCTTCGATCCCGCCAGTATGGCCTCCTACCATATGACCAATGTGCATCTTGGCCAGTTCATTATTCGACAGATCCGTTATAGAAAAACCTTCATCGCGCAGACTTTTGAACAGTTTGGTGCGGTCTTTGGCCTGTCCGCTGATATGGATGCGGGCGTAGATCGTCGCAATGGTATGGGGTTCGAACCGGTAATTGAACTCAGTAATTTCATGTTTATGTAATGCCCGGCAAAAGCATTTGAGGATGCCGGGTTTATCGGCGATCGTGGCCGCCAGGATAACTTCGGTCCGTTCGCCAATTTCAAAACGCTCAGAGATATACCGGAGCCGGTCAAAATTCACATTTGATCCGGACATGACGGCTATCAGCGTTTTATTGCGAATTCTTTTTTGACGAATATAGTTTGTCATACCCGCTATCGAAAGCGCACCGGCAGGTTCCGGGATCGAACGCGTGTCATCAAAGACCTCTTTGATTGCGGCACAGATTTCATCAGAGCTTGCGGTTACCACCTCATCAACACAGGATTTAGCAATACGAAAAGGTTCTTTGCCGATCTGTGAAACAGCAACACCGTCAGCAAAAATACCGATCTGCGGCAGCGTTACACGGCGGCCGGCTGCTATCGCCGCCTTCAGGCATGCTGAATCTTCGGCCTCAACCCCGATGACTTTGATCTCCGGGCGCAAATACTTGATATATGCCGCCATGCCGGCAATAAGCCCGCCGCCGCCAACGGGAATAAAAATCGCATGAATCGGATCGGTATGCTGACGAAGTATCTCCATGCCGATCGTTCCCTGACCGGCAATCACATCCGGATCGTCGTATGGATGGATAAATATATACCCCTTGTCAGCAGCGATCTTTTTGGCGTGCAGGCAACTGTCATCAAAACGCTCACCGTGCAGCACCACTTTGCTGCCGCGCCGTTTGACGGCGGTCACCTTTATCGGCGGAGTGGTCTTCGGCATGACAATGGTTGATTTGATCCTGAGTTTCTGAGCACTAATGGCAACACCCTGGGCATGATTGCCTGCCGAAGCGGCGATGACACCGCGGTTTTTCTCACGGGTTGACAGCTTGGAAATCTTATTGTAAGCACCCCGAAGCTTAAACGAAAAAACCGGCTGAAGGTCTTCACGTTTCAGCAGCACCTGATTGCCGAGGGTTTCACTTAACAGCGGCATCCCATAGATGGGGGTTTCGACGGCCACATCGTAAACGGAAGCCTCCAGGATTTTCTTTATATAGTGACTGGGCATTTAATTTCGTATTAACAGATCAGACAGCTGATTTTGCTTACGAGACGCCCATAACGTAATGCGTTTACCGCCTTTTGTCAAGACACGATATATGCAAGACAAAAATCTTTTCGGTCGTTCGGCCTGTTTTTATGGGTTAAACTTTCTCAAAGGTAAAAATTTGGCCGGTGCCGTCGATTTTGATTGTGTCGCCTTCGGTGAATTTTCCTGCAATGATTTCCGTGGCGAGTTTGTTTTCCATCCGCTGCTGGATGACACGTTTGAGCGGGCGGGCACCGAAGGATGGGTCGTAGCCCTCGTCCATGAGTTGTTTCCGGGCCGCATCGGTAATCTCCACGGTCAGACCGCGGTTTTTGAGGCGGGCTACCAGATCCCGCATCTGGATATCGACGATCTGTGTAAGATTTTCTTTTGTCAACATGGCAAAAATAATGGACTCATCGATCCGGTTCAGAAATTCGGGTTTGAAGTGCTTTTTCAAGGCTTCCTTGACGTGGGCCTCGATTTCCCAGTCAGCGCCCTGCTCTTCGCTCAACTGCAGGATTGCTTGACTGGCAAAGTTACTGGTCATGATGATGACGGTATTTTTGAAGTCGACCGTTCGTCCCTTGCCGTCGGTGAGCCGGCCATCATCGAAGACCTGCAGCAGGACGTTGAAGACATCCGGGTGGGCCTTTTCGATCTCGTCGAGCAAAATAACCGAATAGGGTTTGCGGCGGACGGCCTCGGTCAGGCGGCCGCCTTCTTCATAGCCGACATAGCCGGGAGGAGCGCCGATGAGCCGGGCGACGGAGTGCTGCTCCATGAATTCGCTCATATCGATGCGGACCATGCTGTTGGGGTCATTGAACAAAAATTCCACCAGGGCTTTGGCGAGTTCGGTTTTGCCGACGCCGGTCGGTCCCAGGAACAGGAAAGTCCCGATGGGTCGATTGGGATCGCCCAGTCCGGCGCGGCTGCGGCGGACGGCGTTGCAGATGGCGGCGACTGCTTCGTCCTGTCCGACGACGCGTTTACGGATTTCGTCTTCCATTTTCATGAGGCGTCCGCGCTGACCGCTCATGAGGCGGGTGACGGGCACGCCGGTCCACTTGCTGACGACCTGGGCGATGTGCTCTTCGGTGACCTCGTTGTGGATCATTGCCGATCCGTTGGCTTTGGCCAGATGTTCTTCGGCCTGCTGAAGCTGTTTTTCCAATGAAAGAATCGTTTCATATTTCAGGCGGGCGGCCTTTTCAAGCTCCCCTTTGCGCTGGGCGTCTTCAAATTCAGTCTGGGCATTCTGCAATTGCTCCTTCAGGGCCTTAACCTGATCAATGGAGCCTTTTTCGCTTTCCCAGCGTGCGGTCAGTTCACTGTCTTTGGCTTTGAGTTCGGCCAGTTGCTGCTCGCATTTTTCAAGCTGCTTTTTGCTTGATTCATCCGATTCTTTTTTGAGGGCTTCCCGCTCGATCTCCAGCCGCATGATCTCTCTGCGGATCTGATCCAGTTCCGTCGGCAAAGAGTCGTTTTCTATTCGCAGCCGTGAAGCGGACTCGTCTACCAGGTCTATAGCTTTATCCGGCAGGAAACGGTCAGAGATATAGCGGTTGGACAGGGTTGCCGCCGCGACCAGCGCCGCATCGGTGATGCGAACGCCATGGTGGGCGTCGTAGCGGTCCTTGAGGCCGCGGAGGATGGCGATGGTTTCTTCAACGTTGGGTTGATCGACCACGACCGGTTGGAATCGGCGCTCCAGGGCCGCGTCTTTTTCGACGTATTTGCGGTATTCGTCCAGCGTAGTTGCTCCGATGCAGCGGAGTTCGCCACGAGCCAGAGAGGGTTTGAGCAGATTTCCCGCATCGACAGACCCCTCGGTTTTTCCGGCGCCGACGATAGTATGG
Source organism: Planctomycetota bacterium (assembly GCA_039714335.1). Classification (GTDB taxonomy): domain Bacteria; phylum Planctomycetota; class Phycisphaerae; order Sedimentisphaerales; family Anaerohalosphaeraceae; genus 4572-13. The sequence continues at coordinate 19,956 of JBDLJN010000011.1, forward strand.
AGTTCGTCGATGAACAGAATAATTCGGCCTTCGGATTTTGTAACTTCTTTGAGAACAGCTTTGAAACGGTCTTCAAATTCGCCGCGGAACTTGGTTCCGGCGATAAGCGCGCCCATATCGAGGGCGATGACTTTCTTGTTTTTCAGTCCCGTGGGCACGTCGCCTGAAATGATTCGCTGGGCGAGACCTTCGACAATGGCGGTTTTACCAACGCCAGGTTCACCGATCAGGACGGGGTTGTTTTTCGTCCGCCGGTTCAGAACCTGCATGCAGCGGCGGATTTCCTCTTCGCGGCCAATCACCGGGTCAAGTTTGCCCTGTCGGGCCATGTCGATCAGATCGATGCCGTAGCGTTCGAGGGCCTTGTATTTGCTTTCAGGATTCTCATCGGTAACTTTTTCGCCGCCACGGATGTCCTTGATCGCTTTTTCAATCTGCTCAGTGCCGATGGAATTGACGCTGAGAATCTCTTTAGCATCGCTTTTGACATCGGCCAGCGATATCAGGATGTGCTCAACGCTGAGGAACTCATCGCCCAGTTTGTCGGCTTTGTTTTGTGCGTCGAGAACGACCTGACTAAACGCCGGATCGGGCATGATCATACCGCCGGATTGGCCGGTGGCAAGGCGATTCAGTTCGCTGTCGGTCATTTGTTTGATGCGGTCGGCGTTGGAACCGATTTTTTCGAGTATCAGCACAGCCAACCCCTGTTCATCATCCAGCAGGGCATAGAGGATGTGCAGGGGGGTTACGACGGTATGCGAACGCGCCATCGCCACCTGCTGACTGGTGACCATTGCCTCCTGGGCCTTAACTGTAAATTTATCAAATTTCATTCTTTTGCACTCCTTTCTATAATCATGCTCAATCGCTGTAAATATCTACGCAAACGGTGTGCCGAAGCCAAGAATGAAATTATCTCCTTTATTTCAAAGGATTTACACAAAGGTCGTCTTTTCTGGTATGCCAAATTGGCAGATTGCAATGTGATTGAATGTACTTCAAAGACGAAACTGAGAACCTGTCAGGCAGTCATGCAAATGACGATGATATGCCTGCTGATTCTTGCAAATTAGTACAAAAAAATAACCGGCCAAGACCAAGCCGACCGGTATAATTTTCCCATTTCCTGGAGGAGGAAGCGGGAAAGATGCATTTTATATTGTATTAGAGCGTTTTGTTTTATTGGGATCTCTGAATAACTGTCTCACCGCAAAGAATAACTGCCTTTAAAGTGGCGTAAACATAGGTGGCTCTGTGAAAAACCGAGTTATTCAGAGGCCTCTATTATATATGGGACCTTCCCTTTTTCATTTCGGCGGCCCCCTTTCATGAGCATTCCAACACAATCGATAAAAATCTATAAGATCAATTTGTTGATACCTCGGCGGCATATAGACCTTTCACGTATTATCGCCTTCGCACCCCTTATATAAATTATAAGATATAACAACAGCCTGCTGAAAATTCCGGCAAAGAATGGCCTGATTTTTTCCTTTCTTGCAGGCATCTTAAATCCGTTTTTTTTTAACTGAAAAACAGAAAACCATCGACATATACATAAAAATAGCTATAGTATTTGAATCACTTCAGCCCAAAGAGAACTTCTTTGGGTTGAAGTGATCTGGAGAGGTGTCGGAGTGGCTTATCGAGCTGGTTTCGAAAACCAGTGTGCTCGTAAGAGTACCGGGGGTTCGAATCCCCCCCTCTCCGTTTTTTTTGACAATTTTTAGTTTTGAACAGCATTCATCATAATCTTATGAAGGTAAGATTGACTTGTTACTTTTCATGGAATGTAAGACAAAAATTTCTTGAAAACTCAGAGCGAATTTCATAAAATTACCCGTGTCGCAAAGAGGAAATCGTGTTTTTTAGTCGTTTAGAGAGGAAATGTCAGTTGTAGAAGTACTAAATTTGTGATAATGAGAAAACGCCTTAAACAGCAAAATGGTGAAGATGAGGCTGGCCTTCATTCCCGTATAACAGACCTCTGTGATCGGATGGAAAAGATCTACGATCTTGGCTCCTACTCAAAGATAACGGTAATACGGCATTGGTCCAGGCATAATCCGAAAATTTCCGGTGAGATAGCCAGGCCTTCGGCCTGTCGCTGGTATCTGAAGCGAGAGTTGCTTAAACTGGCGATGCAGGGTGCAGAGATTGAAATCGAGCCTTCTCGCGCAAGAATCGACCTTAATTCCCCGTCTTTATTAAAGGAAATTGATGAAAGCAACCTTGACATAACCCGCAAAAAACTATTTCTGTTTGGTCCTGAGAGAGTCGAGCTTTCCATGCAGCGTCTGGAGCACTATACCGGAACGAAGCCCGAAGATTTTCAACGCTATGTTCTTTTGACCAACTATAAGATGCATATGGATGCCTTCGAAACAATTTTCCCCGATTGTAAAAAACCACACCGGCCAGATGTGCAAATGCCGGCCTATCATCATAAAACCGATAACAGCGATGGGATCAGCATCGTCAATATCGGCGTGGGCCCTTCGAATGCCAAGAACTTTACAGACCATATTGCCGCTTTAAGGCCCGATGCCCTGCTGATGGTCGGTCATTGTGCCGGCGTCAGGAATCACCAGGGAATCGGCGACTTTGTACTGGCGTCCGGGTATATGCGCAATGACCGCCTGCTGGACGATGCCCTGCCGCTGTCTGTCCCGGTAACACCCAGTTTTCTTTTAAACCGCTATTTGGTAAAAAAACTCGAAGAGGAAAATCTGCCTTATCGGGTAGGGATCGTCTATACAACCATTGACAGGAACTGGGAGCTTACTTTGCAAGGCACACTGAATAACCTCAATGCCAGCCGAAGCGTAGCTGTAGACATGGAATCAGCAACGGTTGCGGCCAATGGTTTCCGTTATAGAATTCCAAGTGCAACCTTGCTCTGCGTTTCAGATAAGCCTCTTCACGGTAAGCCCAAACTGCCGGATGAAGCGAAGACATTCTACAGAGATACAAAAAGCAAGCACATTTCTGTTGCAGTTTCGGCCATCGAATTGGCCATGCAGGATTTTCCCGAAGGTCTTCCGAACAGCGACATCAGAGCAATGGATGAGCCTCTGATGGGCGGGTCCCACGCATAAACTTCCTGCAAGAATGTCCTGAATCCCGAAAAATTGGCTGGCGGCACGGGAAATCTTTTGCTTTTTTGTTTGGGCCCTCTGTTTAGAGCACTTTAATATTTTCTGCTCTAGCTTAGGCCGTCGTGAAGACGAGGTTGGCAAAGAAGAATACGCAATGATATTGAAATATCATGAGTCATTCTGATGCCACCAGCCGAAGCCGCAACAGGCATAAGGCGAGCACGAATAATTAAATTGCTCTAGTCAAGACTGCCCAAGTCGTTGGCGCTAAATGCTCCCGGCAATAATTCTGCTACAGTTTTTTCTTCTGTGTCATTTTTTAGATTCGTTAAAATGACTTTCATGTCTGGCGGGCACAATTCAGCGAGCACCTGTCTACATGCCCCGCAGGGAGCAATGGGGCGGTCTGTGTCGGCAACAACGACGAGCAGGTCAAAGGATCTATCGCCTGCTGCATAAGCACTGAATATCGCCGTTCTTTCAGCGCAATTACACATGGGGTAGGCGGCGTTTTCTATGTTGCAGCCATGATATACGGTGCCGGCGGTTGTGCGTAATGCCGCTCCGACTTTAAATTTGGAATAGGGGGCATAGGCCCTGTCTCTGGCCTTGTGTGCTTCTGCAATCATGTCCGCGTCTGACATCATGTTTACCTTTCGAATGCAATCATTGAATTAGTTCTTCTCAATCATTCATTCACTGATAATATCGTACACTAAAGGAGTCGGTTCCACGGGTTCCGGCGAGATTTGACAGGATTGATATATCCTTTCGGCAATATCCCTGACAGAGTCACGATTACTGTGAATCGTAACCAAAGATTCTCCCGCTTCCACTTTATCACCGATCTTTTTATTCAGGATGAGTCCAACAGCCAAATCAATCTCTGAGTCTTTCGTTGCACGGCCCGCTCCTAACAGGTTCACAGAAATCCCTATTTCATCGGCGACAATTGCTGAGATAAATCCGGATTGTTTTGCCTTCACTTCAAATGTATAGGGAGCCATCCGCAACCTGCTCGGATCATCCACAACCGTGACATCACCCCCTTGAGATGCCACAAAAACCTTAAACTTCTCTAATGCAAGCCCGCTTTGCATTGCCTGTTCCAGTTTGGCTCTTGCTTGCTCGATACTGTCCGCCTGCTCAGCAAGATAAGCCATCTGGCTGCCCAGGACCATGCATAATTCATAAAGATCCTGCGGGCCATGGCCTTTCAGGGTATCAATGGCTTCTTTCACTTCAAGGGCATTTCCAACGGCCTGGCCCAGCGGTTGATTCATGTCGGATATAACCGCAATGGTACGACGGCCGGCTTCGTTTCCGATCCGGACCATCGCACGCGCCAGTCCTCTGGCCTCGTCCAGTCCTTTCATGAAGGCCCCGGAGCCGACTTTGACATCAAGAACGACAGCATCCGCCCCGGAGGCAATCTTTTTGCTCATCACCGAACTGGCAATCAGTGATATTGAGTCAACCGTGCCGGTGACATCTCTCAATTGATAAAGCTTCTTGTCTGCCGGCGTCAAATTGCCGCTCTGACCAGCAATTGCGATTTGATTGGTGTTCACCAGGCGGTTAAATGTTTCACCGTCCAATTCTACCTGAAAGCCGGCGATGGATTCCAGTTTGTCAATGGTTCCGCCCGTATGCCCCAATCCCCGCCCGGACATCTTCGCCACGGGAACGCCGACCGAAGCGACGAGGGGAGCTAAAACTAAAGTCGTCGTGTCACCCACACCCCCGGTGCTGTGTTTATCGACTTTGATCCCGTCAATCCCGGACAAATCAATTTGATCCCCCGATTTGACCATGGCCATCGTCAAATCGGCTCTTTCGGCGGCGCTCATGCCCTGAAAGCAAACAGCCATTGCAAACGCTGACATTTGATAGTCGGGGATCGTGTTTGCCGTATAACCATCAATCGCAAAGTCAATCTCTTGTTTTGTGAGTACTTCGCCCTTGCGTTTTTTATTGATAATATCGACCATTCGCATTGTCATCACCTGTCGTTACAGATTAATCAAAAGAGTGACCCGGCGATCGCTGCACTCAGCAACGAGGCCAAGGCGCCTGCTGCCACCGCACGAAGTCCATACTTGGCGATGTCAGGGCGTCGGTTTGGAGCAAGCCCTCCGAGACCACCCAGTAGAACCGCCAATGACCCCAAGTTTGCAAAGCCGCAGAGAGAAAAGCTGACAATTAAGTTCGTCTTCTCAGACAGATTGGCCATCTCCGGAGCAAATGCTTTGTAGGCAACAAATTCGTTTAAGATAAGTTTTTGACCGATGAAATTACCGGCGTCTATCGCCTCTGTCCATGGAACGCCCACGGCAAAAGCAATCGGAGCAAATATGTAACCAAGAATGCCCTCGAGTGTCAAATCGCCAAGAAGCCCAAGAATACCATTGACTAATGCAATGAGAGAAATAAACGCCAGCAGCATTGCACCGATGTTCAATGCCAGCTTCAATCCGTCGGACGCACCTTTCGCCGCCGCATCGATTACATTGGCTGTTTCTTTATCTTTCTCCAGGTGCAGTTTGCCCTTTGTTTCCGGTTCTTCTGTTTCCGGCATAACAATTTTTGCCATAATCAGCCCTGCCGGCGCCGCCATAAAACTGGCCGCCAGCAGGTATTTCAGCGAAATGCCCAATAAAGAATAGCCAACAAGCACCGAACCGGCAACGGTAGCCAACCCACCGGTCATCACGGCGAACAATTCCGAGTCTGTCATGTTTGCGATAAAGGGTCGCACGACAAGGGGAGCTTCTGTTTGTCCGACGAAGATGTTGGCCGCCGCTGACATGGACTCTGCCTCACTGGTCCCCAGAAGCTTAGACAGTGCTCCGCCGATAACCCGGATCACCATCTGCATGATCCCCAGATAATACAAAACGGATATTAATGAGGAAAAAAAGATAATAATGGGTAATACATGAAATGCAAAAACAAATCCGATGCCTTCAGCATCCGCCAAAGGACCAAACAAAAAACCGATGCCTTCGTAGGCGTAATCAATAACCTTTTGAACCCCCAAGGTTATCGCTTGCAGACCTTTTCTGCCGAGTTCCCATTTCAGCGCGACGAATGCAAAAGATATTTGTATGGCCAGGCCGCCCAGTATCGGCCGCAATTTGATCGATTTTCTGTCCGCTGACAATAAAAACGCGATCGATAAAACTGTAAAAATGCCACAGATTCCCCATAAAATGTTCATGCTATTCGTCCTCTTAACTGTATTATTCTATCAAAGGGAAATAGTCTGAATTCAGTGATTAAAGGTCTGCCGTGTCATCTGCTTCACTGAAAAAATACCCCCTTCATACGCTTTATTCAAAAAGTAACTTTTCTGCCGGAAGGATGCCGGTGGCGGCAATATCCTTCATGAATGAAACCAGCACCTGAAGAGCTCCTGAGTTAAACCCGCCTTCCGGGATAATAATATCTGCATAGGCCTTCGTCGGTTCGATAAACTCATAATGCCCCGGACGTACGACATCCAGATATTGATTAATGACAGACTCATGGGTTCTTCCGCGATCTTCAATATCCCTCTTAAGCCGTCGTATAAAGCGGATGTCATCCGGCGTATCCACATAGATCTTGAGATCAAGCAAGGAGCGAATATCTTTTTCCGTTAATACCATAATTCCTTCGAGGATGATGACACTCTTTGGCATTACGGTAATTGTTTCTTCTTTCCTTCTATGACGAACAAAGTCATATTGGGGCATCTCTATCGCTTCACCCCCCTTCAGAGACTCGAGGTGGGCTTTCAGCAATGCAGTGTCAAAAGCTTCCGGATGGTCAAAGTTGAAAGCAGTGATATTGCTGTTGGATATAAATTCCGCAGACTTGTAGTAATTATCCTGCGGAATACAAACGAAATCCGGAATAATCTCAGATATCTTTCTGACAATTGTCGTCTTACCGGAACCGGATCCCCCTGTAATAGCGATCAAATAGGGTTTGTTCACTGTTTCCTCTTGGCATAAACTAATAAGCATTGGGGTCTGATATTTCCCATTTAAACGGCTGAAAACACGATTTGCTCCTTACGATACCGGTAATTTTACAAAATACTGCCGCTTGGTCAAGGAAATTGTTTCCAGTATCGCTCTTGTTCTGGCAAACACTGACCCTGGCAGCCATATGCACATTCGGATATCTGTGTCTCAAGTTCGGTGAATATGATTTTTCCGCCTGACGTGTCTTTTGATCACCCACGTCAATCCGCACGCTGCAACAACAGCAGCCAGCACAACAAGGGAATAAGCACTGTAGGACATCGTTTGACGACGCAGTTGAATCATCAGAAAAGCCCACCCCAATATCGCAACATAAGTACCGGTCAGCACGGTCACAATGTTGACCCACACCCGCAACCGCAGCAGGTATCCAATCATACAACCGACCACCGGTCCGGTCATCCAGAACGGCAGCCAGACAAACGCAAACAGCCCGATGATACCATACTTATGAACAATATCTTTGTGTTTTTCGGCAGCCCTGCGTGTGCGGTCAGACAGACGTTTCAACCAGCGGATCACCAACAGATGCCGCCAGATAAAGACAAATAACGGGTAGAAAATCAACACGAGGATGGTCTCAAGAACCATGCAGATGAGAATGACCTCAACATTGCCCAACCCCAGCGAGTATCCGAAAGCCATACAGGCAATGCGGCCGAAGACAACCTCGGTTGCGGTCATGCCGATCAGGGCCTGGAAGTCACTTGGAGAAATCACCAGCTGAAATCCCAGCCACACACTATAGATAAACGCTCCCGCAATCCCGGCCAGAAGAACATGGCCCTCGGAACTGGTCAGAACAACGCCCCGAAGTGCCGTCAGCCGTTCATTAGGCGAACTGCCGGATTGTTCGGTTGTGTCATCCATACCCCTATTATATACAATAATGAATAAAATATGCATAAAAAAACGGGACGGCGTATTATTGCCGGTCCCGTTTTTTGTCTGGATTACTGAATAAATCCGTGCTTTTGTTATTCAACTGGTCTCTCTCTTACAGGACCCCCGCCATCCCTTTTCTTCTCCGGCGCGGCACCGCCCTGCTTACCGGTTCGCTGACGAACCTGCTCGGCACGCTCTCTTTGCTGACTCTCAAACTTTTCTTTCTTTTCTTTATACTCATTATCTTTTTTGTCGATCAATGCCTGAATCGCCTCGACAGTACGAGTCGCGCCTTCTTCTTCGGCGATCTTTTTGATCGCCTCGAGTTCAGCAATTGCCTGTTTATGAACTTCTTCCCGCCTGGAAAGCATCTGGCGATACATCTCTTGTCGACCCGCAGGACTTCGACGGCGTCCCTCCAGAGAAGAAGGTCTGCCGCGGCGTGCATCCGGATATTTCTGGGCAGGTGCAGCGCCCTCTTTTTTAATTCCCTTTGTTTGTTTTTCGCCTTCTTCGGCAGCGAAAGTCAGACCAACAACCAATACCGCAATTATCAATAGAGGAATTATTTTTTTCATTTTATCTCCTGTCAAAAAAAAGAATAAGATTAGTTTTTATCTACTGCGACTGCGACGGTTCTTCGGCTGGACCGGAATGAACCACTACACTGTCATTGTCCAACTCCGGCGGAGCGTCAAGGCCCTCGAACAACAGATGCTCCTCATCCTGTACAGATATCTTGATCAATCCCTTGCCCTTAAACTTGCCGCGGAGCAGATTTTCTGAAAGCGGATCTTCAATATATCGCTCAATCGCTCGACGCAGCGGGCGTGCACCAAACTCAGGATTGTACCCTTTATCAATCAGAAATTCTTTCGCAGCAGCATCCAAATCCAGATGCAAGCCATGCTCAAGCAGTCGCTTAAAGACCTTGTTGAGTTCATATTCTACGATCGTAGCCAAGTCTTCTCGTGTCAGCGGACGGAAAACGATTTGCGAATCCAGCCGGTTCAGGAATTCCGGACGGAAGTGGCGTTCCATTTCCTTATCCAGCAGTTCCTTCATCTTTTCGTAATTTGCCTGCTCGGAGCGTTTGCCGAAACCAAAGCCGGACTGGTTCTTGATCAGGTCAGCACCAATATTACTGGTCATGATCAAAATGACATTTTTGAAATCCACATGCCGGCCAAAAGAATCGGTCAGGCGACCTTCTTCCATGATCTGCAGCAACATATTGTAAACATCAGAATGAGCCTTTTCGATCTCATCCAGAAGCAAAACCGCATAGGGACGGCGACGAATGCGCTCGGTCAACTGCCCGCCCTCTTCATAGCCGACATATCCGGGAGGGGCACCCACCAGGCGACTGACGTTGTGCTTTTCCATGTATTCGCTCATATCGATCTGGATCATTGCATCTGCATCACCAAACATGAACTCAGCAATTGCACGAGCCAGAAGCGTCTTGCCCACACCGCTGGGACCAATGAAAATAAAGCTGCCCATTGGCCGATTCGGATCTTTCAGGCCGCTTCGGCTCCGGCGTACTGCTTTGGCCAAGGCGTTAATCGCCTCGTCCTGAGAAACCACTGTCTTGTGCAGTTCGGCTTCCAGTTCGAGTAGTTTCTCGGCTTCTTCCTTTTCCAGTCGCGTCAGCGGTACACCGGTCATCTTGCTGACAACCTCCGCAATCACTTCGGTGTCAACATCACCAACGGTCTCGCTGTTTTTTTCCTGCCATTGTTTTTGGAGTTCAGCTTTTTCATCGAGAATCCGCTGAATGTCATCCCGCAGTGCCGCAGCCCGTTCGTAATCTGCATTTCGAACCGCCTCATCTTTTTCTTCCTGCAGCTTCTCAACTTTAGCTTCAAACTCAGCCAGGTCCGGCGGCGGGGTCATATTTTTCAACCGTACGCGGGCACCGGCTTCATCGATCACGTCAATCGCTTTATCCGGAAGACACCGGCCGGAAATATAACGTGATGAAAGTTCAACCGCCTGGAACAACGCCTCATTTGAAAAATGTACCCGGTGGTGCTCTTCGTAGCGGTCACGCAACCCTTTAAGAATTTCAACCGTTTCATCTTTACTGGGCGGTTCAACAAGAATCGTCTGAAAACGACGTTCAAGAGCAGCATCTTTTTCGATATACTTACGATATTCATCAAATGTCGTCGCCCCGATACATTGCACTTCGCCGCGAGCAAGCGCGGGCTTGAGTACATTAGAAGCGTCAATCGCCCCTTCAGCGCCGCCGGCACCAACCAGCGTATGCAGTTCATCAACAAATAACAGTACGTTGCCCGCTCTGCGGACCTCGTTGATAACTGCTTTGATCCGCTCCTCAAACTGGCCGCGATATTTTGTACCGGCAACCATCATCGCCAGATCAAGGACCACCAGGCGTTTCCCCTTTAGTATTTCCGGAACTTCATGTCCGGTGATGCTCTGAGCCAGTCCCTCGACAATCGCAGTTTTTCCAACCCCGGCTTCGCCCAGTAGAACGGGATTGTTCTTTGTCCGACGACAAAGAATCTGAACCAGTCGCTCGATCTCAGTTGAACGCCCGATGACGGGGTCAAGTTCGCCTTTTGTTGCCAACTCTGTCAAATCTCTACCAAAACTATCCAGAGCAGGGGTTTTGCTTTTGGCGGTCTTGGCCGCCTGTGTGGCGGCAGGATTCATTTTCATCCCCATAGACTGATACGAGTTGTCTTCCACGCCGGCGCCAAGCAGGTTGAGCACTTCCTGACGCACATCCTCCAGTTTCAAACCCAGATTCATCAGGACTTGAGCGGCAATGCCCTCAGTTTCCCGTAAAAGCCCCAAGAGAATGTGTTCTGTGCCAACATAGTTGTGGTTTAATGAACGTGCCTCTTCGATTGCAAACTCAATAACCTTCTTGGTGCGAGGCGTCTGCGGCAATTTGCCCATGGTTACCATGTCCGGGCCGCTTTTAACGAGTTTTTCAATCTCGAGACGCAGTTTTTTGACATCCACATCGAGATTTCGTAAAACATTGGCCCCGACACCATTGCCTTCTTTGACAAGACCCAATAAAATATGCTCTGTGCCGATATATTCATGGTTGAAACGTTGGGCTTCCTGATTAGCCAACGCCATTACTTTTCGGGCACGATCTGTAAAACGCTCAAACATAGCTGTTCCTTTACTCTGTCAAGTGGTATTATTCCGGCTGTTATTCTAACAGAAACATACGGGCTGTCAATTACAGTCCTATTTCATAAAATAAATATCATTTCCTATACCTACATTTTATAGTCGTCTACGGGCTCAATTGTTCATAAAACCTGAAACATAGTACTTGGATTGAGCCCCCTTTCTATCGACAAAATAACACCTATACTTTTATAGAAAAGGGACAAAATAAAGGAGATTGAGCGATAAAGAAACGAATCTCAATCTAAACTCAATACTGGGATAAAGACTGCTAAAAATTGGTATCCAAGCGGTATTCTAGAATAATCGTTTTCTCGATGTGTTATCTCCAAAACAGAAAGCGATATTAAAAATTTTCAAAAGCAATCTATCCATCTGAAAAATACTCCAAAAAAATTGCCAATTCATCGGAGCAAACAAAATACCGACAATTAATCAAGAGGATGCAGGTCTGCAATTCCCAGTGTCATGCCGGGCTGCTTTCACCCCTGCTTTAGGTCTCATAACCATGCTGCCATTGAGGGGTAACCACAGTTGTGAATAATAAAAAACAACGTGCAATTCAACTGGTACTTTGTCCGTGGAACAATTCAGGATAACATGCTTTTGTGTCGATAATGATTATAGCGAATTATAACCCTTATTACGGCACGGGAGGCCATTATGCAAAAAATGTATATTGTTGAATTGACAAGTGAAGAAAGAAAAGGTCTTGAGGCAGTTATCAATGCCGACCGCATGGCAGCACACAA
>JBDLJN010000012.1:0-31840 GCA_039714335.1 Planctomycetota bacterium
ACCTTCATATCGCCGAGTAGCCAAGGTGACATTATGTCCTAAACGGGTGGCACAGTCAAGCTGTGCTTGGCTGTGTTTTGGATATCTGAATACCGGATTCTGCCGTCGCCAAAGCTATGGCAAAGCAAGCAAGTCCGGCATGACATACTCAGAATCACGGATTCATTGTTTGCTTTAATATCTTACACAATCCCTCAAGTTGTTCTTGTGTGTGGTCCATCTGTAGGGAAACACGCAGGCGGGCGGTTCCTTGCGGGACGGTCGGGGGGCGGATGGCGGAGATGAAATAGCCCGCATCAAATAGTTTTCGGGATACATCCAGTGCCTTTGCTGAATCGCCTAATATGACCGGGATGATCTGGGTGGTGCTGTTGCCGATATTCAAACCCATTTCCGTAAAATGATTTCTTAGATATGCGGCGTTGTCCTGCAATCGTTTTCGGCGCTGGGGTTCGGATTGGATAATTTCCAGTGATTTTAACACCGCGGCGGCGATGATTGGCGACGGGGCGGTGGTGTAGATAAACGGGCGGGCCTTGTTAATCAGATAATCTTTGACTGCTTTCGGGCCGGCGATGATGCCGCCGGTTGTGGCGACGGCTTTGCCTAAGGGTGCGACGATAATATCGACCTGATTCAGCAGACCTTCCTGTTCGCATAGTCCGGCGCCGGTTTGGCCAAAGCATCCCAGCGAATGGGCCTCATCGACGATGAGCGTTGCGTTGTATTTGTTTTTGAGTTCGACTAATTCGGTCAGATTGGCGGTGTCGCCATCCATTGAAAAAACGCTTTCGGTGACGATGAAGCGGTTGTTGTATTTGCTGTCAGCGAGATACTTTTCCAACCGGTCGGATTGGTTGCGTCGGTAGGTGTGGAAGTCTGCCTCTGATGATTTAACCGCATCGATGATCGAGGCGTGGTCATATCTGTCGATGAGGACCAGGTCACCTTTTTGCGGCAGGGTGGTCAGCAGGGCTTGATTGGCCGTCCAACCGGAAGGAAAATACAGGGCCGATTTTTTGTGCAAAAACTTAGCGAATGCGTTCTCCAGTTGTTCATGCGGTGCCATTGTGCCGCAGATCAGTCGGGATGCGGCTGCCCCGAGTCCGTATTGTTCCAACGCATCCGCCGCGGCCTGTCGAATGCGGCTGTCATTGGCCAGATTCAGGTAATTATTACTGCAAAACAGCACTTTTTCGCTGCCGTCGGTCATTTGCACTGTCGGCCCTTGCGCGGAGTCGATACAGATGCATTGGCGCAGCAGGTCGTCCTGTTTGAGGTGTTGCAGTTCGTCTTGTAAGAAGGTCAAAAGGTTCATATTCGATTTTTTGGTTGAATCCGGCTCAATTTTCAGGATATTATAAGAGGACAACGATAAAATGACACTTGTTTTTGACATTTTAGCCTGTGAAAAGACGAAAAACGGCCGGCTGGAAGCCGGTGTTATTGACTCAGGCAAGATGCCTGAGCTACCTTAAGGAAAACCAATGGGAATATATGACAGAGATTACAGTCGGCCGCAACAGTCGCAGTATCACGCCATGGGATCGGGTGTTCGAGGCATCCCGCCGGTGGTCAAGTGGCTGCTGATTATCAATTTCGCGATTTATATGGTGGCAAATCTCGTTCCGGCGATTGGCGAGCCCCTTTATGACTATGGCTCAGTTTTTCCGAAAACATTTGCCAATGCTATTCAGCCATGGCGAATTATAACTTACCAATTCCTGCATGGCGGTGTATTTCACCTTGTGTTCAATCTGATGGTGCTGTATTTCATGGGGCCGTTTGTGGAACGGTCTTTCGGCTCAAGGGCATTTTTGAAATTTTATCTGATCTGCGGCGCAGCAGGGGGGATTGTTTATACGCTGCTGGCGCGTTTTGGCATTCTTGAAATCGGCTCGATGGTGGGGGCTTCCGGGGCCATTTACGGTGTTATGGCGGCGGTTGCCATCATGTATCCCCGGATGAGAATCCTGCTTTGGGGGATTATTCCGATGACGATGTTCTGGTTGGTGATATTGGTTATTGTCATGAGTTTTTTGAACATTGCGGCCGGAACAAACGCCGGTGGTGAGGCGGCGCATTTAACGGGGCTTGCGATGGGGTTTTTGTATATGAAATACAAACCCTGGATAACTCAGCATCGGATGAAACGGCAAAAGGGGGCGTGGACACAAAAAGTTGAGCGGGAACGAAACTTTCAATCTGAAGTGGACCGTATCCTGGATAAGATACACCGTGAGGGAATCGGTGCCCTTAGCAATCGTGAAAAACAAATCCTGCAGGAAGCAACACGCAGAGAACAGAACGAAATCTCTTAAGCGTGTTGATTTTATGATCACACATTGTCGTCATTCCGGCAGATTATGCAGATAGGCTCTTAGTTCCAGTTTACTTTTTCCGGTTGTTCGATCAATTCATCGATCCGGTTCTGTACGGACTGGTCTTTGTTTTTCTTGAGTGTCTCCAACTCCCGGGCACGGGCATCCAGCTTTTTTTGCAGGCCGTTAAGTCGTGCCCGAAGTGCATCGTTTTGAATCTTCTTTTCCAATACGATGGTGTCAAACCGTTGCGAAATAACGACGTTGAGTTCTTTGACGAGTTCTTTCCGCTGGTCCTCTGAAGCCACACGAATCTGCAGCAGCAGGGCGTCTCGACGTTTTTGAAGATCAAGGTTTTTCTTCATCGCCTTAGCAAGCTTTGGACTACTCCTCGCCGTTCGCTGGATTGGTCCGTAAATTTTCATCAAGTCGATAACCTGTTGAACAAACTTCTCCGGATTGGCTTGCTGCAACTCGATCAGTTCTTTGTGGTCTTCGGGGTACTGCTTCTTGAACCAAACAAGGAAATTTTCATGTTTCTTGTGAAGTTTATCTTCCCATTTCTCCGGTGTTGGCTTTTCCGATTTTCCGGACTGCTTCTGCATTTCCTCACGAATTGCGGCGATGAACTTTTCGGCGTCTGTATTTTTCAGTTTTTCAAGCTGAGCCGCTTTTTGAGGATTTGTCTTCTTAAGCGTGTTTAACACTTGCTGAATTTGCTTTTCGGTCAGCTGTTGGTCTTTTGCCGGTTCAAAAGAAACACCGCCCCATATATCATCACTTTCTTCGCGAATGGTTTCAGCTTTATTCTGCCCTTTCTGAGGTTCGCCATTTTTTGCGATTACAGGTCTGCAGATAAGTCCTGTCGCAAGAACAAAGAACATCCATCGCAGTGCCGAATGATTAAATGTCATAAAAAGCATCCTTTCTCAAAGAACCTTTCTCTGTCAGAGTTTCAATTTCTTCAAGCTCCATCATATCAATGACGAGCGTATCCACAGGTTCGTATGTTTCCATAGTTACGGTACGAAGGGAATCCGCGATTTCAGACAATTCCTGCTCAATGGGCTCGTCCTGTGAGATTACAGTATAAAGCTCATCGCTCCAAAGGTCTGCGGACCGAGCCAATACGGGGGGCGTTGTTACGTTGTCAGTATAGGTGAAGTGTTCACGTGACAAAAGAACGGCTATCAGAACAGCCGCGGCCGTGGCGAGCCACTTTCCAGCGATCCGATATTTTTGACGCCTGAGTTTTCGGCGTATGGCTGCCTGAATTGAGGCAAGTGTCCTCTGCTGCACAGCAGGGACAGGATATGCTGCAAACACCCTGTCTGCATAAGACAAGTCCTCTTTCAGGTCATGCGCGTGGTCATCGTCCATAAATTGACGAAGCAGTGCATCTAACTTTTCATCTCTGTTCTTCATAATTCTTCCATAACGCGGCGTAATTTTTTGATTCCACGGTGAACCTTCGACAGTGTCGTCCCGATCGGTTCACTCCGCATCTCGGCCAACTCCTTAAAACTCAGTTTACTGAAATACCGCAATGTGAGCAGTTCACGGGTTTCCTCGTCAAGCTTCTCTAAAGCGATATGAAGTTTGTCAAAGATTTCCGGTTCCTGTTTTGCGTTGTCCTGTTCGTTTCGGATTAATTCCGCTTTTTCAGTGATTAATCGATTCTGGCGATAATGCCGTCTGAGATAATCCCGAAAAATATTTGAGGCAACCGTAAACAGCCATTTTTCAAAAGAGCCGCTCTTAAAAGAGCCGATTTTTCGAACCAACCGAATGAATAAATCGCTCAGCAGTTCTTCACTCAGATCTGCCCGGCCGGTCAAACGGTAAAAATAACCATAGCAACGATTCGAGTAGAGTTGGATCAAGTCATTAAATGCTTGCGAATCGCCTTTTTTGCACTTTTGAACCAGGTTTTCCAACTCATGCTGCACAGCTATACCCACGTTGCTTATGATTATAGACGGTTAAATTTATACGATTATTGCAAATAAAACTCATTATTAAGGACAAAATGGATATTTTTGAAAAATCAAAAATTATCTTCTTCTGTGTCAATATCTGGACTGTCCTCGTCGTCAACTTTCCACCGATCGGCTTCGTCAATATCGTCCAGTTCCCGCTTGACATACTTGAAGATTTTCTCCTGGATCGGCGCCATTTTCTGCTGCGAGGAAAGCATTGTCTGATACTGCGAAACAAGGAAATCGAGCCGCAGCAGGTGCCATTTTTGGAGGCATTCCGGCTCTTTTATATTAGAAAATGGGTCGCAACTAAATGTCCGCCGCCCCTGTTCATCCTGTCTAAAATATTCGCAATCCCGGCACTGAATCATGGCCTAAACTCCCGATAGAAAAAAAACTTGCATTCTTACTGTAATATTCTACAATGTTATCCTATATTGAGTTTGAAAAGAAGTGAAAATTCTACAGGAGATACAAATGGCTAAGCCAAGACGCAGAAGAAAAATCGGCAGTAAGAAGCGTAAAGCTCGTTGGAAGGTCCGCAATAAAGTAACGTAATTCCCTCCTTAGCCGATAACTTTTGGGCCCTTTTTCACTCGTTAGAGCCGGGCCGTTCTGATTTTAATCAATGCAAAATATGGGATTAATGCCCGTATTTTGCATTTTTTAGTTTTCAGGGAACAGCAGGAATTCGCTGAAAATCATCTGAAATTCGGTTTGGTGGGCGACTTCCAAATAGTCGATTTTTTCTGCGAGTTCTTTCGCCATTTTTCGGGCCTTCCGGCTGATCAGGGCCATTTGGGCGCCGGATCCGGCTGCATTTCCGACAAAATGAATCCTTTCAATTGGGATTTTGGGCAAAAGACCGATCCGAACGGCACTTTCTTTTTGAATATAATTGCCAAATGCACCCGCGAGCAGGAGTTGCTGGATGCCTGTTGTACCTGCTTGGGCTTTTTTCAAAAGCAATTCGATTCCGGCCCGGATCGCCGCTTTGGCCAGTTGCATCTGGCGGATATCCTTTTGGGTTAAAGCGACTGGCGATTGCCATTGATTTTCCGTGTATTCTCCGGCCAGCACAAAGGCCGGTTCATCGTTATGGGTGATGAGCCGTCTTCGCACCGAATCCGAAAGCATTGGATCCAGTTCTTGTTTTTCATAAAAACGGCCCGTTTCGTCAACGATTCCTAAATCCAACATTACCGCCACTGCGTCAATCAAGCCGCTGCCGCATATGGTAGCGGCTTTGGAGGTTTCGATGACATCAACATCAATATCGTCTCCATCGAAGAAAACGCGCTCAATTGCCCCGGATTGCGCACGACTGCCAAAGGCGATTCCAGCCCCCTCCAAAGCAGGGCCGGCAGCGCAACTGGCCGCCAGCAAATGAGATTGTGTTCCGAAGATAATTTCTCCGTTTGTCCCGATATCGACCAGCAATGTATTTATATCGGTGATATCCAGCCCACATGCTATAGCCGCGGCGACAGTATCTGAACCGATGAAACCGGCGATATTGGCAAGCACATGGATGTTGCCCACCGGATTCATTTGAATGCCTAAGTCTTTGGGTTTTCGGTCAGCTGCGGCCAGAGAATAGGCCTGATAGGGGGCCTGGCCCAGTTGCCGAACAGGGTGTCTGAGCAGCAAGTGATTCATCGTGGTATTTCCCACGGCGGTCATTTCGTAAATGTTAGAGCATTCGATGCCGGCTTGCTGGGCAACTGACCGGAGAAGTTCGTTGAGACAGGTAATGACTGCATTGTGCAGTTGCTCTGAACCGGACTCATTTTCACAATAACTGATCCGGCTGATGACGTCCGCTCCGTATTGGCTTTGGGGATTTCCGGCAGATGCGGTCGCGATGGTCTGCCCTGTATTCAAATCCACCAGACGAACAACGATGGTTGTCGTACCGATATCGACCGCCGCTCCGTATAGTTTTCCGGTTGTGTCGCTCGGTTCGACGCCTGTAAGCTGATAGCAGGAGGGGGGGATAGTCTGTGCCTCGCAGTCGTCCAGGGACAGAACGGCTGTTATTCCGATTTGCTGACAGGACGACAGTTCAGGCAAGGCACTGTCCGGGATATTTCGGGTTACCGGCACCGAGATTTTTTTTGACACTGATTCACAGAGAGCATTCATTTGCGAAGGGGGATTTTCAAGAAAGATCTTTTGTATTGACGAAAGCCGATCCACCTTGCGCTGAATTCCATGCTCAAGGATCTGCTGTTTGAAGAATCGGCTTGTATCCGGGATTGAAACCGTCAGGTCACGCTCAACGATATGTTGGCAGGCCAGCACTTCTTTTTTTGAGGGCAGCAGTATAACTTTGCATTTGCCGCAACGGCCTATCCCTCCGCAAGGTGTGGACAGAATGAGGCCTGCCTGTCCGGCTGCCTCCAGCAATGTCGCACCCGCATGGATTGAGGTAACCTGATTGTCCGGCTGAAAACGAATCGTATAATGTTTCATATGCTGTTCCTTGATGCTGTTTTTTGCGTTATTATAGGTAAAGAGGGAGCTCAGAAAAAGATAAAAAGTTCATCTGAGAGCAATAAAATGATCATAAGGCGAAAAAAACTTTCCAAACCAACCGGGATACGGTATAGTATTGGAAAATTCGGGACGGATTTTGATTGGAGTGAAGATGGTAGAACGGATTCCGAAAGTCATTGTGGTTGGCCCTGCATTTATTGACATGGCGATCAAGTGCGATGAGCACCCGATGCCTGGGAAAGTGGCTGAGGGCAGTGAGTTTAAAACAGTTCCTTCCGGTGCCGGGGTTAACCAGGCCGTTCAAACAGCCCTTTGTGGATGCGATACCTACTTATTGGCACGGGTTGGGGAAGATTGTTTCGGGAATATGATTTGTGAAAACCTGCAGCGTCATCATATCTTAACGGATTTGGTCTATCCCACCCAGGCAATGAGTACCGGAATTATCGTTACCGTTGTCAACAATCAGGGAGAAAACTGCAGTTGCCGTTCTGTTGGAGCGAATCGCGTATTAAGTGTCGACGAGATTGAATATGCTGCGGCAGAGCAGCAAATTGGCTCGGCAGATGCGGTTTTAATCGACGAAGCGATTCCACGAGGCGCGTCGGTTGCAGCGATTCGATCGGCTCAGATCCATAAGACCCGGACGGTTTTCATCGCAAAATTACCCCAGCCGACTCGTAAAATTGTCCATTCACTCGATTGGCCGATGGAATTTTATAACACAGATATCCTTGCTCTGCGTTTTAAGGGGATGATATGTGCTTCGGAGTTGGGAGCAGGCGGTGAGGGTGATCTGAAGTTTATTGGCACCGAGTTAGTAGCTCGCGGTGCCAACTGTGTTGTGATCAGTTTGGGGTGGCGCGGAGCGCTGGTTATTGACCGCAAAGGACCTCGGCATTTGCCGGGGGTCGTTTCGGAAGTAGTTGACCAAACCGGATGTGATTCAGCGTTTATTGGGTCCTTGGCGGCGTGTTTTGCTACCGGCGATACGCCGGACCGGGCTGTACGGTTTGCGATTGCTGCCGAATCGCTGATGCGAAGCCGTTTTGGATTGCAAGAGGCGCTGCCCGGGAAACAGGAAATTCTGACCGTTTTGCAGAGTCAGCCGGATTAATCGTTTGTGGAGAGTTTACTGTGACGCTAAAGCAATCGAATACGGAAATTCCTGCTGAAACAATTCTCCAGGCACTCGCTGAGGGAACGGAAATCCATTTGGATCATTGCCGAATCAAGGGTGCTCTGGATTTGAATCTTCTGTTTTCAGATGAAAGTGCCTACAATACAGAAAAGCTTCAGAAAACTGTCGGCGAGACTTCAAAAACCCTTATTTTCTCGCAGTCGGTCTATTTTAGTTCCTGTACCTTTGAAGACGATGTTGTTTTTTCAGGTCCCTGGGAGCACCCGGAACGTCTGATTGTTATTTTTGAAGAGGATGTCCTTTTTAATTCGTCCGTGTTTGTCGGGCAAGCCCGATTCAGCTATGGGCAATTTAAAAAGCTGGCCGGATTTGACGGGTGTACGTTCTGCCGGGTCTGCACGTTTCGGAATGCTGATTTTCATGATCTGGCCATGTATCGAACCGTTACGTTTGAAGGATACGGACTGTTCAACGCTGTTCGATTCAGGGGTGATACGCGGTTTGCGAATTCCTGTTTTGGTAAAGGAGCCAATTTTTCGGATGTGAAATTTGAGAATCGATGTGATTTTGCGGGCGTGTATTCCCGTCATAAATCGGTTCCGATCTATGATAACATAACATTTACCCGCCACTGTTACGGCGATGATGCCAGTTTCTGGCGATTTATCAAACAGGTTTGCCAGGAAGCGGGGTATTATCAGCAGGCGGGGGAATGTTTTTACCGTGAACGCTGT
Organism: Planctomycetota bacterium; assembly: GCA_039714335.1. GTDB lineage: Bacteria > Planctomycetota > Phycisphaerae > Sedimentisphaerales > Anaerohalosphaeraceae > 4572-13. The sequence continues at coordinate 8,675 of JBDLJN010000012.1, forward strand.
GCGTATTACTGGCATCGATACCGAGGGCCCGGTTATGAAAAGCTGCCGGTCGGGAAAAAATTAATGCGTCAGTTGCAGGGACTTCGTTTATTACCGGAGTTTGTTCTGGGCCGTTTGCTGTTTGGTTATGGCGAACGCCCCACCCGTGTCTTAGTCGCAGCTGCTTTCATCATCATTTTTTGCTGCTTTTTTTATTCTTCCAAGGCGGCAAGTTTCGCATTCCAACATGAATTGCAGGGCGCGCACCAGTCCGCCCATTTAACGTTTTGGGAGGGACTTTATTATAGTACTGTAACGTTTACGACGCTGGGCTTTGGAGACATCTATCCGGCTGCAGATATGCTGACCCGTGCAGTTACCATGCTCGAAGCCCTGTCCGGGGCATGCCTGATGGCGCTATTCGTGGTGACACTGTCAAAGCGATTTTCAAGGGGATAAAACAACATAAAAAAACCGCCGAGGATCAACGTCCTCAGCGGTTCTAAGGTTTAGCCAATTCAGCACATTAATCAGCAGATGCGATGAGTGGTTCGCTGACTGCGCGAGCCGCTTCCATTTGTTCAATGAGAAAGGTGCTGATGTTCGGATTTCCGGTTTCTTCGATCGAGCCAAAGTATTTTTCGACGACTAACGCAACCGAGTCACCGACAGGAAGCTTCAGGTCATTCTCCAAAACGGAAACATAATTAACGAATGCTTCAACCAGTTCATTGGCCATCGCGGACTGCTGATATTCTTCATGCTTTTCATTAGTCAGCATGGCCAATTGTGTTTCCAGTTCCAAGGATCTTGCGATTGCCATTTCAACAGATGCCTTAACTTCCGGTGTGTATGGAGCGTCAATCGAGCCACCATTATCATTGAATATTTTCGTCAATGCATCCAGATGCGGGCTGTTTTCCAACTGCCGAAGTATGGCAGCAGCTGTCAGTAAACCCTCACAGGCGTCACACGGCTGCAGGTTTGGATTCGAGGCCATCGCACTTTGGATCATCATCTGGAGTTGATCAGAGTTGACAGCCAATTCGGCCGCGGCGGCCTCCATTTGCGCTGGGCATCCGGACAGAACCGGAATCTCCAGAACTGGCAGCGGAGCTACGGGGATATTGGGCGTTGGCTCTGGTTTCCTTGTAATCTTGATTTTAACAGAAACCGTATTAGATGTTCCGCCGTAATTGTCAGAGACATTATAAGCAAAGCTGTCTCCGGGGACATAATCTTCGCCCTGCGTATAAGTAAAGGTGCCGTCGGGGTTAAAGACCAGCGTGCCGAAGTCCGGCCCGTCCACCAGTGCCGCCGTTAGCAAATCTTCAAAAAGTGCCCCTTCAACGTTATCCGGATCAGTGTCGCCATTGATTTCCGGAACGACGCCGGAGATGACATCATACGGTATTTCTATAACAAGAGGTACACCTTCTTCGGTGGCATAGCCGTCCGGTTGTGCAATCGGATTAGCGTTTGTCAGCGCAATCTCTACCGTTGCAACTTCAGATGTTGCACCATACTGATCAGAAACAGTATAGGTGAAGCTGTCGGCGCCGGTCATGTTGCCTGCATCCGGCGTATAAGTGAATGTGCCGTCCGCATTGAAGACCAGCGTGCCAAAATCAACATCATCGACCAGTACTGCGGTGAGCGTATCTTCGAAGATGGCTCCATCGACATTGTCCGGATCGTAGTCGCCGTTATCAACGGGAACCACGCCGGTGATGACATCGGCGATCGGATCGCCGGTGACATCCAGTTCGAGGTTATGCCCGTTCGTGTAAGCATCGTCCTGGGCAACGGGATCGGCGTTGGTCAGTGTGATCGCCACCGTTGCGGTGTTAGAGGTTCCGCCGTACTCATCGGAGACGGTATAGCTGAAGCTGTCGGCACCGGTCGTATTGCCTGCATCCGGCGTGTAGGTAAAGGTGCCGTCCGCATTGAAGACCAGTGTGCCGTAATCGACGTCGTCCAGCAGTGTTGCGGTGAGCGTGTCCTCGAAGATGGCTCCGTCGACATTATCCGGATCGTAATCACCGTTCAATTCAGGAACCACGCCGGTGACCACATCAGCAATCGGGTCGCCGGTAACATCCAGTGCGAGATTGTGGCCGTTACTGTAAGCATCGTCCTGTGCCACCGGATCAGCATTGGTCAGTGTGATCGCCACCGTTGCGGTGTTAGAGGTTCCGCCGTACTCATCGGAGACGGTATAGGTAAAGCTGTCGGCTCCGGTGGTGTTGCCTGTATCCGGCGTGTAGGTAAAGGTGCCGTCCGCATTGAAGACCAGCGTGCCGTAATCGACGTCGTCCACCAGTGTTGCGGTGAGCGTGTCCTCGAAGATGGCTCCGTCGACATTATCCGGGTCGTAGTCACCGTTCAATTCGGGGACCACGCCGGCAATGACATCGGCGATCGGGTCGCCGGTAACATCCAGTTCGAGGTTATGACTGTTGGTATAGTCATCATTCTGTGCGACAGGAGCGGCATTACTTAAATTGATTGTAACGGTCGTTGCATCAGAACTGTTGTAGCCGTCTGAAACGCTGTAAGTAAAGGAGTCTGCTCCGCTTGTGTTGCCTGCATCCGGCGTATAGGTGAAGGTGCCGTCTGCATTGAAGACCAGTGTGCCGTAATCGACGTCGTCCACCAGTGTTGCAGTCAAGCTGTCTTCATCAATATCATAGTCGCCGTTGAATTCCGGAACCACACCGGTAATCACATCGGCCATCGGGTCGCCGTCAACATCCAGAACGACATTATGGCCGCCTGTGTACTCGTCCGGGTTTGCAACCGGAACATTGTTTTTAACTTTAATTGTTACCGTTGCAGAATTAAGTGATTCAAAACCATCCGCATCTGTGGCTTTGTAGCTGAACGAGTCGATGTAATAAGCGATTGTCGGATCGTCCGCATCAGCAACATAGGTCGCATCAACGGGGGGCGTGTAATCAAAGCCAATGATGTTGCCGTCACCATCCAAAACCGGTGTCAGGATGCCGCCGTTAGCGGTGATAATGTCATCGGTGTAGTCTGAAACAATTCCGTCTGCCAATGGATCGCCATTATCGTCATTGATCAACAGATCGTTTTCAGCGGAAATGGCGTTAGCGGAAGTCTTGTTGCCGACATTGACGATATCGTCCAGTATCCAGAAAACATGCGGTACCGGCGGAAGTCCCTCCGGCAGCGGACATCTGAAGCATGGGCTGTTTTCGTCGCCCATCGGAAGGGATTGGTCGTCGTTGATAACCAGTGAGATCTTCAGGTCATAGTTGCCTTCTTCAATCGCTTCCTGATACCAGGTGTTTTCAGAGGTTTTCGTCTCGTTATTTGCCGGGTCTATTCTAAGTGACTCTCCCACTCCGGATACTTTGGATTCGGTGTAAATGGGAAAATCCAGCGTATCTGAAGTCGAATCGTAGGTTATTCCGTTGATCACGATAGTGGCCGGAGTGTCCTGTTCGGCGCCGGCACTGATTGCAACATCGGTCAGAGAGGTTGTGGTCGGGGAGTTTTGAGAGGTCTGGGCGGTTGCGCTGATACCGTCTTTGTTCAGATTCTCAATCGTGATATCGTTCCCGGCACAAATAACGATTTCGCCGAGCGATGCTATCTTACCATGAGCTACCACTTCGATGGCCCCGCCTTCGGCGTCCACATAGACATTCTCTTTCGCAACGAGGCAGATGCGGGCAAAGCCGATGATCTTATCGTCTTTGTCAATGACTCGGTTATCAGAGAGTACTTCACCGTGAACGGTCAGATTGCCGGCCGAAACAGCGCTGATCTCAGTGATATTGCCGCGTTCAGCGATCATCGATCCGACTTCCATATCGCCGCCGTTAGTTGTCAGCAAGCGGATTCGGCCCGGATTGCTGATCTTATCACTATTGAGCGTGTCGGTTTTCATGTCACCGGCCATAATTCCGCCCGCTCCGGCGATCATAAAGATATTGCCCCCGGGTCCGGATTCAAAGCCGGCGGTCGTGTGCATGGTTGTTCGAGGGCTGGTCGGGTCAGTTTCGTCCTGCTTCTCGAAGTAAATCCCGCCGGTATCAAAGACATTGCGGAGCATAATATCCCCGGTGCCGCCGGTGATCTCTCCGTCGGACATATATTCAACTGTAATTAACTCATCCGCAGCCAGATCCAGATTCATTCCCGCAACAGAATATTGCTCAACCTGTTCTTCATAAAAAGTATCCATTGCGGCACCGCCGGAGGGGATATCTCCGTTGGCAATGGTCAACGTAACCGGGTCAATTTGAAGTGTTCCGCCGTCAGGATAAACGGGTAATTCGATAGTTGCTGCCGGGTCCAGAGGGTTTGGAATCTCAATCGTATAGGGAGCAACGATCGGCAGTGTGTCAATGCTGCCGTTAAAGAAGATATGGTTGCCGTTAATAGCCGCAAATCCACCATTAAACGTGGTCCCTCGATCAACTTGCAGGATGTCGCCCGGCATCAACGCACTGCCATAGTCGCCGCCTTTAGCTTCAATAACAGCGCCGTTTTCAAAAACTGTTGTAGCGTCCAGACAGTCAAAATCATAGGCGTATGCGACGACCTCGCCGCCGTTAGCGCCGACACTGCCGTCCGTTGTGGTTCCGCCGTTGGCGGTTGTTAAACTGCCGGAACGAAGATAAACAGAGTCGCCGGCGGTCAGAATGACATTTCCACCGTCGCTGTCAACGCCGTCTGCATGAATCGTGCCGCTTTGTTCGACCGTGCCGGAACCTATTTCAACCCGGACGGGCTGCTTATCGGCAAGATAGACGGGGTCTCCTTCACCATCGAGGATGGGATTGCCATCGGGGTCGACTTCCGCAACCCTAAGTTGCGGGTGGATGGGGATCGAGTAAATATCGCCCGCCGCCAGAGTCACTATGCCCTCGGGCGCATTGATTTCGCCAGCGTTTGTCACATTGCCGCCTTCGGTATCGGTCATTTCAACGATCACCTTACTGTCGGGTTCGCCCAGATAGATGGTTTCCCCTGCGGCCATAACAACGATACCGCCTTCGGGAAGTAATATCGTCCCTTCATTTAAAACGATTTTGCCGAGGAGATTGACCTGGTCGGTTACACCGTCAATGACGGCATAGTTTTCAACGTTACCGATAACGCCACCTTCAAACGGTTGGAATTTGTAGATCCCGCCCAGAAAGTCTCCATCTGCGATGTTCAAACCGGCGGCGGTAAATGCTGATGCCGTGATAGATGCATCAGGCCCGACAATCACACCTTGCGGGCTGACAATAAAGACATGCCCGCCGGCGGCATTGAGAGCCCCGTTAAAATTAACCTGCTGGGCCACTCGATTCAAAACCGCAAATCCGGATGTTCCCGTGAACTCCAATGTGTTGATCGCATCAGTGATATCGACATTCATTTGTGACCATTCAATAATGCCTTCTCCGGCAATGTCGAATGATACAGTGTTGGTCGGTGCTCCCGTATCAAGCGTGGCTCCGCTGACAACAGTTGCATCACTGCTGTTCAGTGCCCAGACGGGCATATTGACGATGCAGAACACAAGGATACAGGCAATTGATTTGTGTGCAATTCTTACGAACGGATTGTGTGCGAAAGTTTTCATTCTTAGACCCCTCATATATTAAGTTTTAGTTTTGTTCTATCCGGTTTTTACCACCTCAGTAAAAACCCTGCATGCACCCGGCCCTTGCCGGAGCGCGTGTCGTCTGTTGCAATTAATGGGTATCCGTAATAGACGGTTCCCGTAAAGTTGTCTCCCAGTTCAAGGATAATGCCGCCGCCGCAGGAGGCCAACTCCTGATCGGTGTCCTCGCCGGCCACAGCGTCTTTGATGCGGGCTTGGCCGTAATCCAGGAAAAGCAGTGGAGCCAGTTTCTTGACGAACGGCTTCTGCGTATTCTCATCCGTTTCCTGACCGAACAGATCAACCTGCTGCTTTCTTGCGATATCGTATTCATACTGCAGCGAACTGATCAACCCGCCGTCAGCGGTAATTTCATATTCGTCATATCCTCGGATGGTGTACATCCCGCCAAATGAAGTCATCTTGGCCGGTACCAATCGGTCATCCGATGTAATGAACCGGGCGCTGGCGGACATGCGCTGGACCTTGTTAGTATCCAGATACCAACTGTGGCGGCCGTTCAGGTAGTAAATGTAAAAATCATCACTGGCGCCGCCGGTCCCTCGCGAGTTGTTCATGTCCACTTCATCAGAGCTGTTCAGCAGGCTGACCACATTGAAGCCTAAGAACGAATCTTTCATGTCAGTTGTTTTATAGATCTCGGTGCCTGCACCCCACAGGGTCATATGAATGTCGCTGCCAAGGCCGGGAAGTCCGATATCCGGGCTGATTTTGCTTCTCTCATAACTCATCGTACCGGTTACGTCAAAGAACCAGCCGTCACGCTGAAGCATGTTATACCGTAGAATGCCGCCTGAAAAAGTGCCGTGTCCAAGGAAATTAATGTCAGGATCGGCGATATCAAATTCATTATAGCCCGCGTAAAGATTCAGTCGCAGCTTTGGCCCCAGGATGGGGAAGTCATAACTGCCGTAGATGGCGTACTCATCCAGAAACGTTGAATCGGGCGTTGCCTGGTAGACGGCAGTCAATTTGTCATCATAACCCAGCAGACTGGTATTAATCACGCCAAACCGGGGCCGCCATTGAATATCGTCTGTTCCGGAATTATCCACCTGTACAAAGAAATGCCAGGGATTGGTTTCATATACATTGTATTTGACCGCAAGGCTATCGGGCTCACCACCTTTTGAAACAACAGCGGCGACATACCGGTCGGGATTCAGGTTCAGCAGGTTGATGAAATCATCCAGCTTTTTTCGATTGATAACCCTGCCTTCCTGAACAGGCGACCAACCCTCCAGGGCTGCGGGCCTCAAGTAGTTTACGTCAGAGGGGACATTGTTTACATCGTAATACGCGGAAGAAATATCGCTCACAGGGGCCTCAAGAATCCGAACGGGTAAAATCCCCTGATGCAGATCGCCATCGGCTTCGTACGCTTCGCCGGGAACATAAACATAGATACCCGCATAGTGCTTGCGTTGATAAATTGAAAGGATATGCTGCATAAATCCATGGATACTCCGAGCGGATACTTCCTGTGCAGTATTGGGATCAACGGCAATCGCCTTGATAGCTCTTAAGTCGTAGAGATTATCGGGCTCGATTTCTTCATCGCCGGATGTGTTGTAGATGTCAGGAATGTTGTCCAGAAGTTGTTCGTCGTCGAACAGGGTATTTCCGCTAAAAACGATCCGGCTTAATGAAAAGCGGGGCGTTGTGTCTTCAGGCAGATTTTCAGCGGTGATCTCCAGAGGGGCAGGAACTGATTCATCCGTGGTAACCGTTTCTTCCTGATATTCTTTCTGTTCAAGGATTTCCTGTTCGCTGGTTTTGGATGCAGGTACTTTTGCAGCAATTGCAGGAACGGCCATCACCAGAATAAGGATCAAGGTAAAACCGATGAACATGAATTTGTTTACGTTTACTTTTTGACACATTTGCTGAGCCTCCTTGTACAGATTCCATTCTTTGGCAGAACGATTTTTAATGATTCAATTTTTTCCACTGGGTACTTTACCCTGATACAGTTCCAACAAAATAAACTGCAGGATTAATTGAATTCAACTCTTTCGGCATTATACAATATTTTTAACTTCAAGTCAAGTAAGGAGATAGAGCCGAAAAGCATGAACTTTTACGGGGACAACAAAACGCGACTAGCAGTTTCTTTTAACGGGGAATTATCGGACGGCAAGAGGCGGGCAATAAAAAAAAAACAGGCGGCGGTGGGATTCGAACCCACGAATCATGGTTTTGCAAACCAGTGCCTTAGTCCACTTGGCCACGCCGCCGTTGAAATTAGGAGGGACAACCGTAATCTTTCCGTCGAAAGATTTCAAGGAAAATCCGCGAAAAAATAGTAATTCCATAAGCAGACCTTTTGTGTCCCGATGTTTTCAGATGATGATCTGCGCAATAGTCAAATTGTGATATCGTTCTTTAGATATGACAGATAGCTGTCTATTTCACAATCACGAGTTAATAGAGGTTGCATGACAACGGCTTTGGGATATAATCTGGAGTCAATATAATCTACATTGAAACAGGAGTAAAATGTGAGTAAAGCAAAGATTACCGTTGTTGGTGCGGGAAATGTTGGTGCAAGTGCGGCCCATATCGCGGTTTCAAAAGGATTGGGTGATGTGGTGCTGCTGGATATCGTGGAAGGCCTACCGGAAGGCAAGGCACTGGACATGGCCCAGGCCAGGGGTGTTTATGCGACTGCTGGAAGGTTAGCCGGAACCACAAACTGGGATATGGCTGCTGACAGTGATATTGTAATCATTACCAGCGGTCTGCCGCGAAAGCCCGGTATGAGCCGGGATGATTTACTGGCCAAGAATGCAGAAATCGTCAAATCCGTAACTGAACAGGTCGTGCGAACCTCGCCAAACAGCTTTATTATCGTCGTCTGCAATCCGCTGGATGTGATGACTCATGTCGCCGCCAAGATCAGCGGATTTGAGAAACACCGTGTAATGGGCATGGCCGGAGCGTTGGATTCGGCACGGTTCGCTTGCTTTATTGCCGAGGATTTGGGCGTGGACATTGGCGATATTCAGGGTGTCCTGATGGGCGGTCACGGCGACAGCATGGTGCCGCTGCCCCGGTTTACATCTGTGGCGGGTATTCCCCTGACGGAACTGATGGCTCAGGACAGGATCGATGTTCATGTTGAACGGGCACGTAAGGGCGGCATCGAGATCGTCAACCTGATGGGGACCAGCGCTTATTACGCGCCCGCGGCGGGTGCGGTTAAGATGGCCGAATCGATTCTCAATGACAGTAAGAGCGTTATGAGCTGCTGTGCGTGGTGCGAATCAGAATACAATATCGGCGGGGCGTTCGTGGGTGTACCGGTGATGCTGGGTGCCAATGGCGTCGAAAAAGTTATCAAGTTAGATCTGAACGAAACCGAATCGTCTGAACTAGTCGTCTCTGTCAGTCATGTAAAGGAATTGATTTCCGCGGTGGAAACAATGATATGATCATGATGGTTGTTGAATCGGGAAAGGCGGCCGTTTGGGTTCGCCTTTTTCGATGCGTTTGTTGAACAGACGGATCTGCAAATCGATTGCTCCCAGTGCCCAGTCGATATAATGCAGCTTATGGTAGGGCTTGTTGCGTGCTTCATGCATCAGGCCGTCATAGATCGAATCAAGAAATCGCCTTTTTGTCGTTCGTGCGATCGGTCTCGGATTAGCGGCCCACTCCTTAAGCTCTTCGTATTCATTTCGAAGCCGTCGGCTGGCCGCAAGTTGGTCAGCCGTCAGATAGTCCGCAGGATTGATCGCGATCTGGATACCTTTCAGTGCCATGATCAGGGGTTCATAATTCGCTCGTTTTTCAAGGCGGATAAACTTATATTGATGAATCCATACCGGCTTCTTGACGTCTCTGCTTTCAAACAGGTCGCTGGACATATGCGGGCGGCGTTTACTGGTACTGGCGAACATCAGTTCTTCGCCGTACTTGTTGCGTTCGATTTCCTCATTAAATAATCGCGATATCCACAAATTTCCTGAACGGGTACTTTCAATGCCTCCTCCCAGCACAAAAAGGCATCTGACGAAACTTAAAGGCAGCACGTTTTGCCGGCCGATTTGATTGCGGCGAAGCTGAAACGACAGATGCAGACTGTGCGGATTGACGGGGAAAAATGACGTAATCTCACGGATGATTTGATTGAGAACCCACGGATCGGCGGTGGCGGGTTTAGAGACTTCTCCCAAGGCATTCAATCGCCCCGGCGCCAACTCAAGAAATCCCCGCCGGTCTTTGGCCAGAATACCGGAATGGTCGTCCACATAGCTGCCCAATTTCCAGCCAAGAATATCCAGCGCGAAATCCCCGAAATAGCGGAACCCGTCAAAAAGGGTGTCCCGGTTTGCAACGGGGTCATGTATCGCCCGGTAGCCTACATTACTTAATTCCACTTCGGCGCCCATTGGAATCAGGCCCGGCTGAAGATTATTGCGAACAATCTGGAGACCAGCTCGGACCAGACGCGGGTCAAATGCATTCTCGGCCGCGGATACCGCATATTTTACATAATCGATCAGGTCAAACGATGAACCGGCCGGCATGGTTTCCAGTCCTCGCTGCAAGATCAGATCGACTGAAGAGCGATTAGAGTTGATCATTCGAAGAGCGATCAATAAGCTCAGGTTTCGTGTATAATAACGCTGGTTGGGACAAAATCGGTCCAGTTCAAACCGAAAGCGATCATAGATCATCGCTTCAAAGTGGTTCAGCAGCGCCTGTTTGATCAACAATGCCACATAGTTTTCAAGATAGGGTTGGGCTTCGGGGTTTCCCTGCAGATGCTTAAAGGATGGACATGGACGATCCAGTTCGTGTTCGAGGAAATAATCGCTGACGGCATCCTGCCCCAAATGGCTGATTACCAGATCACGCTCGGTGGTGCCAAGCAGTTCACGACGTGCCGAACGCTCGATGTCCGCATCAATCGATTTTTCTCCGGGGCGTGTGTGATGGTGGAAGAATCTCTCAATACGCTTACGCAGCCAGAGTTCGTGGATCAGGTTGACGTGAAAACGGTCCCCGAACCGTTTCCGCATGGATCTGGGGCTTGCCAGGTAGGCCTGTGCTTCGATAGGGCCTTCGGCGGTATGTACCATAACGGTTTCACGCTCATAGAACTTGCCCTCATATTTATCAATAACCTGCATAGCCGATGAAGGGACATTGTAAACGACAAATCCCTGAAGTTTGTTTGCCGGGTCGGGAATTGCGTAGTAATAAACATTGTCCGGACTGACGCGGCGGAAACCCGGCAGCATGGCCAGTTCTGCGTGAAGCATGTTCCCGGGTCTTGTCTTGGAGGGCTTAAGGGAGAAACTATACCCGCAAACAGACTCAAAGATCGACGATTCTCTCAGAGAGCCGTATATAAACAGACTGACCGCTTTTTCATTAATATATGATTCCACTGGTATTGATTATAACATATTGACTTTGTTTTAGTCAATGAACGATTCGATTGACATGAGCATGGATAGAGGTCAGGATTTCATAACAAATCGTGTCGCCTAAGCCCGCCAATGTGTAGGCCGAACACGGTGAATCATGCTCGTTATCCAATACGGTAACCATTCGGCCCAATCGCATATCGGGAATTCCTGTTACATCCAGAATGATCTGATCCATGCAGACCCTTCCAATGACAGGTGCAGCATGGCTGCCGATCTTCATCATAGCGGTGTTTGAAAAGCAGCGCCGGTACCCGTCTGCATAACCGAGCGGAACGACCGCCGCCAGCGTATCCCGTTTGGTTGTGAACGATTGTCCGTAGCTGACTGACTGGCCCGCAGGGATTGACTTAATGTGCGTGATGGGTGCAGTCAGTTTCATCACCGGCGTCAGCTGAACAGGCGGGTTTTCCATTTGCCGGGAGTAATAGCCGTACATTGAGATGCCGCAACGCACCATATCATAGTGGGCCTGAGGCATTTTAATTGTCGCGGCACTGTTTGCCGCATGGATTAGAATATCTCTGTCTCGAAGCTTATGTTGTTCAAGGAACGCCTCAAAACGCTCATGTTGCTGGTGGGCATAAGAAAGATCTTCCTCGTCGGCGGTCGCAAAATGTGTATAAATGCCCGCCAGTTTAAGCGTCGGGAAATCGGCGATTTGTTCCAGAAGCTGCCGAGCCGGTTCCGGCTCGACACCGGTTCGCCCCATGCCGGTTTCAATATTCAGGTGTACCTTAAGAACGGATGACGTGTTTTTCAAAGCTTCACGGATAAACTTTAATGATTCCGCTGAGGACAACACACAGTGAAATCCTTTTTGAGCACAAACCTGAATTTCCTCGACGGATTGTGCGGGATTTACGGGTTCCAGGATGAAAACAGGATGCCGTTGGGAAATCGTGACGACATGCAGTGCCTCGTAAAAAGTGGCGACCGCAAACATATCTACGCTGCCCTGATTGAGAATGTTGACGATTTCACTAATACCGTGGCCGTAGGCATTGGCTTTTACAACAGCGCAGAACCGGGTTCTTTCCGGGCAAAGTCCTTTGAGTTTGCGTACATTGCCCAGAAGGTTCTCTGAGAAAATATGGGCCTGCAAGTCGGGACGAATAAATTGTTGTGTTCGGTACGCTCTCATGATTTTCCTGTTTGCTGTATTTGTTTTCGGAGTTTAAAGAGTTCTTTAAATGCCCGTAAAATCACTTTCACATCTGCACCGGTGGACTGTCCGGCTTTTCGCGGATAATGATGGACGCCGATCTGAGCGATGCTGTACCCTTTCTGCATCGCCCGGGCCAGAATTTCAGTGTCGATCAGGGCGCCGGTGCTGTGCATCTCGATCTGATCGAATATTTCGCGTTTATAGAGTTTGAACGCACAGTCAATGTCCTTCAATCTCAGCCCAAACAGAAAACAGACCAGCCGAGTCCAGCAAAAAGCGTTAATTTTTCTTAGCATACTGTCCTGTCGATCAAGGCGATAACCGCTGACAATATCATGGTTACGAATCAGAGGGAGCAGTGTTGGCAGTTCGCCAATGTCAAACTGGCTGTCGCCGTCGCTGTAAAAGACATAATCTTTGCTTGCCGCCCGGAATCCGCTTTGCAGAGCGGATCCGTACCCCTGATTTTGCGGGTGATGGACAGCGTGTACATTTGGATACTCATTGGCGAGCGTGTCGATCAATTCCGCCGTACCGTCTTTGCTGCCGTCGTCAACCAGAATGACCTCGAAGTCACTGCAGATATCCTTTGCTGTCAAGAGTGCTTTTTGCGTTATTGCCCGAACAGAATCTTTCTCATTATAGCAGGGGAAAAATATGCTCAATGAAGCAACCGGATGTGAGTCTGTTTGGGCTTTAAGCGTGTCCATATTTTACCAGATATGACCTTTTGATAAGTATCTTGAATCATTTCGGAGCATTTTGGAAAGTTTTTTGAATTTATCTTTCTCCGTTGGATGGAATTGTGAAAGAAAACGAGCAGACACTTCTGCAGCGGCCAGCCGATAAAGATACCCATCCTGCTTGTTATAGGCATCTTGCTGCTGGAGGAAGTCCTCCACATAGGCCTGAAAATCTGCTGTGATTTTCGGTCTGAGTGCCGGCAGCGCTTTCAGACGAATCATAGCATACACCGAAGTTGGGTCCGGGTGTTCATCGAATGCCGCCTTGGTCAATGGATACAGGTCATTCAGTCGCTCTCGTCTGTTGTTTTCAAAGATAGCTGTTGAGAGAGTTATATTATTTGAGTAGGCATCCGGAAAAACCGCTTCATCTTTAAGAATTTTATCGATCAATTCCTCCCCCTGCGCGGATTCGACATTAACCATCAGGTGCTGGGTGTTATCGAGGTACGCGGTTTTCCAGTTTGCTGTTTGCTTCAATGCACGCAACATTATCGAATCTTCCTGCGTTTTCGGCATCAGCACCACCCAGGTGTCATATATACTTAATTGCTTGTCGATCCACTTCCCCACTTCCTTCATCTGTTCCGGCGGGATTTTTCCATTTCTCATCATTGCTTTCTGAGCGATGGGGCCGCCGGAAAAAACCATCTGCCATAACTTAAACTTGTCATGGTTATAGGCGGCCTGCGCCCGTCCGTCCATGAATAGTTTCAAAGGGGGGTGACCGGTTTCCGGATCCGGAGTCTGTCCAAAGGCTACGGCACCGCCCTCGGTCCAGTAATTAAAGACCCGTCCGCTGACTTGGTTGTCATTAATAAAATCACAAACTCCAAACGGTTTCAGATGTGACGCCGTCATCCGCATAAACACACTGTTATAGCGGTCGTCTGATGGCCACGGATCGAGATAAATGCGTTTATATTTGCCTCCCCAGACGATTGCAAGTACAAGTACGACCAAGATGACGCCGCCGCCAATTCCATGCTGAAATGCGGGTGGCAGGGGCAGGGGTTTCATCTTTCCGTCCCTTTTCCATTGGATTCCCGACGAGATCATCTGCCAGTTTTGTTGAATCAACAAGGCGAGGACCGGGCACGCAATTCCTGCGATGGCAATAAATCGTCTGGAGCGGACAGCCATATAAATTGTCAGGAGGGCGATGATTATCATCGCCAGGTCAATCTTGGGCCATGAAAATTCGCCGGGGATGTCTCCCTGAAGGCGCTTTTTACGGCCTCGCTGACCTTGAGGGTTCGGTCGCGGCCGCATTAGATAGGCACCAAGCCAAACGAATAAAGCGATTCCCATCAGGATGCACAGTACGCCAAAGGCCTCCTCGTTTCCAACGGGATTTGGCGTTGATGTGGTTTTATCCATCCAGTCAAATGCCGGTTTCCACTCGTTGACTTGCCGCCATGATTCGGCGTGCTTGCTGACACTGATTTCAAACGTATGTGTTAAATTAGTCAGATGGAACGGATTAAAAACAATCATTGCGATAAACGCGGTAACGCCTGCGCCAATCGTGTGATAAAGTCCCTTGATTGGCAGGGCGATAAACCGTTCTTTCTTTAGTGCCATTGCCAGAATCAGCAGACCGCCAAGAAAAAAAACAAATAGAAATGATACCTGAGAAGTCGATATGAAATTAGAATACACTTCTTTGTACTGAGGATTTAAGTTGTATGGGGTTTGTGCCAGAAAAAAGCGTGGTGCCAGGCTCAGAAAATAAATGATACCGGCTCCGATATGGTAAGCATAAAAAGGTCCGGGCTGGATGTTTTTCAAAATAGTCAGCGTCACGGAAACGGCCGCCAGGATTATCCAGATGATGAGTATTTTGTCCTTGAACAGAATCGGCACAGAATCGTCTTGGCCGAGCATTTTCTGGACCTGAAGATAGTTATTGTTGCTGATGAACTTGTAACTCATCAGGTACAGCACCAGCCATAAACCAATAAATCCCAGGCAGAAGGTCCAGCGGCGAGGCAGACGCAGGAGCAGGTGAATTCCCGCGAAGGGCACCAGCATAATAAACGCATAGAGATAGCCCCCGTGGACATTGGCCCAGAAGACCATCAGCGGAACAAGCAGCCAGATCAGGCGATAGTTTTTATAGATTGTCAGTGCCAGCAGAAGAATGAATACCGGCACAAGAAGATTTGAATACCCGGACGGGCGAATATCATAGTAAGTCCGCCCGACGACCATCGCAAAACATGCTCCGGCGGCGGACAAAAAATCGCCCGCGCCCATCAGTTTGCCGGTGGCATAGATGCAAATAACAGCCAGAAAGTAAATCGCAAATTTCCAATAGACCAGTGTGTTATAGTTGTAACTGCCGTCATCGCCAAACCAGGATGCCAGTTTATAAAAGATCAGATGCGTCAGCCAGTTCTGGTTGATCCATCCGGTGGGATGCCATTTTTTGATGATCCCTCGTGTCCACTCAGGATATTTCTCAAGCGCTTCGTCCGAAGGTCCGGCGGAGTGGGAGTTGAAGCTGAATGGTTCCACTGTATCGACTCCATGGTTGTCGAAGTGCCGCCCACATGCCATCGCCACCCAGGTGTCACCGGCGGCAACCATATGAGTTGACGCGTAAAAGGCGAACAGCAGCATCCCCGCAAAAAGAATCGGCTTAAACCATTTTTGCATTTTCGTTGTTTGTACTTGGATCAGTTCATCCATTGAAGCATCCGTTCCTGAAAACTTATATGAACTCTTAATATGCGACAAAGCAGGGGGTATTTAACCAGTCAAAAATGCCAAAATCAAGAAAAATGCCAAAGAACATTCCGAAATCCCTTATTTAAGATTGTTTTTAACAGCGCGCTGCACGGTTTGTGAACATAATTGTGGATAACTCAAAGACGGTTTCAGCAAACACATTTCAGGAGTTTTTTCTTGACTTATGGGTGCTTTTCGTGTAAAGTGATAATGTTGCCGGTGCACTGTGGCGATTGACGCCTTTCGCATCTCTATCCGCGGTAGAATGCAGTAACGGCATAGCGGCAACAGGGAGTGCGGCCCACATTTTATTGAATAAAGACGCGTGCCAACCTCCCTTTTTTTATGCGCAAAATGGATCTCTGCCGCTTCCCCCTCTTGTTTTATCCGGCTATTTATCTATAATAGAACTTGATGAAGGACGAAGCACTGAAAAGGGCGGTTCTCTGGCAACCGCAGGAATCACAAAAGGTTCGCTGTTTTTTGTGCAACTGGCGGTGCGAGATCGCAGACGGAAAATTGGGACGTTGTCATGTCCGAAAGAATATCGGCGGCGTTCTATATTCCCTGAATTACGATAAACTGTGCGCAGCGAACCCGGACCCTATCGAGAAAAAACCTCTCTTCCATTTTCAACCTGGCTCAAGAAGTTTTTCCATCGCTGCGCCGGGGTGTAATTTCCAGTGTGTGTTTTGTCAGAACTGGCAGATCAGCCAGATGCCATACTATCAGAATGATCTGGAAGGCAGCGGATACTCGCCTGACCGTATTGTCGAAGCGGCCGTGCAATCCGGTTGCAAGAGCATTGCTTATACCTATACCGAGCCGACGATCTTTATGGAATTGTGTGCTGACACTGCAAAACTGGCAAAGCAAAAGGGCTTATCTAATATCTTTGTCAGTAATGGTTTTATGACAGCCGAAGCGATTGAATTTGCCAGGCCATGGCTGGATGGTATCAACATCGACTTAAAAGCATTTACGGAGAGCTATTACCACGACTTGTGCAAGGCGAAACTGAAGCCGGTACTGGATACCATTCGTTATATCGCCAATAAAACTGATATCTGGATGGAAATTACAACGCTGGTTGTTCCCGGCCAAAACGACTCCGATGACGAGTTGCGATCTATTGCCGAGTTTATTGCTAAGGAGGCCTCCGTTGATGTTCCCTGGCATATCAGCCGGTTCTATCCGCAGTATAAAATGGCGGATGCAAAACCGACCGATGAAAAAGTGATGGGGCGGGCCTACGATATTGGCAAAGAAGCGGGATTGCGATATGTGTATATGGGCAATCTCCCCGGTGCAAGGGCTGAATCAACATTTTGCTACAGTTGCGGTGTCTTATTGATTGAGCGAGCGGGCTATCAAATTCAAAAAAACAACATTGACGACTGTTACTGTCCACAGTGTGATGTGAAAATTGCGGGTTTTGAATTATAAATCCTAATTTTTCTGTTTTTCAAACGAACATTTTTACTCTAAATCCATATTAAAGAAGAATTGACATATATCCTACAAGGTATATACTAGCGGATAAGTAGTGTATTCATTTGGGCAAGGGAGTATTCAAGTGATATGGGAGAGTACCATATTGTTGGGTTGGCATCGGGACCGTGCGAAGTCTTATTTCATCTTTTTCTTACATCGTCTATTGTTTCCTGGTTTGCGATTAATCCGGGGAGAAACTGTCAATATAGGTTAAACTATTGTGAAAGGGAGAAGTTATGAAAGCAAACATGAAATATCTGTGGGTATTGGGACTTTGCGTCCTGATCTGTGCAGGTCCGGTCTGGGCCGCTGAGAAAAAACCCAACATCCTGGTCATTTGGGGCGACGATATTGGTCGGTCCAATGTATCGGCCTATACCCATGGCATGATGGGCTATAAAACGCCGAACATCGACCGGGTTGCTAATGAAGGAATGGTCTTTACGGACTACTACGGCGAACAAAGCTGTACCGCGGGGCGTTCTTCATTCATTATGGGGCAAAGTGTCTTCCGTACCGGTCTATCCAAGGTAGGCCTGCCGGGCGCTGAAATGGGTATGCACGAGGCAGACCCGACGATTGCGGGTTTGCTCAAGGCACAGGGCTACGCCACGGGTCAGTTCGGCAAGAATCACCTCGGCGACAAAGACAAGCATCTGCCCACTAACCACGGCTTTGATGAGTTCCTCGGCAATCTGTATCACCTCAACGCTGAAGAGGAACCGGAAAATGAAGATTATCCCGGCGATATGAAGCTGCCAGACGGGCGGACCTTCCGTGAGGCCTTTGGTCCTCGTGGTGTGATGCACTCCTATGCGGACGGCAAGGTCGAAGACACTGGTCCGCTGAGCAAAAAACGGATGGAAACGATTGATGACGAAACGGTTGCCGCGGCGATTGACTTTATTAAGCGAATGCACAAGGCCGACAAACCGTTTTTCTGCTGGTGGAACGGTACACGGATGCACTTCCGCACCCATGTCAAAAAAGAACATCGCGGCATTTCCGGACAGGACGAATACTCTGACGGCATGGTCGAACATGATATGCATGTGGGTCAACTGCTCAAAGTACTGGACGAGTTGGGTATTTCCGACAACACCGTCGTTTTCTACTCCACCGATAACGGCCCGCATATGAATACCTGGCCGGATGCGGCGATGACGCCTTTCCGAAGTGAGAAAAACACCAATTGGGAAGGTGGCTGGCGTGTGCCGGCGGCGGTTCGCTGGCCGGGTAAGATCAAGGCGGGCCAATGGTCCAATGAAATCATGCACCATATGGACTGGTTGCCGACATTTTTGGCGATTGCCGGTGAACCGGATGTGAAGGAAAAACTCCTGACCGGACACAAAGCTATCGGTCGCGACTATAAAGTTCATCTGGACGGGTACAATTTTCTGCCGTATCTAACCGGACAGGCCGAGCACGGCCCGCGTAAGGAGATCTTTTACTTCTCCGATGACGGTGACCTGACGGCGCTGCGTTACGGGGACTGGAAGCTGATCTTTATGGAACAGAAAACTGAAGCGACATTTAGAGCATGGATGGAGCCATTCGTACCGTTGCGAGTGCCGCTTATTGAAAATTTGCGCCGCGATCCTTATGAGCGTGCCTCGATTACTTCCAATACCTATTATGATTGGCTGCTTGATCGGGCTTATCTGCTGGTTCCTGCACAAACCTATGTGGGCAATTTCCTGGCAACATTCAGAGAGTACCCGCCGCGACAGAAAGCGGCCAGTTTCTCGCTGGATCAGGTGATGGAGAAGATGACCGCTCCGGCTTCTCATTAGGCATTGAATGTTCTTAACAAGCGGCAGGTCCGAGAATCAGGGCCTGCCGCCTTATCCTTGGGAGTAGTTTTTTTGGGTTATTCTGTATGGAAACCCTTTGCACTTACGGGAGTTTTTTATGTCCGATCAAAACCATACGGCGATTCAGGCGGTTCAGATACTCATAGAGGAAGTCGACAAGTCGGTCATTGGGCAGGCCTCGGTCGTAGAGCGGCTGATTATTGCATTGCTGGCCAATGGGAATGTGCTGGTCGAAGGCCTGCCGGGATTGGCCAAGACACGGTCGGTCAAGAGCATCGCAAAGACGCTGGAAGCCGATCTGAGCCGGATTCAATTCACGCCGGATTTATTGCCGTCGGATATCACCGGTACGGAGATATTTGTTCAGGAAGCATCCGATGAGCCGTTTCGTTTTCAGCCGGGGCCGATTTTCAGCAACATTGTGCTGGCTGATGAAATCAACCGCGCTCCGGCCAAGGTGCAAGCGGCATTGCTGGAGGCGATGGAGGAGCGAACCGTAACCGTTGCCGGAAAAACGCACAAAATGCCCGAATTGTTTATGGTGATGGCAACCCAGAACCCCATCGAACAGGAAGGCACCTATCCGCTGCCGGAGGCCCAGATGGACCGGTTTTTGATGCATGTGTATATCAACTATCCGGACGCTGAGTCTGAACTGGAGGTGATCCGTCTGGTCCGAGGCGAACAGACGGTACGAAGCGATGACGCACCGACCGAAAAAACAACAATCTCTCAGGACAACATCTTTGCTGCTCGTACCGAAATCCAGCAGATACATTCATCGGAAAATATCGAGCGATATATCGTGGATTTGGTCGCCGCGACGCGCTACCCTGAAAAGTATAGTGAGGATTTGCGAAAATGGATACAAGTCGGTGCCAGTCCGCGCGGATGTTTGGCGTTGGACAAATGCTCGCGCGTTCATGCCTGGCTGAATGGTCAGGACTTTGTTTCTCCCGATAACATTCAAGCCATCGCTCATGACTGCCTCAGACATCGCGTTATGCTCAGCTATGAGGCCAATGCCGAGGGTGTTAGCGCAAATGATATCGTTAGTGAAATTGTCAAACTGGTTGCGGTTGCATAGCATTGAAAGAGAGGTCCGACATGAGACGAACAAATTTTTTACTCCTAACCATTGTGATTCTATTTACGGGTTGTGCTTCTGTTCGAGACCCGCTGCCGTCCTGGAATGAAGGTGCGGCAAAAAAGTTGATCATCGAATTTGTTGAAAAAACAACCACATCCGGCAGCACGGATTTTGTCGAAGAGGAAGACCGCATTGCGGTCTTTGATAATGACGGCACACTCTGGTCCGAGCAGCCGATGTATTTTCAACTGGCATTTGTGCTTGATCGGCTGGATGTGCTGGCCCCCCAGCACCCTGAATGGAAGACTGAGCAACCATTCAAGGCGGCGCTGGAAAAGGATATGAAAACCCTTCATACTCACGGCGAAGAAGGGCTTGTTGAACTGCTGATGGCCACACACGCCGGGATGACCACGGATGAATTTGAGCAGATTGCAAAGGGTTGGTTAGCTGATGCAAAACACCCACGGTTCGACCGTCCGTATACAGAATGCATCTATCAGCCCATGCTGGAGGTCATTGCGTATTTACAGGCGAATGGGTTCCAGACATGGATCGTCTCCGGCGGAGGGATTGAGTTTATGCGTCCGTGGACCGAGCGGGTTTATGGCATCCCGCTCCAGCAGGTCATCGGCAGCAGTATCAAGCGGAAATATGAGATCTTTGACGGCGAACCCGTTATTGTCCGGCTGCCAAAAATCAGCTTTATCAATGACAAGCAAGGCAAACCCGTTGGCATTCAGCAACATATCGGTCGCAGACCGATCGCCGCATTCGGCAACTCCGATGGTGATTTTCAAATGCTGGAATGGACAACCTCTGCACCGGGGGCGCGTTTAGGTCTGATTGTTCACCATACCGATGCTCAGCGGGAATGGGCATACGACAGAGATTCTTCGATTGGGAGATTAAACCGTGGCTTGGATGAGGCCCAAGAGCGAGGTTGGATCATTGCGGATATGGAAAAAGACTTTAAGGTTGTTTTCCCATTTGAATTAGAGAACTAATGTGGCCCGACTTTCCGTCAATTCAGATAATGCAGGTGTCTATGTAACGCTGGAGGAGATGGTCAAACTGCGTTATCAGGCACAGGGGTTTAGTTTTTTGCCGCGTCAGCCGATCCACAGTCTGTTGGCGGGCCGGCACGCTTCCCGGTTGCGGGGACGCGGTCTGAACTTTGAGGAAATCCGCCGCTACCTGCCCGGCGATGATATTCGTAATATGGACTGGAAAGTAACGGCCCGAACCCAAAAGCCGCATACCCGCGTCTATACCGAAGAGCGGGATCGCCCGGCAATTTTGCTGGTTGATCAGAGTTTGAGTATGTTTTTCGGTTCCCGGGTCAATATGAAATCGGTTACCGCTGCTCAGGCCGCCGCACTGGCCGCCTGGCGCATTGTCGGTGTCGGGGACCGTGTCGGGGCCGTGGTGTTCAACGACAGCGAAATAAGCGAGGTCAAACCCCACCGCAGTCAAAAAACAGTGATGCGGATCCTGCAGTCGATCTTAAAGCAGAACCACAAACTCAACCTTGAACACCGAGTCCAATCCAGCCCTGAGATGCTGAACACTGTTTTAGAACGACTGGTCAATCGTGTTGGCCATGACTATTTGATTTGCATTATTAGTGACTTGGCCGGCGCTAATTCTGAAACCAAACGATTGGTTAGCTTATTGGCGCAGCATAACGATGTCATGGTTGCGATGATTTATGATGCGCTTGAAACAAAATTGCCGCAAGCCGGACGACTGGTTATCAGTGATGGTGCAGTTCAACTGGAAGTGGACACGCAGGGCCGTAAGTTTCAACGGGATTTTTCTGAACTATTCAATGACCGGCTTAAACATGCACACGAATGGCTGGGCAAACGCGGGATTCCGATCTTACCGCTGCATACCGCTGAAAATGTTGCGGTCCAGGTGCGCAGTCTGTTAGGTTATTCGATGCAAACGAAAAGGGCCTAAGATGTTTGGTGACAACTTTGGCAATCCATTGCTGCGAGATCATTTCGAGGAGATTATAATTCCTGAACGGGTGCCGTTTTCACCTCAGACACTTGGATGGGCATTTTTAGGAGTGCTTCTTCTGTCTGTATTGCTATGGTTTGTGATCGACCGCTGCCGCACATGGAAAGCAAATCGCTACCGGATTGTTGCGTTGAAGAAATTACAAACACTTCAACAGGCCCTTCAAATACCGGAACAAAAAGACTCGGCACTGATTTTGCTTGGTGCCTTTGTAAAAGAAACGGCATTGCATGCTTTTGGCAGAGAAAAGGTGGCTTCCTTAACCGGCGATCGGTGGCTTTCTTTTTTGGATCAAACCTACGAGGGGCGCGGCTTTAGTCAGGGCAGCGGGCGGTTATTAATGACGCTGTCCTATGAAACGCCGAAACACATTCAGCAGGTTCCCGAAAGTCATATCGCAGAAGCAATTGCCGTCATTCAAGCTTGGATTCGGGGGCATCATGTTCGTGTTTGATTATCCATGGCTGTTTTTTTTGCTGCCCTTGCCGCTGGTCTTACAGAGAGCAGTAAAGGCATACCAGGAGCATCGCTTGGCGGTATATGCGCCGTTTTTTGACCGACTGTCGCATATTACAGGACAAACCCCCGCCGAAGGATCTGCGGTCCTCTCTCGTTCCCGGCTTCAAATAATTCTGACATGGCTGGCGTGGGGACTTATCCTCTCAGCGCTGGCCGGGCCGCAATGGGTCCAGGACCCCATCGAAAAAATCGAATCCGGCCGTGATCTCATGCTGGCGGTGGATTTATCCGGCTCGATGCAGACAGAAGACTTCACCGGTCCTGAAGATGAGAAGATGAGTCGGATCGATGCGGTGAAATGGGTGCTTGATGATTTTATCCGGCGACGTCAGGGAGATCGACTTGGCTTGGTTATTTTTGGCAATGCTGCCTATTTGCAGTCGCCGTTCTCTTTAGACCATGATGTTGTCAGGGAATTACTGGAGCAGGTTCAGCTTGGAATGGCGGGCGTGAAAACAATGCTGGGGGATTCGATTGGTCTTTGTATTCAAGTGTTTGAAAAGAGTG
>JBDLJN010000013.1:0-31530 GCA_039714335.1 Planctomycetota bacterium
GTCAACAAAGAAGTTAAAGCAAATAATCAATGCCAGGGGAGGCCATAAACTGACATCAAATGACTTGCAGAGACAAAAAACTATTATCATCCCAAAGGTCAACCAAACGCTCATGGCCAACGGATTAACCGGAGGACCCGTCAATTCATAGTAAAATTTCAAACCCATCGTATGCAATGGTAACCAACTTTATTGGAGTTGAACCAAATATCTTAACGCTTGCGTCTCTTGCATCTTTAGCGACTATTGCGTTTAATACATCTATACTATGGGGTTACAAAAAAAGCCCGTGATTTCTTCCAAGAAAGCCACAGGCCGCGTTTTTGACATCCATTTACAGAAAATACACAATCCGCGCTACCCGTCGCCATCTCCCACAGGCCAGCGCCACCAATAACTCATATACACATCGTTTCTATCCATAGTAACAATTTTAACGGGATTAATAATATGTGTCAATGCTTTATTTGTGTTTTTTATTATTTGTGATTGGTTTTGTGATTTGATCTGAAATATCGTTGATTTTATGGTCCATCGTTGACTTTTGGGGGCTAATCTTTTTTAATGCCCTCCTTTGACGATGAACTAAAAACTAAAAACTAAAAACTAAGAACTAAGAACTACGAACTCTCAAACGGAGATACAATTGACATCTGCTGTTCCCACTGAAAACTTGACTGATTCGCAAAAACAGGCGGTTTTTCACAAAGACGGCCCCTTGCTGGTCATCGCCGGCCCCGGTTCCGGCAAGACCCGCGTCATCACCAGCCGCATCGCAGCCCTCATCGAGTCGGGCGTGCGGCCGTGGAATATCTGCGCGATCACCTTTACCAACAAAGCCGCCGAGGAGATGCGGACCCGCGTGGCCCAATCAACGACCGCCTCCGGCGTGCATGTCAGCACCTTTCACTCGCTGTGCGTCCGGATCCTCCGCCAATATGCTGAACAAGCCCAAATACAGCCCAATTTCAGCATTTTTGATACGAACGACCAAAAGCGGGCCATGAAAGAGGCGATCAAGGCCGGCGGGGTTGATTCGACCAACTTCACCCCGGCGAAGATGCTCGCGTTTGTGTCCAAGCTGAAAAACGATCTTGAAGATATAGACCATTCCGAGGCCGAAGCAGATGACTTTTTCAGCAGGAACGCAGCCAAGATCTACAGGCAATACCAGCAGATACTCAAGCAGAACAATGCGATGGATTTTGACGATTTGCTGGTCAACACCGCTTTTTTGCTGCGTGACCGTCCCGATGTTCGGGAAGAACTGTCCCGCCGCTACCGTTATCTGCTGGTCGATGAATATCAGGATACCAACCACGCCCAGTACCAGATCGCCAAGGGCATCGCGCTGGCCCATCGCAATATCTGCGTTACCGGCGACCCGGATCAGTCCATCTATCGCTGGCGGGGGGCCGATATCGAAAATATTCTTTCCTTTGAGCAGGATTGGCCCGAAGCAGTTGTGGTGAAATTAGAGGAAAACTTCCGGTCCACCCCCAATATTCTCGAAAAGGCCGACCAACTCATCGCCGCCAACAGCAATCGAAAGGAGAAAAAGCTGATCGCCACTCATCAGCGGGGGCAGGAGATTAGTATCGAAACCTGCGATGACGAGTCCGGCGAAGCCCACGCGGTCGCTGACTCAATCGAGGCCCTGATCAACGAAGGAAAAGACCCCAGCGAGATCGCGGTGTTCTATCGTGTTAATGCGATGAGTCGTGGGATCGAAGAGGCCTTTGTCCAGCGGCAGCTTCCATATCAGGTGGTTCGGGGCGTGGAGTTCTATGCCCGTAAGGAAATCCGCGATCTGTTAAGTTATTTGAAAGTGTTGGTCAATCCGCAGGACGATGTAGCGTTTCTGCGTGCGGTCGGCACACACCCGCGAGGCATCGGCAAGACCTCTCTGGACCGGCTCCAGCAGTTTGCGAACATTCAGGGCCAGTCACTATGCCAGGCCGTTTTGAATGCCAATCAGGTCGAAACAATCAATCGCCCCACACAGGGTCGGATTATGGCATTTGCGAAAATACTTGATGAATTCCGACAGAAAATCGATCAGGAAGTAGCACCGCTGATGGAGGCGCTGTTTGCCGAGTGCGGCATGGAAAACGCATTATCCAATGAGCCCGAAGCAGTGGAAAACATCAACGAACTGATCAACTCCGCTGCCGAATATGACCAGCGTGCCGAAACACCGAATTTGATGGACTACCTCCAGATGATTGCACTGTACAGCGACAGCGATGCCTATGATGCCGAGTCCGGCCGGGTTTCGCTGATGACGCTTCACGCCGCCAAAGGTCTTGAGTTCGACCATGTGTTTATCATCGGCCTTGAAGACGGAATTTTACCGCATGAGCGCAGCAGCTTCGGCGATACCGATGATCTGGAAGAAGAACGCCGGCTGTTTTTCGTCGGCATCACCCGTGCCCGCAAGACGTTGAATATATTGTACGCCCGAAACCGCGTCATTCGGGGCCAGTTCATTCGCTCCACGCCGTCGCAGTTTTTGTACGAAATCGGTTTTGAGGGCGAATCAGACAGTTTTGATTCTGATTGGGGAATCGACCAGACACAGGATACCTTTGTTTCCAAACCGAAGCCCAAAAGCAGGCCCGGGCAGGCCTATTGTGTTAATGAGCTTGTTGAGCACAAAAAATTCGGTCTGGGGCGAGTCAAGGAGTATCTGGACCTTGGCGAGGACAGTATCGTCGTTGTCCGATTCAATTCTGGAAATACGAAATCATTAATGGTAAAATACGCCAAATTAAACAAATTAGAACGATAAACCCTTACAAGACAGGATAGTTAACATGGCTGAATCAAAAATATCCTTATATTACAAGAATGTTACCGCTGAGGTCGTTGGTACCGAGCACGGTATCACGAAAGAGCAGTTCGAGGAGCTGGCGCAAAAGACAGCACCCGCGATTGCCGAATGCAACAGGCAGCGAAAAGAAGGGGTGATCCCGTATCGGGATTTGCCGTACAATAAGGATTATTCCGCTTCCGTAAAAGCTGTTGCTGCCGAGATCAAGGATGGCTGTGAGAATTTTGTTGTGTTGGGCATTGGCGGCTCGGCATTGGGCAATATTGCCTTGCAGACCGCGCTGAATCCGTATATGTACAATATGGATGAAGGCCAGCGGAAAGGCCCGAGGTTATTTGTTTTCGACAATGTCGATCCAATGCAGCTTGGCAGCTTTCTGGATTGGATTGGCGGTCAGCTGGATAAGACGATCTTCAATGTCATCAGCAAGTCCGGAAGAACAGCTGAAACCGCGGCCCAATTCCTCGTCATCCGACAGCTTCTATTAGAGAAACTTGGCGCCGATGGATTCCGTAAGCAGGTGGTGGCGACAACGGATGCAAATGCCGGTACGATGCGGAAAATCGCGGACGATGTGAAACTGCGAACACTTGTGGTGCCGGATGGTGTAGGCGGTCGGTTCAGTGTACTTAGCCCGGTGGGACTGCTCAGTGCGGCCGTTTGCGGCATTGATATTGACGCGTTGCTGGCAGGCGCTGCGAAAATGGACGAATTGTGCAGCAAAGAGGATTTCTTTGCAAACCCTGCTGCGATCAACGCTGCGATTAATTGGCACTATTACAACCGGGGCAAACCGATCTCGGTCATGATACCGTATTCGTATGCGTTGAAAGACCTGTCGGACTGGTATCGTCAGCTCTGGGCGGAAAGTCTTGGCAAGACAAACGACCTGCAGGGCAATGCGGTTTTTGTCGGCCCGACCCCGGTTAAAGCACTCGGTACGACCGATCAGCACAGCCAGGTCCAACTTTACCGCGAAGGCCCCAACGACAAACTCTTTACATTCCTGCAGGTCAGTGAGTTTTCACGCGATGTTGTCATCGGCTCTGAACCCGAATCGTCCCCGGAACTGGGTTACCTTTCGGGTCAGAAGATTTCCAAACTGCTCAATAGCGAAAAACTGGCCACCGAATACGCATTGCTGCACGATAAGCGCCCCTGTCTGACAGTTCTGTTTGACCGTATCGATGCTTCGGCTATCGGACAGTTTATTTATTTGTTTGAAGTAACAACTTCCATCGCCGGGCTGCTGTTTAATATCGACGCCTATGACCAGCCGGCGGTCGAACTTGGCAAGGAAGCCACTTTTGCATTGATGGGCCGGAAGGACTTCGCTGATCTGGCGGAGAAGATTCAACCCGTTGCCCGTATTGATACGTCATATTTAGTGTGATTAAACCAAAAATAATACAAGTCAGAACGAGGTCATTATGAACTATGCAGTTATTATGGCCGGCGGCACAGGTAAACGACTTTGGCCGCTCAGCCGAAAAAAACGCCCCAAACAGGTGCTGGAGTTGTTAGATGGCCAGACGCTTCTTCGCAAGTGCTTTGAACGGCTTGAGGGGATATTTGACCTGCGCAATATCCTCGTGCTGACAAATGCTGACTATGTTGATATTGTGCGGGAAAATTTAAGCGAATTGCCGCCGGAAAATGTCATCGCCGAACCGACTGTCCGTGATACTGCCGGAGCGATTGGCCTGGCCGCGGCGGTGCTGCATAAATACGACAGCAATGCGACAATGGCAGTGGTCACAGCCGATCAGGTTTTGGAACCGGTTGATACATTTCAGCAGGCAATGCGTACCGCGCTGTCATTTGTGGATGAAAACCCGCAGGCCCTGGTAACATTCGGCATCCAACCGACATTTGCCAGTACACAGCTTGGCTATATTCAGTTTGGAAAAGCGGTTCCCTGCAGTGCTTCACAGGACGCAGTTCATATGATTGATGCGTTTAAGGAAAAGCCCGCATCAGCGGTTGCCGAAGGTTACCTGGAGCAGGGCAACTATGCCTGGAACTCCGGGATGTTTGTTTGGCGTTGTGATACCATTTTGCAGCACTTTTCCAATTTCCTGCCGGAATCCGTCGAGCCGCTAAAGAATATCCAGACAGATTGGGGTACCGAAGATCAGCAGCAGACGCTCCAGGAATGGTTTTCGCGATTGCCAAAGATCAGCATTGATTATGCGGTGATGGAAAAAGCAGATGCCGTTTATGGGATTTCGCTGGATTGCCGATGGCTCGATATGGGGTCATTTGCGGCGTTAGCGGACATTATCGAATCCGATTCTGACAACAATTGTATTATTGCCGGGCGGCACGAGTTGCTCGACTGCAAAAACAATATCGTGGTAACAGAAGACAGAAATCACATGATTGCTCTGATGGGGATCGAGAATATGATTGTTGCGCATACAAAAGACGCGACGCTGGTCTGTTCTATTGATCATGCCAACCGGCTCAAAGAACTGTTAGAACAGATACAGACACATAAGGACGGAGAGTTTCTCTGACAATTAAGGAATACCCAAGTGCGCTATCTTGCAATTGACCACGGTCAAAAACGCACCGGATTGGCAGTGTCCGACGCTTCCGAAACGCTGGTTTCTCCTCACTCGGTCATCGAAACAACCAGTGAGGAAGAGTTATTGCGTCAGATTTTAATTGTTCTGGACAGCGAGGAGATCGACGCCATTATTGTTGGCCTGCCGATGAATATGGACGGTACCGAAGGACCCAGAGCCATGCAGGTGCATCAATTTGTTTCAACACTGCAGCAGCAAACCGACAGGCCGATCCATTTGCATGATGAACGATTGAGTAGTTTCGAGGCGGATCATTTGGCTCAGGATCTTGAACTGACCCGTAAAAAAAAGAAGAAGCGTCTTGACGCAATTGCTGCTGCGGCAATCCTGCGATCTTATATTGAGCAAAAAAGCTAAAAAAATACCATTTCTTGCCTCTGTCACAACTCCTTGTTAAAAATGGGGTTACAAAAGATTTTTTGGGCGTAGAATATCTCAAAATTTTTTTTGCTCGAAATTCCTGTTTATCTCGTATATAAAGGAAGCGGTTCAATGATTACTGACTGCGATTGAAAATTTCGCCCCGGCATGGTTGTGCGGGGTTATGATCGTGAGTGACGAGTCGAATCGTGAGAATTTACTACCTTAATGGGTATAAAAAGCTCGTTTTCTGGAGGGCACTATGGAGACTGAAAGTAAACGACAAATGCAAATCCAAAGGACTGCAGACCCAGAGACGCTTGCTGACCTGACGCTGAAATACTTTGTCACCTATGCGAAAAGAGCAATCGACAGTCGAGGTGTCTTTCGCGTGGCGATATCAGGAGGCAGCACACCGATCCGTTTTTATGAGCGTTTGTCTAATCCGGCTGTGCGTTCTAAGATTCAGTGGGACAAAGTTCATATTTTCTGGGTGGATGAACGATGTGTACCGCCGAGTTCAGAAGCCAGCAATTTCGGTCTCGCCACACATACATTTCTTCTGGATATCCCGATACCGGAAGAAAACATTCATCGGGTGACAGGGGAGGCGCCAAATTATGCGGATGCTGTTTCTGAATACGAACAAACCATCCGTTCCGTTTTTATGATTTCCGAAGGCGAACTTCCCATATTCGATTTAATTGTTCTTGGAATGGGAGCGGATGGCCATATTGGTTCGGTTCTGCCCAACACCTATGCGCTGTTTGATACGGAGGATCTGGTCAGTGCGGTGTATCGGATGAACGGCGATTACAATCGCATCACATTGACGGTTCCTGTCATGAAAGAATCCCGTCGGATATTGATTCTTGTCAGCGGCGAAAATAAAGCCAAAATTGTTGGTGATGTATTCCAAACAGAACCCGATCCGGTCCGATATCCGGTGCACGCACTGTGGCCGGTGCTGCACAAGGTCAGGTGGCTCATTGATGAACCCGCCGCGGCGATGCTGTAGCACACCGCACCGTCATACTTCACACAGGACTTTACAATGATACGTTTTCAAAAGGCGATGCAATTGCGAGGGAGAATCGCTGTCATCCTGTTTGCCGAATACAACGGCCTGCTTTGAAATGGAGGCGATCTGTTTTCGATCTGCTAAAACCGTAAGGTAGGGGGCGTAAAGGAGGATGTGGCTGTAATCTTTATTCGCCGTGGCAAGCAGTGATCGAAGGTCCATTTGTTTGAGCAGGTCAAAATAGCGTGCGGGCCAGATTGACAGATTCTCAAATGAGGTTTGGATGGGCGCCACTTTCAAATGGATGTCAATTGTTTCCGAGTCGATATCAAAGACCTTGGCCATCGCATCCCGCTTGCTGTCAAGGTCGATCAGCAGACACTTCCCTTGCGCGGATAAATGTATTGCCAGGTTGACCGGAACGGTCACCGGCAGATCGTTCAAACACGATGCTGCAAGCAGCACTGTCTGGGCTTGTCCGTTTGACTTGGGAAGCGTTTTAAGGATCGATTGGATATTTTCGTCCGGTTTTGCGGGTTGAATCGCGGGTGCAACCGGCTTGGAACTCTTTTTCTTTCCGCCGGTCTTTTTTCTTTTTGATACAAAAACAAGGACGACCAGCAAACAGAGCACAATCAGCGCTGCGCCGCCGGCTAAATAAAGCCAATTTGACTCTAAATACGAGTTTATCCCTCCCTGAAGAAAATGTATCGATATACCGCTCATTTACACCTGTGTCGTAGTGCAGTGTTCCTTAAAGCTTTAATTTCCGCAATACTTTAAGATATCTTTTTGCGTGATTTCCTGCAAGAGCTCCTGTTGAAAAGATGTCAGCGAGTCATTATCCCACAAATCGTAATAGGACGTTGTTCGTTCAGGTATTACATCGGCAGGTGTCGCTGGCTCACTGACATATTGCTTAACGATATCTTTAATAGATTCACTTTTAATCTTTGGACCGGCCGACTCGACCCGCTGTCTGCGAGAGCCAATGGCACGGCGATGCTCCGACATGATCTGCTCGGCGAGATTATAGACGGGCATCTGCGGTCGTGTATCTTCCTGAGTTACTTCAGGAATTATTTCAGACGGCTCACGGCTGACAGCATCGGATACGATCGTGCTTTCCGGCCCAGTCTTTGCCTGGAGTTGAGATTCAAGTCGGCCCAGTTCCTCGCGTAATTTCTCGTTATCTTTCCGGAGTTGAACGGATTCTTCCTGTAATGTTTGCAGCGAAGTCCGTGTTTCAACGAGGTATTTGAGCTCGTCTTTGAAATGGTCGGCCTGTTTTTCAAGCGTATCAATTTCAGATTGCTTGGATTCCTGCATTTGGCTGAACTGAAGACGAAGTTCGGCCAGTGCCTCGGTCATTTCACTGTTTTTGGACCCGAGTTCTGTGACCTGCCGCTGAAGCGTTTCGTTTTTTGAAGCGGTGGAACTGGCTTGCTCATGGAGTCCCTGAAGTGCCTGATAATCCGCAGAAATGTTTTCGATTTGCTGCTGGGCCTGCGACAATGCTTCGGTGTCGAGTTCGCTGGACTCAATTTGCTGCTTCAATGCTGAAACAGATTGACGCAGCAGTTCGATTTCTTTTTGGAATTCATCCCGCTGTTCGGCCAGATGGGCGATTTCACCCTCCGCCTGCGTCTGATACGCTTCGTATTCATGGCGAACCTCTTCATAAGCCCGTTTTGCGAGGTCTGCTTTTTCCGACATCCGCTCAATTCGTTGGTTCAGTTTGTCAATCTCCTGGCGGCTTTGACCTTGGGTTTCTGCGTGCTCTCCATGAGCTGTTTCAAGTGCAGTCTGCAGTTGCAGTTTTTCCTGGTTCACCTGCTCGATGTGTTCTGAGAAGATAAGTTGTTCCTGTTCAAATTGTTGACGAAGCGAGGACAGTTCTTCGTTAAGCTGCTGTGTCTGAGACTCATACTTTTGGATTTCGTTGCGGAGTTGTTCCTTAACCTGTTCGTTCTCGTCACAGGCGGTACGGAGTTTATCAATATCCTGTTTTAAGGCGACACTGACTTCCTGCTCATGAGAAAGACTTGATCGTGTTTCATTCAGTTCATTTTGAGCCGATTCAAGCTGCTGTTGCAATTGGGACAGGGTTTTAGCCTTACTTCGAAGGTCTTCGACCTCCTGGTTCAATTCAGAGACTGTTTGCTGCAGTGCGTCTTTATCTTTCTGAAGTGTTTCGCATTGCTCTGTGAGGCTTCTAATTTCACCATCAGCCAGCGTCTGCCGGGTTTCAAGTTCGCTGCGCACCTGTTCGAGTTCATCGTTTCGGCTGCCGACCTGCTGATTCAATTCCGAAACGGTTTGCTGGAGCGACTCCTTTTCTTCCTGAATCGCTTCTCGCTGTTCAGTCAGATGTCCGATCTCGTCCTTTGTCTGCGACTGAAGTGCTTCAAGCTCGCCGCGTACCCGTGTGAGATCATGATTCAGTGTTTCCGAGCCCTCTGTCATCCGTTCGATCTGCTTATTGAGATCGACAACTTCCCGTCCCGTTTTTTCACGGTAATCGGAATGTTCATCTTGCAGACGCTTGAAACTTTCGCTTATTTGTTGTTTTTCCTGCTCAAGAGTTTCCAGTTTCTCTGAGAACGAGTGGCAGTCCTGTTCAAGCAGGGCCCTGGCGCTTTCAACCTCATTGAGTTTCGTTTCAAGCATTCGTGTGCTGCTGCGTTCTCGAGACAGAGCCACTTCCGTTTCGCTTAACTCAAATCGCAACCGTTGGGTCTGATTGGCGGTTTGCAGATGATCCTTCAGATCAGCGTTCAATCGTTCATTTTCTTCCAACAGAACAGAAACACGGCTTTTAAGTTGTCGAATATCCTGCGGGGGTGCTTTGGGGACCGCATCTGATGTCGTTGGGGCTTCAGGGAAATCGGTGGACTCTGCTGTAGGGATTTCAGAATCCTCAGTTAAGCTGTTGCTCTGCTGTGACTCTTCAAAGGAAACAATTCGGGCCGGGGCGCTTTCAGACGTTTCGTCTTCGAGAACTGGCGGTTCAAGTTCATCCAAAACAAGTTCCTCGAGATCAGCGACCTCCAATTCGTCGTCCGGCATATCAATAATATCTGCATCATGCAATGCGTCATCGCCAGTTGGGTCCGGCGGGGTCTCAAATTCGTCTGGAACCGGCTTTCCAGACGCACGAAGGGCCTTGAGGATATCCGCTTTACCTTGCAAAATATCCGCATCTAAGTCGCGATCTTTCTTTTCATCAGACATATTTCCCTCCGCGGTTGATTTTTAACTCTTATATCATAATAAAGGGCAAAAATCAAGAAACAGGGGGCGTATTTTACTAAAATGACCAAATTTATCACTATTTCAGGAGGATTTCGGTCCCAGTGATAACATGGTGAACTTTCCGGGGCTTAATTGCTCGATAAGATTGGAAATATCGTCAAGTTGGACGGCCTTAACCGACTCTACATCCTGTTGGACACTGCGGTATTGTTGGTTGTAAACCCAATTAAAGCCCAGACTGACCAGTCGTCCCATGGGCTGTTCACATTTGATGGTCAGGGCGCTGAGCATCTTGTTTTGGGCCGTTTCCAGTTCTGCTTCAGAAATTCCGGCCGTGTTCAGTTTATTGAACACATCCTGAAGAACACCCGTTACTTGCTCGGATTTGTCCGGGTCGCAGCAGATATAGCTGTAAAAAACGCCCGTTCCGTCCATGGACTCACATTGCATCGAAGCCACTTCCGCAAGGGCCGGTTCAGTTAATGCCCAGTAGTAACGAGAGCCGGAGTCGTCACCGAGGATCATTCCCAACAACGATGCTGAAAATCGGCGCCGGTCCTGCATCGAAACCGCCGGACTCATCAAGCAGATATGCTGACGTACGAGATGGGGGTTGACGATATGCTTATTCTTAAATGTTCCTGCGGTGTCTTCAAGTTTGCGGGTGGTATCCATCTGCTCCCACCCCGAACAACGCTGTTTGGCCAGTTGACAGAGGGCGTCAAAATCAAAATTTCCGCAACAGGCAAGCGTGATATTATTGGGAGCGTACCGCTGCGAGAAATAGGTGCGCATCTGGTCAGCGGTCAGCGATTGAATGCTTTCATTGGTTCCAAGGACGCTGTTGCCGCATGGATGAGTATCAAAATGCAGTGCGCGGGCCTGATCCATCACTTCAAACTGCGGCAGGTCTTTGTACATCGCGATTTCTTCAAGGATGACATTTTTCTCAAGATTAAAATCATCATCCCGCAACGCCGGTCGCATCAACTGCATCCACAGACCTGCTACATCCAGCAGGTACTCGGGCAGAACCGCCGCGTAATAGACCGTATTTTCTTCACTGGTAAAGGCGTTGAATTTGGCTCCCAGTCGGTCAAACGCGGCGTTGACCTTTAACGCCGAAAGGGCATCGGTGCCCTTAAACAGCATGTGTTCGAGGAAATGGGATACACCGTTGATTTGCGGCGTTTCATCCCGTGCACCTGTTCGTACAAAAAAGCCGACCGCGGTAGACTGAGCGTTTGGGTTGGTTTCTCCGATAATCGTTAAGCCGTTGTCTAATTGTCGATGTTCAAACTTCATGGTTTTATCAAACTTCCTTAAAAGGTTACCGCATCCGGACCAAGGGTTACAACGGTGAAATCGTCAAAGGGGTGCTGCCGCAGAAAGGCTCCGACTGAATCGATACTTAAGGCTTCGATTTTTTCGCGGATTTCATCAAGCCCCCGCACACGGCCCAACAGGAAGTGGTCCGCAGCGATCCCGCAGGCCCTTGCGTAAGTGGATTCCGACTGCATGATCAGGGATGTTTTCAGCCCGACTTTGGCACGCTGCATTTCCTCTTCAGTAATGCCGTCTTTCAGGCAGTGAAACTGCTCAAGGATAACATCCAGTGTCTGCTGTGCTTTATCCGGTGTCGTCCCCGAATAGCAGGAAATACCCGCATAGTCCTTCAGCGTCTTATAGCTGGCTCCAACAGCATAACACAACCCGCGTTTTTCCCTCACTTCAGTAAACAAACGGCTGCTCATACTGCCCGACAGGACAGAGACGGCTGCGGCGATCTCATAATAGTGCTCAGAGGTGACCGTCGGCACCGCTGTCATTAAACCAATATGCACTTGGGCGCCTTCTGCCGGAAAGTGCGTGTAGTTTTTTCCTTTCAATACGGCCTGCTCAACTGCCAGCCCCGGCTTGGCTTGTGTGTCAAAGGCCGCCTCGATTTGCTGACAAACCGTCTTGAAATCATAGTTCCCGCAAATTGAAAAAATGACCCTTGAGGGATCGAACATCTTTTTGGCGATGTCTGCCGTCTGCTCGAACGGTAACGACTGCAGTTGCTCTGTTTTGCCGTGAGCAGGGCGGCCATAGGGATCCGGATAATACTGCTCATACAGCAGTAGCATGGCTTTTTGACGAGGGTCATCATCCAGCCCCTGCAATTCGCTGATCGCCAACTGGCGTGACAGTTCAAACTGATCTGCAGCCAATTGAGGTCGCAGGATCATGTCTGCGTACAGATCCAGCGCCGCCGATAGATTGCCGGCCTCCAGTGAGGCGCTCAAGGCCAGGTGATGTGCCGAAGTGGATGTGTTTCGATGCACACCCAACCGGTCCAGCATCTCGATCAATTCCCGGCTCGTCCGCGTACCGGCACCTCGAAACAGCCAGTCTGCAATGACCGCTCCGGCTCCGCAGCATCCTTGCGGCAGCAGCGAAGCCCCCACCGGAAGCAGAAACCGGAACGATACTGAATGAACCTGTTCGAGCCGCTCGCCGATGAGAACCATTCCGTTTTTAAGCTTATAGATATCCAAGTTTTTGTTCATGATGTCTGTAAAAAAGAAAAGTGTTATCAGGTCTTGTTGTCTTACGCCACCGCCATTTCCGATTCGGTCTGTGAGTCGAACTGAACGCTGATCTTCTTGCTGACGCCCTGGGTCTGCATCGTAATGCCGTACAGGATGTCAGCGATACTCATCGTTCGCTTGGAGTGCGTAATGATGATAAATTGCGATTGCTTTTGGAAATCCTGCACGATCAGATTGAACCGTTCGTTGTTGGCCTCATCCAGCGCTGCATCGACTTCGTCCAGTACACAGAATGGCGACGGTTTGCTCTTGAAGACCGAAAACAGCAGGGCGATTGCGGTCATTGTTTTTTCGCCGCCGCTCAACAGGCTGATCGTTCGGGTTTCTTTGCCGGGAGGACGCGCGACGATCTCAATGCCGCTTTCAAGAATGTCCTCTGGATTCTCAAGGATAATATCCGCTTTTCCGCCGCCAAATAATTTACGGAAAAGCTGCTGGAAATTATCGCGGATATTGTTGAATGTAACCTCAAACTTCTCCCGGCTTTCTTTATTGATCCGGGCGATCAATTGCTCCAGTTGATTCTTGCTTTGATTCAGGTCTTCCACCTGACTGGTTAAAAAGTCGTTTCGTTCTTCAAGTCCCTTTTGTTGGTCGATGGCATCCACGTTGACGTTCCCCAGCCGATCGATCTTTCCGCGGAGTGTCGCAATTTCTTCACGGACCTGGTCCCAGTCCACATCGTTCTCTTGGAAGTCCTGATAGGCCTGTTCGAGATCGATTTGAAGTTCTTCCAGAACGCGGACTGTCAGATCTTCCTCTTTAACCTGAAGTTGGCCCAGGGTCAGTTCGATCTGGTGAATCTTCTCTTCGACTTCGCTTTGCCGTGTTTGCTGCTCGCGCAATGCTTCCTGGTTTCGGGTCTTTTGTGATTGCAGCTCCTGCGACTTATGGTGCAGGTCAATACTGTGCTGCTGGGCCTTTTCTTTTTCAAGATACAATTCAGACACCCGCGATTCCGCAACGAGGATATTTCGCTCTGTCTGGGTGATCTGATCATTGCAGCCGACAAGTTCCGATCGTGCCGATTCGATTCCCATACGCCCGTGCTGCAATTGACTCTGGAGCGAGGCGATCTGCTGTCGGATCGAATTCTGCTGTTCGCTGACCTGTCCCAACTGGACCTTCAGTTCGGTCAGATCGGCTTGCTGCTTTTGCCGAATTTGCTGCTGTTCTTCGTAGCGGTTTTCGAGTTGCTGGATATGTTCGTTCCGCTCCTGATTGATCTGTTCCAGTTCATCCAGTTTCTGGCGTGAAGCATGTTCTTTCTGGACAGAACTCTGGAGTTCCTCCTCCAGCATCCCGATCTCATCGGCAATGATCGGTTGTTCTTCTTTAAGCCGGGTGATATTTTCATCCAGTACTTTCAGTCTGGATTCCGCATCGACTTTTTCCGTGTTGGCTTCATAAATGCTGGTGCGAAGATCCTTGCACAGATTGGCCAGATGTTCGTTCTTATGCTCGGTTTCTTCAAGCAGAACATCCCGCTTGCCGATTTCCAGGTTGATGTTTTCCAACTCGGATTGTAATTGCTGGATCCGGCTCTTTCTGGAGATCAGCCCGACTTTTTTGCCGACGGGCCCTACACTTAAAATATCACCGGACGAAAGCACTTCTCCGGCGGGGGTAACATAACGATACGTGTTGCCGCACTTCGTGGACAGGGAAATGGCGGTTTCAATCGAATCCACAAGGATGACATTGCCCAGCATGCTCCACACCAACTGGGCAAATCGGCTCTCATAACGCACGTATTCCGGCAATCGACCGAGAACGCCTGATTGTTTTGATAGATCACAGGTGTCACAGAACGGTGTGATCCGGTCCATGCAGATAACACGGATGCGCCCATCCAGTTTTTCCTGCAGCCGGCTGTCACCCAGAAAAGCCCCGGTGCTGTTAATCAGCAGCGCATCGGCCAGGCCTTCCAAAGCGGCTTCAACGGCCTGGGCGTATTCAGGATCGGCGATCACGACGTCTGCAACGATGCCCTCGACATAATCCCGTTTTTCCGATTCGGTGCTTAAAATTTCAATGATCGTTTTATTCAATCCCTGACGTCGCGTTTCCATGTCGCTCAGAACGTTCAACTCGCTGGAAACGGCACTCCGCTGTTCTTTAGAAGAAGCGTTCTCTTCCAGCAGCCGTCCGCGTTCATCCCCAACGGACTCCATTTCGTCACGTTTTGCGTTCAGGCTGTTCTGCAGGTCGGCGAGCACGGAATGAACGTCTTCAAGTTTCGCCTGCTGCCGGGCTTTTTCTGTCAACCATTGAGAAAGCTGGCTTTGTGTTTCCTCCGCCTTGCCCGACAACCGTACTTTCCGGCCTGAAAGGTTGTCACGATAGCTGCTCAGACTTTCAATTTCATTATGCAGTTGTGCCGTTCGCCGGACGATATCAATAATACCGGATTTTTCATCTTCTAACTGTGCCTGGAGTTTTGTGCACGAACTGTTGATCTGAGAGATCGTTTCTTCGGATGATCGCAATTCGTTTGTTTTCATCTCAGAAAGTTGCTGAACCTGCTGCTGATTGCTCTGGCAGTCAGCTAACTGGCTCAAAAGGTGGCGTGTTTGTTCGGTCAGTTTTTCGATCTGTTCAGCGGCATTTTTCTTTCGCTCCTGCAGTTCTTCAACGCGATGGCTCAAAAAGCCAATCCGGTCGTTCTGCTGTTCGATCCGGCTGCGGGCCGAGATCAGGGTGCCGTCCCAATGACTGATCTGATTGTCTGTTTCCATCAGTTCGCCCGCTAATTCAGTTGCTGCGGTGTCACATCGGGCTACGATAGCCGCTGTTTCACTGAACCGATCTTTCTGTTTTGCCAGCGTGGTTCTCTTTTGATCCCGCTGTGTAATGATTCGGTCGTACTCAGCCAGCGAATAATTAACGCGAAGTTCTTTGAGCCGCTCGCTGTATTCTAGGTAATTGCGTGCCTTGCCCGCCTGAAGTTTGATGCTGCGAAGCTGTTTTTGCACTTCGTTAACAATATCCGCCAGTCGCAGCAGATTTTGCTCGGTCCGATCCAGCTTTCGCAGGGCTTCTTTCTTGTGGGCTTTGTATTTACTGATACCCGCAGCTTCTTCAAAAATGATTCGCCGGTCCTGTGTTGTCGCCTTTAGCAACTGGTCGATCTGGCCCTGTTCAATAATCGAATAGGCACTGACTCCGATCCCGGTATCCATAAACAGCTCACGGATATCTTTCAGCCGGCAGGATTTATTATTGAGCAGGTACTCACTGTCGCCGTTGCGAAAAAGCCGGCGCGATATCTGAAGATCATCCTGTTCTAGGCCCAACCCGCGAACATCTGAGAAATGAAGGCTGACCT
This sequence comes from Planctomycetota bacterium, assembly GCA_039714335.1. Classification (GTDB taxonomy): domain Bacteria; phylum Planctomycetota; class Phycisphaerae; order Sedimentisphaerales; family Anaerohalosphaeraceae; genus 4572-13. Next base: position 15,983 of record JBDLJN010000013.1, read on the forward strand.
CCGCCATTCCGCTGGGTTTACGGCTGCTCGACCCGCTGAAGATCACATCCGCCATTTGTCCGCTGCGAAGACTTTTGGGGCTTTGGTTCCCTAAAACCCACTTAAGTGCATCCACAACATTGCTTTTGCCGCACCCATTGGGCCCGACGATCGCGGTGATCGGATGGCTGATCTTCAGTTCCGTTTTATCAGCAAAACTCTTAAATCCATTGATGACTATTTTTTCAAGTTTCATACAAACCCTCAATTATGTTCTGGGTAAATTCACGCCTCTTCCACATTAATAGTAGTATCGTCAATTAGAAGGTGAATCCTGTAAAACTCGCTCTGGTTCCGGACTTAGTACAGCCGGTTCAGATCCGGCAAAAAATTGAGCCGGAATCGCTCCCTGAGTACACATCGTTTCCAGAATTCGGATAATTTCGGCATACGGTACTGCAAGTCCCGGCTGAGTAGCGGAACTTTCTTTAACATCAGGCAGTTCGCCCAGTGTTTGGATCAAACTGCTCAGTTCGTAGCTGGACAGCAACGGCCCCAGCACACGGTGGCGGCTTGGATGTTTCCGGGAAACCGAGATATATTTGGAGTCAGGCAGCGAATTGATTGTAACGGTGCGATCTTCAGATTGGACAAAAGTGTTGTCCTTGCAATGAAGAGGAGCCCCGAAAATCACGATTTTCGGGGCTTGTTGCCGGTAAACGTAGATCATTTTGGGGCCGGGCGTAAGGACGCTGTCGACTGCAAAAGCCCCGTTAGCGACACTTCTCCTGGAAACGGCAGAGGTGTTTAATGTGACCAGCATTTCATATGCTTCGAGACGGCTCTGAATATGGGAGGTGTTAAGGACATTTGTCAGTATTGGCAGGGCGTCTCGCCGTTTCGCACTTTGTCCCACCGTACGGATCGCCTCAACACGATAGGGGCTCTTTTCGTTTGCGATAATCAGCCGAAGGACCGCAAGCGACCGGCTGTCACCAATATTCATCATACACCGGGCGATATGAAATTGAACAGTCGGGTCCGGATGATTCAGCAGCGGAGCAAGCGAATCCAGACCCGGTTTGCCAATGCCCTCCAGAGCAATTTCAGCGCTCTCAATATCTTCGCTTTTTGAGGTGATTTTCGCGATGAGTTCCTGCGCGTATTCGCTCTGTAGATCAGGATTTTCCGCCAGAATCAGAGATTCAACGATCTTCAGGAATCGATCTCTCTTGCCGAAATATGCGGCTGGGAAAGCAAGCGTGATCTCCGCTGTTGATACAGCGGTGGCGGTTTTAGGGCCAAATCGTTCATTGATGCGGTTGCGGATAGCGCTGGTAGCAGCAAAATCTGGCGCATTAAGGATCAATTTGGCGGTATTGTCTTGTTTTGCCCGTCCCCCACCCAGGACAAACCATTTGTGTTGTGATGAATCAACTGTTTGGGTATAGACAGGTCCATCGACAGTGGCCAGGATTTTGGAGAATCGAACAAAGGCTTCAACATTGGTCAGACGGCTTAGCTCTTTCAATTGAGCCGTGTAAAGATAGCCGCCGTCAAGTGAAGTTGTTTGTGTGCTCGAAAGAGGTCGTAACACCACATCGAAAGGTTCCAGGGTAGAGGAGAATGCAGGGATAACTCCCGATATCTCAACAACGGCCGTATCCAGACTGTCGATAAGGGCTCGGGGATTGACCGAGCCGACTTGCTTCCATATATACTTTTCAAGCCCTTGGCGTACGCTCGGCGGGCATTCAGAGGAACCGGTTCCGGCAAGACCTGCGACGAGCCCAATCCCCCGTACAGGGATTGCTTCTGTGGCAAAAGACCTTGTTAGGGACCCAATAGTGTCTTTTGGGTTGATTTCAACTTTAGGGGGTTCGGGAGATTCTTCCGGCTGGGTACATCCCAAAAAGGACAGTGTCGATATGAGCGAAAAGACACATAGTAAAATAGGTATTCTTTTCATAATTGATCCTCTCAGTGCCAAAAGTAATACAGCCGCCGCATATTAAAATATATGGGGGGCATTAACGAAATAAAATATGACAATAAAATAGGCAAAAATAGCGAGAACGTCAAGAATATTCTATATAGTGTGAAAGAAAAAGCCACAAACCACTATATATATGGCTTGTGGCATCGGTTTTTTTAATAAGAGCACCCTGAAGAATAGGATATCAACGTCTGCGGTTTCTTGGGGTTCTTCGCGGAGCTTGGTTTTGAAATTGAGCCGGATAGACGCCCTGATAGCGATATAAACTGTCCAGTTCAGTGCGAGCGGAGTTCATGTTCTCTTCAAGCATTGTCTTGGACATCTTTGGGGGCAGTCCGCCCGGCCACCGCCGAACAAGGTTCAAAACACGCCGGTATTCACTCACAACACCTTCAAGGGCTGCTGTCAGTTGACCGTAAACAATTCCAATATGGACGTTGGGCTCTTCAGTAATAATGACTTGTGAACGAGGCCTCCGGTCTCTGTCTGAGCTTCTTATTCGTCCGCTTCCTGTTGTTCGGCCGTAGTAATCGTAGCCGGAGGGGAGCCGTTCCCGACTGCGCCCCGGGCGATAGCCCACCTCTCCCTGCCGGATTGCACGGGTCTGTGTGCCGGTCCGCAGCTGCTTGTCAATAGAGGTAAACTGGTCCCTCAGTATGTCGATATCCCGTTCATACTGATCGATACGAAAAAGCCCATCCGCAATATTACGGCGGGCGGCCGTGTATTTCTTCAAAGTCGCTTCAATACCCGGAGCCGGTCTTATTTTGGCCTCAGACAATTGCATGTCAGCCAGTATCTCGTTCACTGACTCGGCAGTTTTGTCCGCAAGGCCCAACTCAATCGCATCTTTCGCAGTGAGATGGAGTACTTTTCCGATGATGTCTGCCGGAGAAACGCTTTCCGAATCAACATCCTGCACTCCTTCACAAAACGTACGGAGTAACGTCTGTGTTGGCTGGCGCTTGTCGTCCTCAACAAGCTTTTGACTGCCGTCAATATCGGCAACCTCAATAATTGAGATGCGTTTGTCGATCAGGGCCTTCATGAGCAATTCCGGACGCTTATGCTTTTGAGCCAGCGCCGTGACATAAGTAGAGTAGTTCAGCAGAGAATCTGAATTGTAAATGGAAAGATAGAGCCCGTAATTTTGCTCATCGTCAGATCCACCTTCAACGGAGCCGACGGTCCCGATCTCTGCGGTTGACTTGAGGTATATTTTGTCACAGGTCTGGGCGACGACTGCCATTGCGGAATAGGCCCCTTTGGAGATATATGCGATAACAGGGCAGTTGTCTGTTTGTGAAATTGCATCCGCGACTATTTTCATGGCGTTGCCTTGGCCGCCCGGACCGTCTATCTGGATGATAATCGCTTGCGGGCCTTTATTGGCTGCATTGATGATCGTGTCTGCGGCTTTTTTAGCAACTGTTTCCGAGAGCAATATCTCCGGCTGGTCGATGATGACCAGGGAAACATTGTCACGCCGTCCTTTACTGTCATAAGTTATCTCGTAGTCGCTTAGCGTGACAGGCATCATTTTGCTTTGTTCGCTGTTATAAACGCGTGTTCTGCCTCCGGTAACCATCTGCGTGGCAAATCCGGTAAAGATATCACCGCTTTCTTTGTGCCGGAAAGTATCAGCATTTACGGAAACCGGTAAAAATAAAAGAAAGACGAATGCGAATCCACTTGTTTTAATCCATTGCCTCATTGCAAACCCCTTTACATATAGAGATTACTCCCTAGTTCACAACAACTCTATTTATACGTATTATCGGTCTTCAAGGGTCAATATTATGACAAAAAACTCTCAAATACCTCAAGAACGACTCTCCAGATTGTCCGCGGTGTTCCGCTACAACTTGATAAAATACTCCATCAAATCGGGGCCGTTTCGGATTTCAAAGCCCGATTCAAAGCTGTTTCGTTCACAGTATGGTTTGCTCAAGACCCCCTTGATTCCGTCTCCGGCCATAGCAAACGGCACCGGTTCGCCAATATGGCAGCGTTCCTCAACCGGCGTCGGATGGTCCGGCATCACCAAGATCCGATATTGGCCATAACTCTGAAGGGCTTCATGGACAGGTCCGACGATAAACTTATCAATTTGTTCGAGTGCCTCTCGCTTCTGTTCGGGATTGCCGCTGTGTCCGGCCTCGTCAGGAGCTTCGATATGTACTAAAACAATGTCATATTTGTCAATCGCCTCAATGGTCGCTTCGCCTTTGCCCGCGAAATTCGTATCCAGATATCCGGTTGCTCCCGGTACTGAAATAAGATCAAATCCAACCAGTTTTGCCAGGCCGCGTACCAGGTCGACCGCAGTAACGGCCGCCCCTTTGAGGCCGAACTTTTTCTCGAATTCTTCCATACTTGCTTGTTGGCCCTGTCCCCAAAGCCATATCGAAGACACAGGATTTTCCCCGAGGTCCATGCGAACTTTATTGACCGGATGGTGTTCAAACAGTTGCGCCGACTGAGCGATAAGCGTGTTCAGGAAATCGGCGTTTTTACCTTTCGGCAATATTTTGGAGAGTTTTTCCCCGATAAAGTCATGCGGCGGCTGGGTTGTTACTTTTGAAAAATCCACCCCATTGATCACAGCCAGATGCCGATAGCTGACGCCGGTATGAAGCTCAACATTTTTTGAACTCAATCCATTTGCCAACTCATGGATCAGTGTTTGCGCCTCTTTTGTCGAGATGTGGCCGGCGCTGTGATCAATCATTTCCTCATTCGCGGTGGTTACAAGATTACACCGGAAAACCCAGTCATCGGGCTTCAGCGAAATATTGCGGGCGATGGCTTCAATAGGAGCTCGTCCGGTATAATAACTGCGCGGGTTGTATCCCAGCACGCTCATCATCGCCACATCGCTGCCGGGCGTCATATTTCTGGGTACCGTTTGGCAGATCCCTTGCCGGCCTTCCATGGCGATGGTGTCCATGTTCGGTGTTTTAGCGGCCTCAATGACGGTCTTTCCGCCAAAACAGTCCTGCGGGTTATCCGCCGCCCCGTCAGGGACAATAATAACATACTTGATACTCACGCTTCGGTGTCCTCTGGAATATCAACAATTCGGATGCAGACCGGCTTGCCGCTGATAATATCCAACTGTTCCATTTCCAGCAGTGCCGCGGTTATATTTTTTTGTTGGGTCGGATGCGTTGTGATAACAACCGGCACGGTGTTGTCAGGGCCCGTCCACTCATGCTGAATGGCGCCGCTGATGCTGATTTCATGTTTGCCCAATACAAGGCCGTATTTGGCGAATACGCCGGGTTCATCCTTTGCCATGATTCGAATATAAAATCGACTGCCGAGTTCCTCGATCGGCTTGAATGTCGCGGCCCGTTTGGCCTCCGTTGCCATCGCCATGTTTTCAAAAATGTGCTGACTGTTACCAAGAGCGATGTCAATAATATCCGCGACGACGGCGCTGGCCGTGGCCATCATTCCCGCCCCGCGCCCATAAAACATTGTGTTGCCCACGGCGTTTCCGAAAACACTCACTGCGTTAAACGGGCCTTCAACCTGTGCCAGGGGGGTATGTTCAGAAATAAAGGCCGGGTGGACCCGCAGCGAGATCCTGCCGTCCGGATCTTTTTCGCCAATGGCCAGCAGTTTTAGAACATAGCCCATCTCCAGCGCGCTGCGAATGTCGGCAATATCCACATCTTCAATGCCCTCGACGTAAATATCGCTCATTCCGATTTTGCAGTTGAACGCAAGCCCGCCCAGGATTGCCAGTTTATGCGCGGTATCCATCCCGTTGATATCGAGGGTGGGGTCTGCCTCTGCAAATCCCTTGTCTTGGGCTTCTTTAAGGACGTCAGCAAACTCCGACCCGTTTTGGGTCATATTGGTCAGGATGTAATTACAGGTCCCGTTAAAAATACCGTAAAGGCCATTGATCTGATTGGCGGCAAGGCCGGTGCGAAGAGCTGAAACGATCGGGATGCCCCCGCAGCAGCTCGCTTCAAAAGCAATGCAGCGGCTGGCGTCCAGTGCTTCGGTGAATAAGTCTGAACCATATTCAGCCAGCAGGGCCTTGTTGGCGGTAACAACATGCTTGCCGGATCGCAGCAGTCTGAGCTGCAGGTCTTTTGCGAAAGTCGTTCCGCCGACCAGTTCCAGTGCGATGTCAATGGATTCGTCCTCCAGCAGGGCGTCCAGATCGTCCGTTAAAATGCCTTCCGGAAGTTGGAACGCCCGCGGCGAAGTGGTGTCCATGTCGACAACTCGGGCCAACTCAAGTTTCAGGCCGGTACGTTCCGTAATCTGGTGTGCATTTTCAAGCAGGATCTTCGCGACACCTGTTCCGACAGTTCCGTATCCGACAATGCCGATTTTTATAGTTTTTGACTCCATAACTCCCTTCGTTATAGTATCCTTAATATGACCCCAACTTTAAGCATGAACAGTGTTTAGGTCAAGTAAAAACCCACTCCGGGGACAAGTTCATAGAGAAATCAGTTATCAAACGGCATCTTCACACCCCCGCTGGGCGTTTGTTCGATCTTGCTTTCTCTGCCCGCCTCGACTTCGATATCCAGATCCATCGATCCCGGCTGCACCCGGCACACCTGGCCGACCTTGACATCTTTCGGTCTGCCGTCAACAATCTCAGCATAGCTGAACTTTGGCAGAATCCGGGTGATTTCCAGCACGGCCGCTTTCCTTTCATCCTGTCCCAGCACTTCCTGTGTCTGCGGGTCGACGATCGTCTTGCCTTCCGCAAAGACCTCATACACAGCGTCCGGTTTTATCCGCTCACCGCCCTGATCGAGGATGATCTGGTCCTGCTCGACCAAGGCAACCCGCACCGGGTACACATCGTTGAGAACATTCTCAACAATACGCCGTGCGGCCATATCCAAAAAGGCGTCCTTGATCTGGTCAAAATCCCGCTCGTCCTGCTTCCATTCGTCCGCGAGTTCCTTCACTTCCGGAGTTTCCAGCTTTATCCGGTACTCATGGGAAAATGCCACCTGCCGCGTTGCGGGAACCAGTAGACGCACCTCCCCGACAAAATGAGCCCGGTATTCTGCCGAACGAATTCCGGTCGTGGGGATGTCCTTCTGTTCGGTGACGATGTCGGCACGTCGAATTCGCCCGGCGAGCAGGTAATCGGCCCCTTGTACTTGTTTAAGGCGTGACTTTTCCTCAAGATCCGTATCGCCGGACTTGATGATGTTCATTTCGTCCCGGAATGCTTCGTCATAGTCACGGTCAAGCAGATCGAACCGGTTGCTGTCGCGAAGGAGTGTTGTCAGTCGCTGGGAAAATTGCTTCGTCAATTCGGCCCCGGAAACCACCACATCACCAAACACATAACGGGTTGCCTGAAGTTCAAACGGCGAAACGGCCAGCGACAGTTTCGTCGTCGCCAGCGGCGACTGATAATCGTACACCTGCACTTTGACCGTCACTTCATATTTTCCGTCGTCGGTTTTTTTCTCGTCGATCACTTCGTAGGACTCTACCAGTCCCTCGGCCATTGTCAGTGTGATACTGTCCATAGAGCTGACGGAAATGCCCTCCATCTCGATGGATTTATTGACTTCTTCCCGCGTAACATCAATACTGCCCACGCCTGCTGAAGAAGTGGCCACGCCGGAGGTAACCAGTACTCCCTGCACCTGCCCAACGGCCTCGTGTAATGCTTTTTTAATCGCCTGTTCACGGGTGGTCGCAACACCTTTGACTTTCCGTGTCTGGGTATTGACCCCGAACGAGACACAAACCACCGCCAAAAATAACAGTAATCCGATTGCCTTTTTCATAATTGGCCCCTTTCTTTATCTGCGAACTAGGATCTACAAACTACGAACTACGAACTGACCTACCATGAAACAGTCTTACTTGAGCCGCGTTTGCCGATAATTTTTTCTTCCTGCCAGAACCGCAGACCCGTTGTCAGATCCGTGACCCGCAGTTGGAAGTAATACTCGACCTGTTTCGTTTTTTTGTCGTATTTTACATCGCGCTGGATGATCTTGCCGGAAATGCTCAACTCCGGTGCAATTAACTGCTTCTTAGCCTGCAGCGTATCCTCGTTAAACTCGTCAGCTTTGTCAGAGTCCCGCAGGTCGCGCACATCATAAACCATCGAATCATCGGCCTTGTCCCCGACAGCAGAGGTCATCACAACCTGGCCGCTGTTCATCAGTTCCTGTTCGACCTTGGCCATCAATTGGTCGGTGTCGATCCGCTGCATCGTATCATTGACGATGCGGCCGGTCGCCATCACATAGCGGCTGTCGTCTTTCTTTTGCAGTCTCCCCGAACGAACAAGCGAACTGATCATCGCCGTCGCGGCCTGATCAAAATCACGGTAATCCAACCCCATTACCGCTTTACCTTCATCGTTGACCGTATCGATATTCCGCGTTGCTGGCTGGCAACCCACCAATACAACCATTGCAAGTGCACATAGTAATACTTTTGTCTTCATAATTGCTCTCCTGTGTTTTATTTCGTGATTTTGTTCTTTCGCGTATTGATCCTGAAATCGACCGCTTCTTTTCGCGGGGCGATAAACCGGAATGTTACTTCGGACTTGCCCATCGCCGAAACCGGAACCCACACGCTGGTTTTCGTCGGAATGACCATCCCGTTGGCATCGAGCCATTCGACGCGATAGTCAAACCGCTTAATCCCATAGGCCTTGTTGTACCCTTTCATCTGCACATCCAGAAACCCCTCCGGCGTGCGTGCCTCGATGGGCTTTTCCGTAATCTCAATGCCCTCGCCCAGCAGGGCGCTGATGACCATTCCGAACGGACGGGTAATGATACTGTCGCCCGGCGTATCACCGCCAACGCCATGAGCCATCGTAACCCGTTCATCACTGGGCTTGGAAGCGCATCCACCCAGCACCAAAGCTCCGATACACATAATAATCAAACTGTACTTTACCATCGTCTTGCCCCTTTCATCTTTACTTAAAAACTAATTGATGATTCTTTTTTTAAAACCTCATTATTTCAATACTCGGCCGGTGCGCCGCCGTAATCATTCTAACATAGACAATCGCATGTTTGCAATCGCCAATTTCCACCGGAATTGGTGCCAATGTCGGCCCGGCAACCGTTAAACGGCCATCTTCCGGCATAGCGACCTGTGCGGCCTGGATATTTTTAGGCAGCGTCGTCCAGATGCGCACATCTGCGGCGGTAGTGGCCAGGTTGTAAACCGCCATTGCCACGGCCGCCCACGCCGTATCTTTATCCTGCTCCAGAACATACTGGGCCGCGGCCTTGGTAGTCATAGAAATAATGGCGCGGGTCAGTATCCCCTGAAAGTCCTTCTTGAATTCGGTCTGTATCACCCGGTCCATATTCGCAATAAGCTGAGTTTTTGCCGTTGTCGAACCGGCCTTAACCTCCAGGTACGGCGAAGCCGCCTGACGGAATGCCAACTGGGGCAGCGCGATCCCCACATAACGGATATTGTCCGTTGCGACAAACAACGGCACATCGATCCGAAATTCTTCTTTGATCGGCCCCAACCCGTTCTCAAAGACCACCCACACCGTCGGTTCAATAGCCCGTCCGCCGCTTAAGGCCCGATCGACCGCATTCAGGTTCTGCAGGATCATTGTATTCTCCGGCATCATGCCGGCACTTTCCTTAAGCAGATCGACGGATTTGGAGTAGTCGCCTTCGACCAGAAAAAACAGACCGGCCATATAAGTTGCAAACGGATTTACAAAATCCGGGTACGCACTGAAATTATAAAGAGATGGGTACACCTCTTCCAGGCGTTGTCTCAGATCGGGGTTATCCATACTCTTCTGAACATTTTCACTGTTCTCAGCAGCGGTGATTTCGTCCTTTTGTTTTTGGATTTCTTTATTAAAAGTTTCTTTCGCCCGCCGCTGCCGATCCAGGGCGCGATTGAACTCCACGCGTGCCAGATCAGATTGACCGGTGGACATGAAATTCAGCGCTTTATAAGTATTAACCATCACCCCGTCATAAACCTGTCCCGTATAGGGAACAACATTATCATTAACGGCAACGGCGCCCACGGCATGACCAACCTCAGAGTTCTCAGCATCGAAATATGTCATCATCTCCTCACTGGCATCAAACATCTCCGTACTCTGAGCGTAGTTTTTCTCGATACGGTCAATCGATGCGACCTGAAGCGACCACAGGACATCTTCGCCGCCGGGGGTATCTTTTTGGCGGATCTTTTTCTCCGCGAACGCGCCGGCCTGCTCGAAATCGCCTGCCTCAAAGAATTGATTGAATTTGCCCAGGTGGCTTTTGGGTGCATTACACCCCAGCAAGAGAAAAACGGAGAAAAAACAGACAACGCTCAAAGTTAAAATCCGTCGAAGCAAATCGCCCATTAAACTCAAATCCTTTCTTTTAGAGTCTATCCCAAATCACCTTGCAGTGGTTCCATAAAAGATGTTTCTGGTCATATTTTCTGGTTTCTGGCTGCCAAAGTCAACGCTTTTCTCATAAATATCCTGTTGAAAAAATGCATCATTGTTCGATGTGTAGAGTAGTTCTAATAGTAGAGTTGACAAAACCGGTGAAATATCCATAATGGCCCACATGTTACGAATAAAACAGGATGTTTTTTTGACAGGGAGTCACGATGAAACAAAAAATCTTTTTCACAGCGATCTTATTGGGATGTTCAACACTTATCGGCTGTAAAACCGCCCAGGAAATCCCGGCCCCTGAATACGACAGGCAGTTGCCGCCGGGTGCCCATGCACTGCGAAAGATCACCAACCCGGCCATGATTCCGGATATGACCTTTGCCTGCTACGAACTCAATGACCTGCGGGAAGGCATCCATAACAGCTTGAGCTACCTGTCAAAGCCCTCAAGCAAGCAGTTTTTCCCGATGGCCGACATTACCCATGAGCGCACGGTTGCCTCATTGTGTGCAATGGCCCAACTGTTGGACTCCGGGTTGTACGGCAAAAAACTGGAGCAGGAAATTCGCAACCGGTTTGAATTCTACCAGTCCGTCGGCTGTGACAACCGGGGAACCGTCCTGTTTACCGGCTACTACACGCCGATTTTTGAAGGATCGTTCAAGCCGGGCGGAAAATACAAATACCCCCTCTACAAACAGCCCAAAGACCTTGTCAAGAACGACAAGGGCGAGATTCTCGGCCAAAAACTCGCTGACGGTTCCGTCCAGCCCTATCCCGACCGCCGCGAGATAGACCAGTCCGGCATGCTCAAGGGCCAGGAAATTGCCTGGCTTACCGACCCGTTCGAGGTGTACATCGCCCATGTTCAGGGTTCGGCCATCCTCCGCACACCCGACGGCAAGCAGGTTACGCTCGGCTATGCTGCCACCAATGGCCATGAATATAATAGCGTTGCCCGGCAAATGATCAACGACCGCGTCGTTCCCGCCGAAGGCATGAGCTTGAAAGCCATGATCGACTACTTCAAGACCCACCCCGAGCAGGTCGAAAAATACGTTTATCAAAATCCGCGCTATATCTTTTTCCGTACCGACAGCGGCAACCCCCGCGGCTGCCTGAACGAACCGGTTATCCCGATGCGGTCCATTGCTACCGACAAATCCATCTACCCGCGTGCGGCGCTGTCCATTATAAAAGCCAAACTGCCCCGTCCGGTTGGCTCGATGGTACGAAAAGCGGTCTATACCGGCTTTGCATTGGATCAGGATGCCGGCGGGGCGATTCGGGCACCCGGCCGCTGCGATGTCTATATGGGCGTCGGTGATCAGGCCGGACAAATGGCAGGACAGGTCTATGAAGAGGGCAGACTCTACTACTTCTTCATCAAGCCCGGCATGATGAGTCCGTACCTGAATAAGTGATAAAAAACTGAATTTTTGGAGAATTTCATGGATATACAACTTCGTTTTTGCGGTGCTGCCGAGTCTGTGACTGGCTCGCGCCACCTGATTGAGTTCAACCATTCCAAGGTCCTCGTCGATTGCGGCCTGTACCAGGAACGCGACCTGCGGAACCGCAACTGGGAAGACTTCGGCGTCGAACCGGCAGAGGTTGACGCGGTTCTCTTGACCCATGCCCATCTGGATCATTGCGGCCTGCTGCCCAAACTGGTTAAGGCCGGTTTCAAGGGCAAGGTCTTCTGCACGCCCGCCACCGCCGAGATCGCCAAGATCGTCCTGCTCGATTCCGGAAAGATCCAGGAAGAAGACGCCGAATACAAAAAGAAACGTCACAAACGCGCCAAATACACACCGCCGCGGCCGGTCGAGCCGCTCTATACCGTCGAGGACGCCGAGGCGTGTTTGTCGATGTTTGTGCCCGTTGATTACGAAACCCCGCTCAAAGTGGCCGACAATGTCGAAGCCAGTTTTTATGAGGCGGGTCATATCTTCGGCTCGTCCATTATCAAGGTAACCGTCGGGCTGAACGGCGAAAAACGTACCATTCTGTTCACCGGCGATCTGGGCCGCGTTGGCAAGCCCATCCTCAAGAACCCGGCCGTTTTTGACCAGGCCGATTATGTCTTTATCGAGTCCACCTACGGCGACCGCGTCCACACCAGTGTCGAGGACACCAAGGAACAGCTTTGCGAAGCGGTCAACAGGACCTACGCTGCCGGCGGCAACATTGTCATTCCCAGTTTCTCTATCGAGCGGGCACAGGAAGTGATGTACTACATGAACGAACTGCTCATGGAGGATCGCGTCCCGAATATTATGACGTTCCTCGACAGTCCGATGGCCGTCAGGGTGACCGAGGTCTTCAAGAAACACCCCGAACTGTATGATGCCGAGATGGCCGAACTGATGGCCCAGAACGAATCGCCGTTTACCTATCACGGTCTCAAACTTGTCCAGTCCACGCGCGAGTCCAAATCGATCAACCATATCAAGGGTACGATCATGGTCATCGCCGGCTCGGGCATGTGCACCGGCGGTCGCGTCAAACACCATCTCGTCAACAATATCGCCCGCCCCGAAAGTGCGGTGCTGTTCGTCGGTTACCAGGCCGTCGGCACGCTCGGACGGACCATCGTGGAGTCACAACCCGGCGACGAAGTGCGTATTCTCGGTGAGCATTATCCCGTCAACGCTGACATTGTGCAGGTCCACGGCTTCAGCGCCCATGCCGACAAAATCGAGATGCTGACCTGGCTGAAAAACCTGAAAAAAGCGCCGCGAAAGGTCTTCGTGGTTCACGGCGAAAAAGAAGCTGCCCACAGTTTCAAGGACTATATTGTCGAACAAACCGGCTGGGACGCCATGGTTCCAAAATACCACGACATCGTAAAAGTCGATTAGTAAGGAATTTCCCGGTTTTTATCAGCATGGGCATCCCGATACATCGGGATGCGCCCACGCTGCTTTGCCCAACCTGGCTCTTTAGACGAAGCGCACCGCCCTATTCTCCAGATCCGGGATTCTTGATAGCCACCACATCACTACCGGCGATTGGGGTGCTGTCATACAGGTATCCTGTGAGTTCGAGTATGTCACAGTCCCCGGGATCCAGGTTGGGCACCAGTAATGGCACTTTGAACTTCAAAACCAGATCCATGTAGCCATCACCTTCCAGCGCATGGCAGTCGTTAGGATCGCAGTCTTCCATATCACCTGCATACGGAGTCGCGACATCTTTCATCGACCATGAGATTGGCGGGACGCCTTCCAGTTCGATTGAGGTGGGATCCACCTGGCTGACATCGAACTCCTCCGTGCCCAGGATGGCAACCGAAAGTTTACCACCGCTTTTGACGTTGATTTTGTTGGGACATTTTCCGGGATTTATGTCGATGTAAACAGGCGTGCTAACATCAACATTGACATCATAAACCAGCCATCCAGACATGATCCCATATTCCGTCATCACACCTTCGCCTACATAGAGACTGTTGACGATGGTCACCACGGCAGTTCCGTCACTCACGATAGAGTTCAGTTGGTGCCAGTCCAGCACAATCGCTTCAAGATCAGTGTTGCTATTCGACTCGATAAACGCCGGTCCAAAGTAAAGGTTGTCGATGAAGACGCCGACGGACTCTCTTTCTAATCCAAATTGTCCATCCACGTGTTGGAGGAACAGGGTGCCGGTCTCCTCAATACGCGGCGGATCCCCCGTGAGGGTTGCCGCAGGAGCCGGAAGATCATTGAATGTGAAAGAGTACTGCAGCAATGGATAGTTGATGTCGTTGACATCGGGTGCATAGAAATACTGCTCTACGCTTGCCGCCAACGCCGGACTGTGCACAAGACAAAAGAGTCCTGCGCTGTAAAATAATACTTGTAGTGCCTGTTTCATTCTCTGTTTCATTTTCTTCATTCCCTTTCATGTAAGAGTTTTTTCCCTTCGCTTCGTCGAGATACGGCATCTCGTTTTTTATATCTCATGCTCCTCGTATTAATTTAATGCTAACATTCACCATCTACGATGTCTAAATCCACGCCTTGAAATGTTTTGTAAAAAATGGAGTTTGAATAGTGGTAAACATGACAAGTTGATTTAAGGTGTGATTGAGTACTTGACTTTTTCAGTTTCTCCATTTTCGCGTCTTTCCATAAGCATCTCCTGTTTCTTTCTTTGACCTTATGCCGCAAAATACAATAAGACTACTTTCAGGCGGAATCACAAGTTCAGAGAAAATATGAATTTTCTCTGATTTTCTCTGATTATTATAGAAAGAAGCGTATTTGCCATAGTACCGACGCCGGGTGCCCGGGGTGATTTGGACTGACCATTGAAGATTGAGACTCTGGTGGGTGGCACGGTCAAGCTTTTGTCCTCCGTAGCTTGCAGAGCGAAGGAGGATGCTTGGCCGTGGGGGAGCCGGCAAGGGCGTGCAATCATTTGTAGCCCACGCTGATAAAACCAGCAAAATTCCTTATTAGGTCCGAAGGACCGTCAATACAATAGCCAGCGGTTTTAACCGCCGGAACTGGTTCCTCACACCCCAAAGCCCCAGCGGGGCGGCATATCAAATGTTAATCCCGCCAAAAAACCTCTCGTTCAATCCATAGCTAAACTATACCCAATAACTCCAGTGTATTCTGCCTTAAAACATCAAATAACGCCCGCAGGGCCTCCTTAATTCACAATTCACAATTTACAATTAAAATTTGTTTGACAAATGCCAAACTCATGATATAATGCACCCAGAAAAGAGGGATTGCCTGTCCTCTCGTAAGGGACCGGTTGGTCTTTGACAATTGAACAGAGAAAAAAACAAAACAAAGCTCTCCCCCTGCCAAGGGGGAGTACCGCGAAGCGGGGAGGGGGGTTATCCACCCGTTTCGCACCGCAGTGCGCCCTTGCCGTATGCATTTTGTTGAAATCATTTGAATTTTGATATTCGAATTTGTTCCGGATTTCGTCCTTCGAATTTCGGATTTACCACATTCTGCATTCTTGCCAGTAAGGATCGCTGTGTTATCGTACGCGCCGAGACTAGCGCAAGGCAAAATCGGCGTCCCTCTACATCAAATAATAACCATACAAGGAAGTCCCGATACCTGTGTGGTCCCGCTGTGACCGCCAAACATCATGCGAGAAAGTACCATTTCTACCCTGCTATAGGGTGTTGTCTATCGACAGGAATATATAAGAGCC
>JBDLJN010000014.1:0-30105 GCA_039714335.1 Planctomycetota bacterium
TTTTTTAGCCAGGTGTAAACGGCCGCTGCGACAAGGCCGGCGAAGATCGCCGGGCCGTAAGGAATCGTCAAAGCATCCTTATCGTCGGCTGTTTCCATACCGCCGGTATACTTGGCGGCGCCTTTGGTACTGAGAAAGAACATAAATAATAGCAATTTAACACGAATACCGTTCAGCACCTCGGAAAACCGTTTGGCGAATATCGCTTTCAAAAGAGCCAGAACCACCGCACAGATCGAGATCGCTACAAGAGCAACCACTCCGCCGGACAACCCCAGCCACGCGCCGATCGCGCCCATCAGCTTGGCGTCGCCCGCGCCGCCGCCGGCAAAGATAAACAGCAGCACATACGGCAGGGCCAACACCACCATCGCCAGTAATGAACTTTTCAAACCGTCAAAACCATCGAACAAACCCGCCTGGATCAGCCCCGCCGCCAGCAGCGGCAACGTCAGCACATTCGGGATCCGGCGGCTCTTGATATCGATCAGGGCCGCAGCCAGTGAGGCGCCGAGCACGACGCCCCACCGGATTATTGCGACACTGTCTGTCGTTGGATCCATCAACAGCAATTCTCACATGCACCTATTAAACAGCAGGAGGAGTCGTTGCGGTTGTCAACCTTTGGAACGCAGCCAGTACATTGTCACCCAGGGTGCCAATGGCAAGGATCAGCGCCATAACGATCAGGGCTGCCAGAACGGCCCACTCAACCGTTTCCATGCCACGTTCGTCTTTGATAAATCTTTTCAGTAAGTTCATAATACTCTACCTTTCATAAAAAACATTTTTCACCCTTCCATGTATTATTGATTTATGCGGTTACTCATTAGCCGCATCTTTTACACTTTTGATAGCTGCCACAGAGTCCACAGAGAACAAAGAGAATAACTCAATAAAAAATCCGTGTTCATCCGCGTAATCCGCGGTTTCATTGTTTTAATTGATTCAGTTTTCCAAAGAGCGCTGCCTGCGTCACCCTTTTGCCCTCAACAACACGACTATCAGTGCTGATAACACGGCTTATTATATCTAATAATCGGCCGAATGGCAAATAAAAAACGCCGATTCTGAAATAAAAAACAAGACAAAGACCCCATTCTCCCACTGCCCGATAACGTTCCGGTATTAGGTGTGAGCATCCCGTTTTTATCGGGCAATCCGGCCTGTATCAGTAGTGTTACGGGCACCGGTCTGAAACTTTTTTTCAAGATTATTCGATATTTTTTGATATTTATGGCAGTCTGAGCCGATTTTTTTAACACATAGAGCGATAAATATTGCTATAATGTAACCGAGGATTACGCGGATTACCACAGGTTGTCACTTGGAATAAAGGGTCCTGAGATACGATCTTTATTAAGACAAATCCGCGTAAATCCGTAAAATCTGTGGTTTAAAAAACGGGAGAAGATTATGAGCAATTCAAACAATCAAAAACGCAGAGGCATCGCGATTATCTGGGTGGCAATGCTCGCTTTGGTGCTGATCGGCTTTGCGGGCCTGCTGATCGACATGGCGCGGATCTACATTACCGCCCATCAACTGCACAACGCCGCCGACGCCGCCTCACTGGCCGGGTCGCGTATTGTGCCGATGGTCGCGGAACCAACTTACGCCGGCAGCTCACCGGAGCAGGTCGCCCTGAGTTACGCGCAAACGCACACCGCCGGCAATGAGGCGGTGTATCTGGACCCGGCCCGATACGGCACCCCCGGCACTGAAATCTCTTCGGTCGTACCGGAGGCAATTAACCCTTATGATGTCGGCGGCGACATTCTTATCGGCCGCTACATCGACCACAGTCGATTATTCGTCGTTGACCACACCGAACCGGACTCGATGCTGACGATTCCCCGAAGAGACGGCACCCCCAACCAGCCGAAACTGCCGCTTTTATTCGGACCCATTTTCGGCATCGAAACCGTCAATGTCAAACGCTATGCCATCGCCAAGATCGATAATCCGTACGGTGCGGGACTGCTCGCGTTAAGTGAATGTCCCGGCTGTCCCGGACTTATATTTGGAAGCACCGACCCCCATGAACCTGCCATCGCCATATTCGGCGGCGGTTCACTGTATGTCAACTCTTATTACACCCCCGGCGGCAACGACGGGGCGGTGGACCAATCCGGAAATGCCGAGGTCGGCCTGGACCTCGACAGGATGTATGTTGTCGGCAGCATTGATGACAAGTTTGATTACCCCCCGGATACCGATGTCCACGACTATACCGAAGGCGTTGAGCCGGAACCGGACCCGTACGCGCATGTGCCGGATGCTGTGTATGACACAAGTATCGTCGCCGAACCGAACATTTCCGTATCGGGCACCTATTCGCCCGGTTATTACCCCGGCGGCATCCAGGTAAGCGGCACCAACACAGCCATCGAACTGCTGCCCGGCGATTACTATCTGGACAGCGTCGGCGAAGCGGCCAGTATGAGTGTCAACGGCGGTTTGATTACCGGCGAAGGGGTAACCCTGCATATCGTTGGAGATGCCGGCATAGGCATTAATGTCGGCGGCAATGCGAATATTGACATCTCCGCACCCACCGAGGGCCCCTATGCGGGAATCGGCATCTTCCAAAAGCGGGATCCCGACTACAATTGCGCCAAAACCTGCTTCGAACCATGGCAGCAGTCATTTCCGCTGTCCGAATTTAACGGCACAGGCGACATCATCATCGACGGAGCGGTCTATATGCCCCATAACAAACTGGAACTGGGCGGAAACGGATATATTTACATGACACGCACCGTGGCCGACCGGTTTTATATTTACGGAAGCGGAGAAAAAATCGTGGATTACAAAGGCGACCCCCAAATCGCCAATAAATCCTACCTGGTGGAATAGTTTTAACCAAGAATATAGGGATATAAGAATATAGGTATGCAGGTATGTAGGGGAGTGGGGGTGTGGATTGACGATTGTCGATGAACGATTGAAAAAAGCTCCCTGCCTCGTGTTGAGATCGGGAGCTTTTTATTTTTACTGTTGTCTGATGCCTGCCGGCAAGATGCCGGCGGTACAATTTTATTTCTTGGCGGTTTGCTCTTCGCGGCGGCGGGTGATGATCTCCTCGGCCAGTTTGTTCGGCACCGGCGCATAATGGCTCATCTCCATCGTAAACGTCGCCATGCCCTTGCTCAGGCCGCGGACCACCGTCGCATACCCGAACATGCTGCTTAGCGGCACATCGGCCATCACCACGGTAAAGTTGCCCTTGTTCTCGGTGGACATGATCATGCCGCGGCGGCTGTTGAGGTCGCCCACGACCGGGCCCTGATACTCGGTGGGCATCTCGATCTCGACCTTCATGATCGGCTCCAGCAGACAGGGCTTGGTCTTGCGGAATGCCTCGACGAACGCATCCCTGGCACAAATACGGAACGCCATCTCGGACGAGTCCACCGCGTGCTGCGAACCATCGTCCAGACACATCTTGACGCCAACGATCTCATAACCGGCAACCGGGCCTTTTTTCATCGCCTGCTGGAAGCCCTTGTTCACCGCCGGGATATACTCAGAAGGAATGCGGCCGCTGACGATATTATCCTCGAACTCATACGGTGATTCGGCATCCAGCGGCAGCGGGATCATCCGGCCGACCACATGGCCGTACTGGCCGGAGCCGCCGGTCTGCTTTTTGTGCTTATAGTTGTACTCGACCTCATTCGTCGGGGCCTCGCGATAGCTCACATTCGGCTGGCCAACCGTCACCTCGGCCTTGAACTCCCGCCGCATCCGCTCAATGTACACATCCAGATGCAGTTCACCCATGCCGGCGATGATCGTCTGGCCGGTTTCCGGATCGCTGGAGACACGGAACGTCGGGTCCTCTTTCATAAACCGGCTGAGGGCCTTGGCCATACGGTCCTGATTGGCGGAGTTCTCCGGCGTGATCGACAGACTGATGACCGGGTCGGCCACAAAGATACTTTCGAGCGAGTAGTTCAGCTTGTCGCCGCAGAAGGTGTCGCCGCTGGCACAATCAACGCCGACCAGTGCGACAATATCGCCGGGACCGGCATCATTAACGTCTTCACGGTCGTTGGCGTGCATCCGAACGATGCGCCCGATCCGCTGGGATTTATTCGTGCGGGCGTTGCGATAGTGCTTGCCCTTTTCGATGCGGCCCTGATAAACACGGGTATAGGTCAACTGACCGAACGACTCATCGGTAATCTTAAACGCCATCGCCACGGCCGGGGCATCCGGGTCGCAGGACAGCGGGGTCTCGGCACCTTCGTTGTCGTGGTTACGTGCGAAGGCACTGCGATCCAGCGGACTGGGCAGGTATTCGCATATCGCATCCATCAAGAGCTGAACCCCCTTATTCTTGAACGCCGTGCCCATCATCAGCGGCACAATATCACGATTGATCGTCGCCTCACGAATCGTATTGTGGATCATTTCCTGCGGAATTTCCTGATCGTCCAGCAACATTTCCATCATCTCGTCGTTGAACATGCTGAGCGCTTCGAGCATCTCATGCCGGGCCGCCTCGGCGACTTCGGTATAGTCAGAAAAGATCGGGGCGCGAACGACATCCTCGCCGCTGGTGCCCTCGAATGTCACCGATTCCATTGTCACCAAATCGATCACGCCCTGGAAATTGTCGCCTTCACCCATGTGGATCTGCAGGGGCACGACATTGAGCCCTAATTTTTCCCGCATGTCGCGGCAGACGCGTTCCGGATCGCCGCCATTGCGGTCCATCTTGTTGATAAACGCAATACGCGGCACACGGTAGCGCTTCATCTGCTGGTCCACGGTAAACGACTGGCTCTGCACACCGCCAACCGAACACAACACCATGACGGCACCGTCCAGTACGCGAAGCGAACGTTCGACTTCAACGGTGAAGTCCACGTGGCCGGGCGTGTCGATCAGGTTAATGCATTTGTCCTGCCAGTCCACCTGCGTCGCGGCCGAGGTAATCGTGATGCCGCGTTCCTTTTCCAGTTCCATGAAGTCCATGGTCGCACCGGACCCCTCGCCGCGGACCTCCTGCATCCGGTGGATGCGGCCGGCATAGAACAAAATCCGCTCACTGAGCGTGGTTTTGCCCGAGTCAATGTGAGCCGATATTCCGATATTTCTGATTTTTGTAATTTTTTCCATCGTCTTTACACTTCTTATTCTTTCGTTTCCAGTTTTTCGTTCGTACTTAAAGCCCTGTCGCTTTTGTCAGTATAGACAAAAACTCCACTGCATTCGTAATGGAGTCATCATAAACAAGGTGGGTTTTCTATGTTTCCCGTAAGTAGATATAGATTTGTGAGTTTATGTCAGAACGGCATTAAAGTCAAGCTAAAAGTTTATTTTTTTGATTTTTGGGTGCGGATTACACGGTTTTTTGCGGATTTTAACACTAAAAGCCGGGTTGGAGGTATCACTTATTCTCCCCTCTTTCGCCCCGCCGGGGCTTGGGAAGTCTGCAAAACAATCCGTTCCGGGGGCTTACGCCGCCCGGCTAACTAACTGGCGGTCCTTCGGACCTACAAAGGAATTGCTAATCGCAGTCGGTATAAACTGCCGGCTGGAAGCCGGCGTTACGACTGAAGCGGGACGCCCTGGGGCGACAGCAGTTTATTCGACCCCTGTTCGGGGTCGTGGGATGTTGGGGAGGATTCCATCCCCCGGATTTCATCCGGGGCCACCCTTGTTCAAGTCCTTTGGACTTATAGGATTTTGCTGGTTTATATCGTGCCGCCTGGGGCTGCACGCTTTTGCGCCGGTTGGAAGCCAGCGTTACTTTCCGGTGTTATTTTTTCATCCAGTCGATGAACTGGGCGAACAGGTATTGGGAGTCGTGCGGGCCCGGGGATGCCTCCGGGTGATACTGAACGGAGAAGGCCTTGAGCTTTTTGGAGCGGATGCCTTCGCAGGTATTGTCGTTGAGGTTCAGATGGGTCATTTCGACATCCAACCCCTTAAATGAATCCAAATCGGCACAAAAACCGTGATTTTGGCTGGTGATCTCGATGACGCCCGTATCCAGATTTTTGACCGGGTGGTTGGCTCCGCGGTGGCCGAATTTGAGTTTGTAAGTCGCCCCGCCCATCGCCAGCGACAGGATCTGATGGCCCAGACAAATCCCGAAAATCGGCACCTTGCCCAGCAGCTTTTTGACATTTTCGGCCGCATAGGTGACCGGAGCCGGGTCGCCGGGGCCGTTGCTCAGAAAAACGCCGTCCGGCTTTTTGGCGAGTACTTTTTCGGCGGCTGTTTTGGCGGGCACGACCTCGACCTCGCAGCCGTGGGACCGCAGCAGACGCAAAATGTTCTGCTTGACGCCGAAATCGTAGGCGACGACTTTATATTTTGTCTTGGGCAGTCGTTCTTCGTCCTTAATGACATCGACCACACCCTTCTTCCATTTGTAGCCGCGTTTGACGGTTACGTTTTTGACAATATCGCGGCCGATGAGACCGGGGTATTCTTCCAGCATCTTTTTCAGCGCCGAAGTACGCTTTTCGGTCGATGAAATAATGCCCCGCATGGCTCCCTGCTGGCGGATATGCTTAACGAGCGAACGGGTATCGATCCCCTCTAAACCCACGACGCCGTTTTCTTTCAGATAATCGCTGAGCGAGGCCTGATCGCGGAAGTTGCTCGGATAGGGACAGTTTTCTTTGACGATGAATCCGGCACAAAACAGCTTGCGCGACTCGATGTCCAGCGAATTGGTGCCGTAGTTGCCGATCATCGGGTAGGTCATCGTAACGATCTGTTCGTGATACGATGGGTCCGTCAGAATCTCCTGGTAGCCGCTCATGGAAGTATTAAAGACCACCTCGCCGCAGTGAATCCCTTTGGCACCGAACGATTTGCCTTTGAATGTCGTTCCGTCTTCAAGCAATAAAATCGCTGTCATTTTTATCCTTACTTATTATAAAGCTGTATCGGTTTTACTTTTATCCGGCGTTTTTGCAATGTTTCGATCGCCTGCGCGGCCGCCGCTGCTCCACGAATGGTTGTGAAATAGGGAATCTGTCGATCCAGCGCAGTTCGCCGAATCACGAAAGAATCTTTAATGGACTGCTCGCCGACCGTTGTGTTGATAATCAGGTCCACTTTTCCATCGATCATGACATCCACGATGTTGGGCCGGCCCTCGATCACCTTGCGGACAAACTCTGACGGGATATTGTTCTCAATCAGTTCGATGCAGGTGCCGCGCGTGGCCAGAATCTTAAAGCCCATCTCATGCAGTTTGCGGGCGACTTCAACCGCTCGCTTTCGATCCCGATTTTTCACGCTGATAAAGACGGTGCCGGCCATCGGCAGATCGGTTCCGGCGGCAATCTGGCTCTTGGCATAGGCCATTCCGAAATCGTCGCTGATACCCATGACCTCACCGGTGGAAAGCATCTCCGGGCCGAGAATGACATCAGCACCCGGGAATTTCAGGAACGGGAAGACCGCTTCTTTGACGGCATAATGTTCCGGCTCGATCTCTTTGGTAAAGCCCAACTCCTTGAGCGTCTTTCCCGCCATGACCTTGGCGGCCATCTTTGCCAGCGGCACACCGATGGCCTTGCTGACAAACGGGATGGTTCGGGACGCACGCGGATTGACTTCGAGAATATAAATCTCGCCGTCCTTGACGGCATATTGAATATTGATCAGGCCGAGGACCTTCAACTCTTTGGCCAGCAGTTTCGTTTGGCGTTTAATCTCATTAATGATCTTTTTCGGCAGGGATATCGGCGGCAAACTGCACGCACTGTCGCCGGAATGAACACCCGCCTCTTCGATGTGCTCCATAATTCCGCCGATGATAACTGTCTGACCGTCCGAAATCGCATCCACATCCAGTTCCGTCGCATCATCCAGGAACTTGTCAATCAGAATCGGGTGCTTTCCGGAGACTTCAATCGCTTCTTCGACGCACTCCTTTAATGCGGATTCGTCATAGACAATATCCATCGCCCTGCCGCCCAGTACAAACGACGGCCGAATCAGCAGCGGATAACCCAGTTTATCGGCAATCTTAAGGGTCTCTTTGTAACTGTGGGCAGTCCCGCTGTAGGGTTGCTGGAGTTTGAGTTTTTTAACGACCTGATTGAACAGTTTGCGGTCTTCGGCCCGGCTGATGCTTTTCGGGCTGGTCCCGATGATCGGCACGCCTGCATCCCACAGCACATTGGCCAGTTTCAGCGGGGTCTGTCCGCCAAACTGAACGATCACACCGTCCGGCTTTTCGCGATCGACAATCGACATCACATCTTCGTATGTCAACGGCTCAAAATACAGCCGGTCCGAGGTGTCATAGTCGGTACTGACGGTTTCGGGGTTGCAGTTGACCATGATGGACTCAATGCCGATCTCCCGCAGTGCAAACGCCGCGTGGCAGCAGCAGTAGTCAAATTCAATGCCCTGGCCGATGCGATTAGGCCCACCGCCGAGGATCATAATTTTTCGTTCGTTTGTCGCGTTCGCTTCACATTCGGCTTCGTATGTGGAATACAGATAGGGCGTCATCGCCTCGAACTCGGCCCCGCAGGTATCGACCATCTTATAAACCGCCGCAACGCCCTTTTTCTTGCGAGCATTACGGAATTTTGTTTCGTCGACGCCGATCTGTTCGGCTACATATTTATCGCTGAAGCCGTATTCCTTGATCTGGCGGAGCAGCTTGGGCGTCATTTTTGACAGGGCTGCTTTTTTGACCTTCTTCTCAAGCTTGATGATGTCCCGGATATGATTCAAAAACCACGGATCGATCATCGTCAGTTCAAAAATCTGCTCGGTCGTGAATTTCCTCCGATAGGCCTCTGCGATATACCACAGCTTATCCCAGCAGAAGGTCCGCAGTTTATCCTTGAGTTGATATTTATCCAGTGTCGTGTCAATATACTTATTATCCAGCGAATGCCGATCGATCTCCAGCGACCGAATCGCCTTTTGCAGCGACTCCTTAAACGTCCGGCCAATCGCCATTGCCTCACCCACGGACTTCATCTGTACCGTCAGTTCCGGCGGCGTCGAGGTAAATTTCTCAAACGTAAACCGCGGCCACTTGGTCACCACATAATCAATCGTCGGCTCAAAGCACGCCGGCGTCTTTTTCGTGATGTCGTTGGGAATTTCGTCCAGCGTATAGCCCACCGCCAACAGCGAAGCCATCTTGGCAATCGGAAAGCCCGTTGCCTTTGAGGCCAGCGCCGAGCTGCGCGACACGCGCGGGTTCATCTCGATCACATACAGCTTGCCGTTTTTCGGATTGACGGCAAATTGGATATTGGACCCGCCGGTTTCAACGCCAATGGCCCGGATGATCTTCAGCGAGGCGTCCCGCATGATCTGGTATTCTTTGTCCGTCAGCGTCTGAGCGGGAGCGACGGTAATGCTGTCGCCGGTATGAATGCCCATCGGGTCCAGGTTCTCGATGGAGCAGACAATCACGACATTGTCCTTGCGGTCCCGCATGACCTCCAGCTCGAACTCTTTCCAGCCGACGACGGATTCTTCGATCAGTACCTGGCTTTTGGGTGACAAATTCAGCCCCCAATGCACGAATTCCCTGTATTCTTCGCTGTTGTAGGCGACATTGCCGCCCATACCGCCGAGTGTGTAGGACGGTCGAATGATCGCCGGGAAACCGATGTGCTCCAGGATGTTCTGGGCCTCTTTCCAGTTGTGGGCATAGCCGCTTTTGGGCACTTGAAGTCCGATGTCTTTAATGATCTTCTTGAAGCGGTCGCGTTCTTCGGCCCGCTTGATGGAACGCAGGTTTGCGCCGAGCATCCGAACCTTGTATTTTTTCAGCGTGCCGTTTTCCGCCAGTGCAACAGCGGTATTCAGCCCCGTCTGGCCGCCTAAGGTCGGCAGTAAGCTGTCCGGGCGTTCTTTGGCAATGATCTTGGCGACCACTTCCGGCGTAATCGGCTCAATATAGGTGCGGTCGGCCATTTCCGGGTCGGTCATAATCGTGGCCGGGTTGCTGTTGACCAGAATGACCTTATAACCCTCGGCTCGCAGCGCCTTGCATGCCTGCGCCCCGGAATAGTCAAATTCACACGCCTGACCGATGACAATCGGCCCCGACCCGATAATGAGTATCTTTTTGATATCCTTGCGTTTCGGCATTCAAAATCCCTGATTTTAACTTTTCACAATCCGTTTTAGGCCCCATCCACCCAAGGCAGGCGGCAAATTGGCAAGATTATACAGAGACCTTCCTCATCAATCAACCTTTTTCAAAAAATACTGAATACTGGAAATCCGGCCGGCCCAACCTGCCTGACGGGTGAAAACGGTCAAGACCCGACATGACTTCCGGAAAAGGAGCTTCGTGAAAATCGGCACGATCAGCGGTCTGGACCGCATTTTCAGCCATAAAACTCGGATATTCAGGATTTTCTTGAAATTCTGCGGGATCTCCCTATAATACAGGGCTCGGAATAACCGAACGAGTTGTGGTTTGCCAACGTATTTACAGGCCGAGTGGCGGAATGGCAGACGCTGGGGATTTAAAATCCCCTGTCCGTAATGGACGTGTGGGTTCGACTCCCACCTCGGCTACACTATACGGATTATCGGAAAAGGCGGTCACAAATAACTATAATCTAAACTATTAATGGAGATACTTAATATGACACAGGACATTCAATTACAAGACGTTGAACGACCGAATTTGTACCGGGACGTTTTCCCCTATTCGGAGTTTCCGAAGACCGTCTTTGAAGACGCTTCGGTTCCGATGGAAATCCCTGAAAAGATATGGATCACTGACACCACGTTTCGTGACGGCCAGCAGTCCCGCCCGCCGTACACACCCGAACAGGTGCTGCGTATCTTTGATTTCTTTCATGAAATCAACGGCGGCACCGACCTGATCCGTCAGAGCGAATTTTTTCTTTACTCGGACAAGGACCGTAAAGCCGTGGAGTTGTGCCGCGAGCGCGGATACGATTTTCCCGAGATCACGGGCTGGATACGTGCGGTCGCTGCTGACTTTAAATATGTCACGCAGCTTGGCCTGAAAGAAACCGGCATTCTGACCAGTGCCAGCGACTACCATATTTTCCTGAAACTGAAAAAGACCCGCAGGCAGGCGATGGAAGGGTATTTGACTGTTGTCAAGTCCGCACTGGACAGCGGAATTCTGCCGCGATGTCACTTTGAAGATGTTACCCGTGCCGATTACGACGGTTTTGTCCTGCCGTTTGCCGATGAACTGCTGAAACTGGGACAGGAATACAACATGCCGGTCAAGATGCGTCTGTGTGACACGCTGGGGTTTGCGGTGCCGTACGCGAACGCCACCCTGCCGCGGTCGCTGCCGAAACTGATCGCCGGCCTTCGCAAGATCGGCGTGCCCGCCGAATGCATCGAGTGGCACGGCCACAACGACTTCCACAAGGTCCAGGTTTGTGCGGCGACGGCCTGGCTGTATGGCTGTGCGGCCGCCAACTGCTCGATCTTTGGCGTTGGCGAACGGACGGGTAATCCGCCGCTGGAGGCACTCATTGTCGAGCATGCCCAGCTTTGCGGCACAAATGAAAAGATCAATTATCAAGCGATCACCGAGATGGCCCGGTTTGCCAATAAGGAACTGAATTTCAACCTGCCGACGAATTATCCGCTGGTGGGCAAGGATTTCAATGTCACCCGTGCGGGTATCCATGCCGACGGTCTGCTCAAGAATGAAGAGATCTACAACTGCTTCGACACCAACAAGCTGCTCAAGCGTCCGGTCGGCGTTGCGATTACCGACAAAAGCGGCGCGGCCGGCATCAAGCACTGGATCGAAGAGCGGTATGAGATCGATATTCCCAAGCATGACCCGCGTGTGATCACCATCAAGGATAATATCGATACCGAATATGCCGCTGACCGCATCGCGGCGATTTCTGACGACGAAATGATCGCCTGGTCCCAAGAGGTCTTCGGCGATAAACTTCCTCCATTGAGGTAACGCGCTCTTGGCCAAACGGCAGATCAAAGCAGTCTTGTTTGATTTGGGTGAAACCCTTCTGACATTCGGCAGATTGGATCGAAGCCGGATCTCGGCTCTGGCCGCACGCCGGGCCTATGATTATTTGAAAGAACTTGATCAGCCGATAGGTTCGTTTGCGATCTATCGGCTGTTTTACACATGGGGCATGCGCTGGCATGTGTTTAAGTCATGGATGACCGGCAACGACTTTAATTCGCTGGAGGTTCTCAAAAAATTCGGACGCCGCCTGACGCTCTCCGATGAACAGTGGCTGGAAGTGAACTGGCGCTGGTACGAAACATTGACCGGCTACGGCAAGGTCGTTGACGGCTCTGCTGCGGCCCTGCGGGAACTGACCGAGATGGGCTTAAAAATCGGCCTGCTGTCCAACACTTTCGTCCATAAGTCCTGCCTTGAAAAGCATATGGCCAATGAGGGGCTGCTGGAGTACTTGCCGGTGCGGATGTATTCGTATGAATTTCCCTGGCGAAAACCCGATGTGCGGATCTTTCAGGCGGCCGCGGATAAAATCGATGTCGCCGCCGACAAAATCGTCTATGTCGGCGACCGGATCGACAATGATGTCAACGGCGCTGCCAAAGCCGGGATGCTGCCGATCCTGGTCAGGGCTTATACCAATGAAAGCAAAACCATTCCCGCCGGCGTTAATTACATCAAGGATCATACGGAACTGGTCGATATGATCCGGCAGCAATGTGAGATACCGGACCAACCTGCCGAAACAAAGATTACCCAACCTGTTTGCGAAGAAAGATAACAAAGATGGCCACACCAGACAAAGCGTATCAAAAGTGCATCAATCCGGCGTGCGGCAGTACGTTCGACAGCGGTCAGGTGCTGTTTAAGTGCCCCGACTGCGGCGATCTTCTCGATGTTAAATACAACTGGGACGCCATCGAGGTTCCGCAAAAACTCAGCGATTTCGCAAACCGGTGGGCAAGCCGCAACAATCGCCTTGATTTCTCCGGTGTGTGGCGGTTCCGTGAGCTGATCAGCTTCTGCGATGACGAATACAAGGTCAGCGTGGGCGAGGGGCAGACGCTCTTTCAACCCGCCTGCGGACTGGCACAGGACCTGGGGATGAATCCGCAATCGCTGTTTCTGCAGTACGAGGGGATGAATCCGTCCGGTTCGTTCAAGGATAACGGCATGACCGCCGCGTTCAGCCATGCCAAGATGGTCGGTGCGAAAGCCAGTGCCTGTGCCTCGACAGGCAACACGTCGGCCTCAATGGCCCTGTACGCTCACAGCTGCGGCATTAAGGCCACCATTTTCATCGGCGAGGGTAAGATCGCTTTCGGCAAGCTCAGCCAGGCGATGGACTACGGCGGACACACCATCCAGATCGCCGGCGACTTTGACGACTGCATGAAACAGGTGCAGGATGTCTGCCGCGAACTGAATATCTACCTGGTCAACTCGCTAAACCCGTTCCGTCTGGAAGGCCAGAAAACCATCATGCTGCGGATCATCGAGGGCCTCAGCTGGGAGGTTCCCGACTGGATCATCGTGCCCGGCGGCAATCTCGGCAACAGCAGCTCGTTCGGCAAGGTTTTTGCCGAACTGAAGGAACTGGGACTGATCGACCGCATCCCGCGACTGGCCGTCATTAACGCCACCGGCGCCAACACGCTGACCGAACTGGTCAACGACAAGGGACTGTGCTGGAACGGCGGCAATGTGGATCAAGCAATTATCGATAACTATTACGGCAATCTGGATGCGACCGGCTATCGGCCGGATACCATCGCCTCGGCGATCGAGATCTCACGGCCGGTGAATCTGAAAAAATGCCTGCGGGCACTGGACGTCTGCGACGGTGTGGTGCTGGATGTGCCCGATGAGGAGATCCTTGACGCCAAGGCACAGATCGGCGCTTACGGCTTAGGATGCGAACCGGCCTCGGCGGCGACCCTCGCCGGGCTGAAACACCTGTTGGCGAACGGGACGGTTGACAAAGATGCCCGTACTGCCTGCGTGCTGACCGGACACCTCTTAAAGGATCCGGACGCGACGGTGAATTATCACAGCAACATGGGCCGGGAATTCAGCAATCCGCCCATCCAGACCGAAAACGACCTGGGAAAGATCATTGACCTGATGAAATAGTGTCTCATAGGCACATGGTTTATTTTTGAGTCTATGACAACGATCAAAAAAAATAGCTGCAAGACCATCGTCCGCCCCATGCGGACCACCTTCGCAACCGCACGAGGTTCCAAGACCTGCGCGACCAGTATCATCGTCCATGTTGAATGCGATGACGGCTCAACCGGCGTCGGCGAAGTGCCGACCAGCTTCGTCGTGCCGCAGGAAACGACCGAGGTCATCATCCGCCACATCCGCCGTGCTGCAAAATGGCTGCCCGGTGAAAACATCGACCAGTGGGCCGCGTTAACAGCCCGGCTTGAAAGCGTGATCCCCGATTATCACATGACCTGTTCGGGTATTGAAACGGCACTATTCCGGGCGTATCTGGCATCCACCGGTTCCGATGAAAAAACGTGGTGGGGACAAGGGACAGCGAAGACCGTCACCACCGATATCACGATACCGTTCGCTGCGGACATTGAAAGCATCAGGCCATGGATCGAGCGGGCCCTCCGCAGGGGATTTGATACGTATAAAATTAAGGTTAGTGGGGATGTTAAACCGGATACAGCATTCATTCGTTCAGTCACAGAGATTCTGTCTGAATCTGAGCGGCCTTACACCATTCGCCTGGACGGCAATCAGGGATTTATCTACAACACGGCGATGCGTCTGCTGGAGCGGCTGAAAGTGCCCATCGAACTATTTGAGCAGCCATTAAAGCACGATGATTACAAAGGAATGGAAAAGCTGACTGCAAAAGCTCCGGTGCCGATCATCGCTGATGAAACAGTCTTTACAGCCGACGACTGCCGCCGCGTCATTAATAATAATCTCGCACACGGGATCAATATCAAGATCGCCAAAAGCGGCATCACGCAGTCCCAACAGATTATTGAGCTTGCGAAAAAAGCCAAGCTCAAACTGATGATCGGCTGCATGACTGAAACGATGGTCGGGCTTTCGGCCGCGATCTATTGTGCGGCGGGGACGGGTGCGTTTGATTATATCGACCTGGATTCGGTTCACTTTCTGTACGCTCAGAATCGCTACCGGGATATTACGATTGATGGGGCGCGTTACCATCTCGGAGACCAGCGATGACCGGGCATCCCGTTTATATCATCGCCGTTCTGGTCTGCATCGAAGCGGCGATTCTCTGGATTGACAGCCGCCCTGTCGGTAAAAAACTGTTCCGGTTTCTGCCGTCGATGTTCTGGATTTACTTCGTGCCGATGCTGGCAAATACGCTTGGTCTTTTGCCCGCCGAAAGCAGCGTTTACAGCATCATCACGCGCTGGGTGCTGCCGGGGTCGTTGGTGGTATTGCTGCTGTCGGCGGACATCCGCGGTATCCTGAAACTGGGACCGACGGCATTGGGCGTCATGGCCGCAAGCATCGTCGGCATCATGATCGGTGCCCCCATCGTCATGCTGATCTATCGGCAATGGCTGCCGAGTGAGGCCTGGCAGGCGGTCGGTACGCTCAGCGGGTCATGGATCGGCGGCTCGGCGAATATGGTTGCTGTCAAAGAAGGCATCGATACACCGGACGCGGTCTTCAAACTGCTCATCATCACCGATACGATCATCCCCTATGCATGGATGGGCCTGCTGATCGCCCTTTCAACACATCAGAAAAAGTTCGACCGCTGGAACAGATCTAAAACTCAGTTACTGGATGAACTGGTCAAACACGCCAATAACAACTCTAACAGCAACCTCGTGCGATATACGCTCATCGGCACCGCCGCAATCGCAACGGTCGCTTTTGCGGGAGCTTATTTCGCCGTCTGGGCAAGCGCCGCTCTTCCGGCGGTAAAAAATGTGATCAGTCCCGTCGCATGGTCAGTGATTATTGCCACGGTCATCGGCGTCGGCCTGTCATTTACTCCGGCACGCCGCCTCCAATCCCGCAGCTCTAACAAAATCGGCTTCTTTCTGCTCTATCTGGTGCTGGCATCCATCGGGGCCAAAACGAATCTGTCCTTCATGGGCGATCTGCCGATATTTCTCGTTGCCGGAGTAACGTGGATGCTGATTCATGCGGCATGTTTACTATTGATAACTCGCATCTTAAGAGCACCGATGGCATTAGCCGCCGCGGCCAGCCAATCCTGCATCGGCGGCCCCGCCTCCGGCCCGGTCATCGCAGGCATCTACCACCCCGACTTGGCCCCGGTAGGACTTTTATTGGCCGTATTAGGCAACATCGCCGGAACATTCCTCGGCCTAACCACCGCCCAACTCTGCCACTGGCTTTGGTAAAGTACCACCTTGCCAGTTAGTGTTCGACCCTTTCAGGGTCGATGGGGTGCGGGGATAATCCTATCCCCCGGATTTCACTTCGTTTCATCCGGGGCTACCATTGTTTAACCGCTTCACGGTTTCCTGGTATGTTGAAATTTCCCTTGCTGTCATGACTTGAATGACACATAATGGGCACATTGAATAAATCCCATACTGAGGGAGATTTATGATACAGCAAACTCGAGATGAAACCCGATGGTTGGCTCGCATTTTTGCGATTTTCTGTTTTTTATTGAGCATTGGTGCCTTAAGGATGCTAATCAAGCGTATTCCAGAAGAACATCTGTCCCCTCAGACGCTTCTCCCTTTCATAGTCTCTGTGTTCCTTTTCTGGCTTGGTTACCGACTCTTGATATGTACCAGTATATGGTCTCTTTTTTCATGGATCCCACAAACACCTCCGTTACTTCAATATCTTCAAAGCCGCTACTTGGCTATGAATAAATACCTCAGAAGCGGATTGGTCGGAGGGATCATTATGTTAATCCTCGTATATCCACTTCCTTTAGTGTTTCATCTGTATAAAGATGCCTTGTTTTATGAATTCATTAAAAGAATCTTGCATATAATTCTATTGCCGCTGAAATATGTTTTTGATGTACTAAATATTTTCCAATTACCCAAAGAATACAGCTTTATTCCAGTTATTCTCATGGCTGCTTATTTCTTTGTACTCGGTTTTGGAATTGGTGTTTTAATTTCATGGGCTAAAGGCAGATTCATATATTCAAAAAGTCCGCAGGACTTGAACAATGGTAGCCCCGGGTGCAGTGAAACGGAACCCGGGGATGAGGAATCGTAAAAAACCTTATATAACAAATCCATCGACCCTAAAGGGGTCGAATAACAGGGAGAAACGATGTCAACCTACACACAAATCATTTATCACATTGTCTTTTCAACTAAGGACCGGCAAGGGACGCTGGATATCGACAAGCACGAACCGCTGTTTCGCTACATCTGGGGCATCATCAAAAATAAACGCTCCATCCTGCATCAGATCAACGGCATGGCCGATCATCTGCATATTCTGACCGAGGTGCATCCGAGCATCGCCTTGGCTGATTTTGTAAAGGATATCAAACTGGCCTGTTCACAGTGGATTCGCACTGAAAAAGTTTTACCCTATTTTGAAGGATGGCAGGAAAAACAACGGTTAATTGAATACATTAAAACACAAAAGGAACATCACCAACGCCTGTCGTTTAAGGACGAATACATGGCCCTGTTAGAAAAGGCCGGCGTTGAATATAATCCAAAATATTTATGTTAGAGTTCGACCCTTTCAGGGTCGGTTGTTTTTGGTGGAACCCTGATACCCCGGGTTCCGTTTCACTGCACCCGGGGCTACCGTTATTCAAGTCCTTCGGACTTTATTAAAATGCTTATTTCTCAACCAGAAATCTCGCTCCGGTTTCTTCGTTGGCTCGGCGGATGCGTTGAATCTCTTTTTGTTCGGAAGTCTAACAATCATTCGCACGCCTCAGGAATTCGGCTTTGGCTTTTTCAAAACTTTCATTCGCCTGCTGAATCTCCCTTTCCTCGGAAGATAAATAAAAATCATCACGCATATGCTTCTTTGTGTTCTTTTCATTCTTTACATTCTTGTTAGGTGCCCACTGACTGCCCGTTGTTTGTCTGTCGTTTGCCGTCTGATTGCCATTTTCTTTGCCCTCCGTCAATGCTTGGGATTGGTAATACTCCCAGTTGCAAATAGTTATGAGCCGGTTGTGCTTTGTCGATTGGTTTGCCAAAAATCCCATCTTTTCAAAACGCAGCGGTGCGGTTCGAATTTTTTTGTTCGTTCGTGCTGCACTGCCAGATGGGGTCGTCCAGCAGACAGCGGTACAACTTGACCCAACCGTTAGCGGTATTCATAACCGTTCTCCATATGATGATATTCTTATATTGTATTTCATTTGAGATGCCCTATCCTTATGTTTGGTAGATGTCAAACAATTTCCTGCTGTATATTGCTAATTTTATGTATTTCTTTTAGGCAAAAATCCCCTATAATTAAGCTTTTCGAGTTTATGAAACTGTAAATGTGAACAAACAAAAGACCAAAATAGGCGAAATACTTATTTATAAACCCAAAGGCCGACAGGGCCGTATCGAGGTTAATCTGCAGGATGATACCGTCTGGCTGAACCTCAATCAGCTATCCGGCCTGTTTGACAGAGATAAGTCTGTTATTTCAAGGCACTTACAGTCTATTTTTAAGTCGGGCGAATTAGAAAAAAAACGAACTGTTGCAAAATATGCAACGGTTCAATCCGAAGGAAACAGAGAGGTTGTAAGGCAGGTTGAATATTTCAATCTGGACGCGATTATCTCTGTGGGCTATCGGGTTAATTCAAAACGCGGCACGCAGTTCAGGATCTGGGCGACGAATACGCTGCGGGATCACCTGGTCAGGGGATACACGCTTAACGAAAAACGGCTCAAACAAGAGGTTCAAAACTACCGTGAACTCAAAAGTGCCCTCGGTGTGATCGGGAATGTTCTGGAACGCGGAGCAATTAAATCCGACCAAGCGGCAGGACTTTTGAAAGTCATTACGGATTTTGCCTATGCGATGGACGTCCTTGATGCTTATGATTATCAACGGCTGGAAATAACAGGAGTCAGCCGAAAAAAAGGCATCGCCATCAGTTATAAAGAGGCCAAAGACATTCTCCAAACATTGCGGCAACAATATAAAGCAACGGAATTATTCGGCAGAGAAAAGGATCAGAGCTTACAAAGTTCACTCGGAACAATTTTTCAAACATTCGACGGTGTGCAACTTTACCCCAGCTTGGAAGAAAAAGCCGCGAACCTTCTGTACTTCCTTGTTAAAAATCATCATTTTACGGACGGTAATAAACGCATCGCAGCATTTTTATTCCTGTGGTTTCTGGAAAAGAACAAGGCACTGTACCGCAAAGACGGCTCCAAACGAATACCGGACAATGCGCTCGTCGCGATTACACTGATGATCGCTGAGAGCAAACCAGCCCACAGGGATATCATCGTAAAAGTCATTATTAATCTGATTAATAAGAAAAACGGATAAAAGAGGAAGCCGGAACGATAAAAAAAGCTGAACTTTTGACAACGTGTTTTGGGTTAGGTAAGCTGCCCATTGCGCCCGGGACATGGGGGTCGCTGCCGCCGGTGGTATTGTATCAGGTGCTGGGATACTTATATCCCGCGGCGATTGTGCCTGTGATGGTGTTTTTTATCATTGCTGGGTCGTGGGTCTGCGTGCAATATGCCCCCGCGGTGGTCGCGGCAACCGGCAAAAAAGATCCCGGCATGGTGGTCGCGGACGAGGTCGCCGGCCAGGCAATCACGATGCTGGTGATCGCCCTGCTGAGTCCGGAGAATATCTGCCTCACCGCCGTGCTGGGCTTTGTGCTGTTTCGGCTGTTTGATATCACCAAGCCATGGCCGTGTAAACGGCTGGAAAAATTACCTCACGGAGTGGGTATTCTGGCCGATGACCTGATGGCCGGTGTTTACGGGGGCATTGTCGCGTGCATTGCCATTTATTACATCCCGGCTTGTTTTGGATAACATATTGAAGTAATGGCAGTTATGAGCCGATAACATAGTTCGTAGTTTTAATCGGGCGGCTTGCGCCGCCTCGCTTTTGCTGAAAACTGCCGGCAAGATGCCGGCGTTACCGTAGTGCCGCCATCCTGGCGGCAACTTGCGTTACGATTTATGGCAACAGACTATTCAATCGAAACATGCAGGCAGCTTGAGGCGGCTTTCAACGAAGCCGGGCTTCACCGTCCGATGCGCGTCGGACATTACGACGCCGGGACGGAGCTGGAATATGAGGTTACACCGGTCGAACCGGGCGAAAAAGCCCTGGTGAGCGTTTTGATCGATAAGTTTGTCGGCGGCGGGTTCGCCGGACAGGTCTATAAGGTCATCCTGACCAAACTTGAGGTCAACGGCGAGTTTCCCATAGAGATCGGCAATCTGAAGGTCGGCAACAACTACGCCATGAAAATCCTGATTCCACCATCCAAGGGATCGCTGTTATTCCGTAATTTTCTGTATGCGGTCGGGTTTCAGGCCCCCTTCCAGTTACAGGTCAATCCCACAGCAGCAAGAGCCGGCGCCCTGTGGCAAAAGTTCATCCGCGCCGCCGCACAGCACCGATTCAGCGACGATCAATGTGTCAATGACATCCACGCGACCTTTGTCGACAGCACCTTGGGAAGCTGCGGCGAGTTCAGCGACTGGGTCGAGGGAAGAACATGGCGGCTGGAAGTGGATGACCATCTGGATACGCTCAAATGCTGGCGGAAAGGGAAGTCCGTTGACGAAGGCGCGCTCAGTTCACCGGAGTTTCGCAGCAAGTACACCTTTATGACTGAATTTGTCAAACTGCTGCACGAGTTGGGCGCACACGAGTTTGCCCGGCAGTATGAATGGACCACCTGTAAGAGCCAGCCGAACGCACTGAAACGCACCGATACCGACGACGAGGCGACCGCGGGATTGATCGCGGTGGATTTTCGGGCCGGGCTGGCGCTGCTGCCGTTTTTGCCGATGAGCCCGGGGGACTTTAAGCTGATCGGGCAGGGACTGAGACGCGGCTCACTGGTGCAGTTTGACCGCGGCAACCTGGACACACTCGAAAAGCACCTCAATGAACACCCCGAGATGTACGCCTCGCTTGCCGACAGTAAAAAAATGCTGGGCGAACTCAAGGAATGCGAAACGGTTTACCGCAACTCGGTTCCGGATATTACACACAACCTTCCGCGGCTGTTCAGTGCCGATTTGTGGAACGGGCTGTTTGACAGTGCCGTAACCGGCTGGAAAACACGAAACCTGTTCGATGCGGAAAAAGAAGCAGGCTTTAGAAACTCGAAGATTAAAACGCTTGTTTTCTTCCTGCTGGGTCTGATTCCGATCCTCGGCAAAGTATGCCGCCGCATCTGGGCCAAGGCCGACTGGCGAAAGCATTACAGCGCTCTGCTGACGTCGTTTGCTTACTTCCGCCGTGCTGTTAAGGCCAAAATGGCCGAAAAACTCATCGGCTGGCACCGCGCCGGTCGTGTAGACGCAAAAACGGCAACAGCGTTATACAAAGCTCCGCTTCGGTTTTTCCTGCATCTTCCGGTATCGATCATGCCGGCGGGTTTGCATCGCTTTATGACCGACCCGAGCATTTTGAAAGACAAGCTGCATTTTGTCTTTGTGCGGCCGCTAAAGTTGTATTTCAACGCCCATCTCCGTGAACAATGGCTGCGGGACATGGTAACGCAGGGAAAAAAGAAACATATCCTCAGCGATGAAGACGCCGAAACCATCCTGTCGCAGGTCAATGAACCGTATATTCAAAAGTATCTGGTCAGCTTAGTCGTTCACCTGATGACACTGCCAGTGACGCAAATCGTTTCCGCGATTGTTGCCTATGTCTATTATATTAAACACCCGGACATGGACGAAACTCAAAGACGTTTAGCCGTAGGTGGAATTCTTGTCTTATTCCAGGTGATCCCGATCTCGCCAGGTTCTTTCTGCCGGGGACTGTATACAACCATTCTGGCGGTCCGAGAACGCAACTTCAAAGACTATAACATCGCCCTGTTTCTGAGCTATTTCAAATATGTCGGCTACCTGGCGTTCCCGATCCAGATGACTTATCGGTATCCGGCCATGGCGCGGTTTATGGCGGCTCACTGGGCGACGGACGCGGTGCATATCGTCCCGGTCTTCGGCGAACGCGGGGCCTTGCTGGAGCACTGGATCTTCTGTTTGTTCTATAACTGGCCGCTAACGGTTCGACGACGAATGAAGCGTATCAGTGAAGTGCGGGCGAATCTGTCCGCACGGTTATGGCATATTCCCATTGCGGCAGTTACGGCGGTGGCCATCTTCGCCGCGGCCCATTACGGCTATTTCACCAAAACCGGCATCGCCCCAACCACGGAGAATAAATGGTACATTAAACCACTATTCTGGCTTGCTTTTTTATTACCGGCGGCTGCCGGATGGCTAGCCACACGCTTTGCAGGCGGGTTGTCACGTATCAAGCGAATTGCTTCAGCAGCGGTCTGCGGACTTTTAATCGGGGTGGTGTATTCGCTCATCGCTTATAAAATGGAGCAGAATTGGAATTTGGAGCAAGTGCAGCTGCTGGTGCCGGCGATTTGGCGTGCCTTTGCGGCAACAATCTTTTGCGTACTGGGTGCATTAATTACCGAAATCCGAATGTCGGACCCTGATTTGGGGTAAATCGGGCCGTTTCGGATATACCGGACACAAATCAGAATCATCTCCTTCTTTCGCAATCTTTTCGTAGTTTCTTACTTGTAATTAGCTGCTGTTTCTGCCACAATATCCCGGTTTGATTTTCAGGAGATTTTACGATGGCAAATAGCTTTGGGTCGTTTTGTGATGGCCTGTTTGTTGATATGTGTGTGAATACCCAACTGGAGCTTCCCTCCGGGCGGGAGACGGTGTTGGCATTTTTCGAGCGGCTGCAGAAGCAGAACCCTGATATGAACAGCTTTGCCCGGCGGGATAACGGCGAATATGTTCTCGAACAGGCCGACGAGGGCGAGCGCAGCCGCTGGGTTTCGCTGGAGGCGGACCGTATTATTGCCGGCTATGCCGATCCGGACACAATGGAACAGGCCTATTCGCTGCACGGTGAGGTGCTTGAACTGATCCCCTATATGCTGGGCGTCAGCGTACTGGATGTCAATGCAATCGATGTTACATTCACAATGGACTTTGACTATCGCGGCAATCATGATGAAGTCATCGCCGAAGCCCTGCTGAACGCATCCAGTTTCGGGGCTTTGTTTGAGGCATCAGAAACACGAACGGTTAGCTGCTGTCCGTCGATGGTCATCGCCCTTTCAGAAGATGGACGCCTGCAGGCGCGTGTGGTGGTTGAATCGCGGACAACGGCCTTTGGCTTTCGCGGCGAAAAGTTTAAGAGCGACGACCCGGTCAGTCTTTATTTTTCGGTGCGGCAGTATCCGAAACCGCAACCGGAGTTTGACATGCTCACCGCGTATCAGCAGCAGTGCCGCATCGCCGAACAAATGATGTTTGATAAGATTATTCCGCACTTCGTTCAGCCGCTGAGCAGTGCGATCGCACAAAGACGCTAACACAAGTAAGGAGACAAACACAATGGCAATCGAAGCCCCCCTGAGCAGTTACAAGAAAAAAAATTATCTTATCATCGCCCTGCTGTTGCTAGGCGGCGCGGCTATTTTCGGTTATGACGGATATCTAAGCAAATACGAATGGTCGATGCGACATGATTTCTACAAGGAACATGTCATTGATAATGGCGGAGTGCCCGATGGCGATATGATGTTCAATCAAAAAGCACCGCCACTTCTTGCGATCGCGGGCATTGGAGTTGTTATATATTATCTTGTCATCGTTAAGAAAAAAAGAGTGATTGCCGAGGACACCAACCTTGTAGCCGGTGGTATATCAATCGCATACGACGCTATTGAAAAACTCAACAAGACCCATTTTGACAAGAAGGGCTTTTTCGTCATTACCTATTCGCAGGACGGGCAAAACAAGGAACTCAAACTCAGCGACCGCACCTATGACAACTTACCCGCGGTGCTGGACCATATCGTCTCCAAAATCAGCTGAAAATAATAAAAGAACCACGAATAAACACCAATGAACACGAATTTTACCATGAAGAAGCTGAAGGACATGAAGTTTTATATAAATATTTTTCTTCATGGTCTTCATGGTCTTCATGGTTGAAAAAATCTGTGTCAAAAAACAATTAAGGGAAATCAATGAATAATTGTGTTGTGGGATTACAGTGGGGTGATGAGGGCAAGGGCAAGGTCGTTGACATTCTGGCCGAAAAGGCCGATATCGTCGTTCGCTACGGCGGCGGCGCCAATGCCGGGCACACCGTCATCATCGGCGATACCAAGTTCGCCCTGCACCTGATGCCGTCCGGTGCCGTTCGCGAAAAGACCAACTGCGTCATTGCCAACGGCGTCGTCGTCGATCCGGGAACGCTGATCGATGAGATCAACGGCCTCAAGGAAAAAAATATCAGCCTGGACGGTCGGCTGTTCATCAGTGAAAACGCTCACATGGTGCTGGATTATCACAAGCTTGAAGACCAGCTTCGCGAGGCGGCGCTGGGCAAGAACAAGATCGGCACCACCGCCCGCGGGATCGGGCCCTGCTATGCCGACAAAACCGGACGCAGTTATGCCCTTCGCATGGCGGACCTGCTGGACCTGGACGCCCTGAAAGAAAAACTCGCCAAAATCGTCGCCTACAAAAATAAACTGTTCGGTGCCCTGTATGATGCCGAACCGATCGACGCCGACGCCATCTATGCCAAGTGCTGCGAACACAGCAGGGTGCTGGGCGGTTTTATCACCAACACAACGCAATTCCTGCACGAATCCATCGACACGGGCAAGGACATTCTGTTCGAAGGCGCCCAGGGGGCACTGCTGGATCTGGACCACGGGACATTCCCCTTTGTTACCAGCTCCAATGCCAGCGCGTTGGGGCTTGGCCCCGGCTGCGGCGTACCGGCCCAAAAGGTGGATCGCTTTATCGGCGTGGTCAAGGCCTACACCACCCGCGTCGGCGCTGGCCCGTTCCCGTCGGAACAGGATAACGAGATCGGCAACACCATCCGCGTCAAAGGCAATGAATTCGGAACCACCACCGGCAGACCCCGCCGCTGCGGCTGGTTCGACGCGGTCGCGGTTTCTTTTACCGCACGCTTGGGCGGGATCAACGGGATCGCGATGATGCACCTGGATACGCTGGCCGGACTGAATGAATTAAAAATCTGCAAGGCCTATAAGATTAACGGAAAAGAAACATCGTTCTTCCCCGGCAGCGCCACTGACCTGGAAGCCGCTGAGTGTGTTTATGATACACTGCCCGGCTGGGACGAGGACCTGTCCGGCGTTACGACCTATGACGCTCTGCCGGAAAACACGAAGAATTATGTCGCCGCGATCGAAAAGATCGTCGGCGTCCCGGTGAGCATCGTTGGCGTCGGCCCCAAACGCAGGCAGGCCATCTTCCGTGATTAAATAAAGTCCACAGATTATTAACCATGAAGACCATGAAGGACAGGAAGAAAAAATAAAAAAAACTTCATGCTCTTCAAGTCCTTCATGGTAAGAAAAAGGGAAATATGGACACACGTTCATTTGAAGAAAAACGAATTGAAACCGCCAAGCGGCTGGGCATCGGACCGGAAGGCATCCCGCGGCATATTGCGGTGATCATGGACGGCAACGGCCGCTGGGCAACCGAACGGGGATTGCCGCGTTTTCACGGACACGAGGAAGGCGCCAAGATCGTTGAATCCATCGCCACCCGTTGTGTGGACTGCGGGGTTGAATACCTGACACTTTATTCGTTCAGTATGCAGAACTGGAAACGACCGAAAGACGAGGTGGATTTCCTGATGTACCTGTATGCCTCTTACCTGGAAGGAATTCGGCCGAGTTTGATGAGATTAAACGTGCAGTTGGCTCATATTGGCCGACGGGATCCCCTGCCGCAGGAGGTTTTGGACGCGCTGGATGAAACGATCGAGGTCACCGGCACCAATACCGGAATGACGCTTGGATTGGCGCTGAATTACGGGTCGCGGACGGAGATCGTAGATGCGGTTCGCGCGCTGGTCCAGAAGGCCAAAGACGGAACGGTTGATCCGCAGGCGATTGACGAACAGGCCATCAGCGACCATCTTTATACCGCCGGCTGGTATGATCCGGATATGCTGGTGCGCACCTCCGGCGAGATGCGGATCAGTAACTATCTGCTGTGGCAGATTTCGTACGCGGAATTCTATGTAACGGATTTGTATTGGCCGGACTTTACGCCGGAAGAGTTGGACAAAGCGATTATTACCTTTGGCAACCGCCAACGTCGATTTGGTGACACCAAACCCCAAAAAACTCAGGGATGAGGATCAACTATGCTGAAACATCGTCTTCTTTTTGGAAGCATCATGGCCGCTGTTTTCCTCGGCCTGATCCTGCTGGACGGACATCTGGACGGCTCGCTGACCAAAGCCGCTCCCAATAAACCTGTTCAGGCAACTATCTTTACTATTCTCATCGCCCTGCTGGCCATTCCGGCGCAGTTTGAACTGGGCAACCTGATCAAGCAAACCGGCGAGCATCTTTTTAAGAGCGTCACCATCCCCGCGTCAATTCTGTTCGCAACAAGTTTCTACTGGTGGCAAAGAATGGCTGCTTCAGAAATGCGTATATTTGTTTTGTCTTCGCTTTTAGTGCC
This sequence comes from Planctomycetota bacterium, assembly GCA_039714335.1. Taxonomy (GTDB): domain Bacteria; phylum Planctomycetota; class Phycisphaerae; order Sedimentisphaerales; family Anaerohalosphaeraceae; genus 4572-13. The sequence continues at coordinate 26,668 of JBDLJN010000014.1, forward strand.
GGCGCTCTCGTTTTTGGCTTTGTTCGTGGTGCAGGCAGTAAGGTTTGGCACCGAAGGGACAATCCGCAATGTTTCGGCCAGTTTTTTTTCGATCTTCTATCTGGGATTTTTATGCTCATTTATCCTCGGTATCCGCATTTCATGGGGGCCGTGGGTACTGCTGACCTTTATATTTACCGTAAAGGGTTCTGACATAGGGGCTTACACACTTGGGCGTCTGTTTGGAAAGCACAAAATGTGCCCGGCTATCAGCCCCGGCAAGACATGGGAGGGGTTAGTCGGAGCGGCGATATTTGGGGCATTGGTTTCTTTTGGATTTTCGGTCGTTTCTGGTATAATGACTCCTTTATGGGCCGTTGGCTTTGGAGCCATTTTTGGGGTTCTGGGCCAGATGGGCGACCTGGTCGAATCGATGATCAAACGGGACGCCGCCTCGAAAGATTCGGCGGCGAGTATTCCCGGATTCGGCGGCATTCTCGATGTGATCGATTCGCCGTTGGCGACCGCCCCGGCGGCCTTTGCGTTTTTCTACTTCGTGTTCTAAATGAGGAAACCGCTTGGAAGTTAAGATACAACTGGAATCTGATGCACAGCGGCTGGAACTGTTCGGCCCGGGCGATTCGCATCTGCGTCGACTGCGGGACACGTTAAAGGTGCGGGTCAGTGCGCGAAACGGCACGGTGCTGGTCTCCGGCGAGCCGGTTCCGGTTCGAACCGCCGCAGACCTGATCGACCGGATGCAGCGGCGGCTGGTTCAACGCGGACAACTCAATGATGCAGACGTCGACGAACTCCTTTCTCAGGTGATGCACCATATCGACAAAGAAAATTCCGATGTGATCGAGGTCTATGCCCATAAAGGCATTATTGAGCCGTTCACCAAGGGACAACTGACCTACATCCAGACGATGTTCAAGAACGACCTGACATTCTGCATCGGTCCGGCGGGAACCGGAAAAACTTATCTGGCGGTCGCGGTGGCCGTGTCGATGCTCAAGAAAAAACAAATCCGCAAGATCGTCCTGGCCCGCCCCGCTGTTGAGGCGGGTGAACGGTTGGGATTTTTGCCGGGGGACCTGCAGGCCAAGGTCAATCCGTACCTGCGGCCGCTGTTTGACGGGCTGGAAGACATGATGGATTTCGGGCAGATGCGCAAATTTATGGAGATGGATATCATCGAGGTGATCCCGCTGGCGTTTATGCGGGGGCGCACGCTGAATGAGGCAGTGGTCATCTGCGACGAAGCCCAGAATACCTCACGCTCTCAGATGCTGATGTTTTTGACGCGCCTGGGACGCGGCTCGAAGATGATCATCACCGGAGACATCACCCAGACCGACCTGGGGCCCGGCGAAAAAAGCGGGATGGTTGAGGCCGTTCATACGCTGAAAAAGATCCCGGGGATTGGGTTTGTGGAACTGGACAAGTGCGATATTGTCCGGCACAATCTCGTCCATCGGATCGTGCAGGCGTATGATGACAAGAAACAAAAAGAGACCGGGCAGACATGAGGATGTTTTCAAGAAAGAAAAAAATAAACCCCCGCCGGCAGCAGGTTCGGGACAACAGGGCAACCGAGCGGTTTGCACAGTTGAAAGCAGTCGTGAACAGTCCGTATCCCAAAGCGGCGGCCGTGCTGGTGCTTTTTATTCTTGCGACAACCTTTGTGCTGGGACTGGAAATCAAACCGGATGCACTCTACCAGAAAGGATTGCGGTCTCTGAAGAGTTGGCCCCAACTGCTTTCATTGCTGGTCATCGTTTCAACGATCAGTTTGGGAATGTCGCTGTATCTTTTGTATTACCAGGCACGCATTTTGAACCGAACGACACGGGTTATCGCTTTGGCAGTCCTGTTCTGGATGCTGCTGGCGATCACACGGGTTTTTTCCTTTGATGAGAACTGGCAGCCGCTGGCGGTTGGGGCAGCCGTCGCGTGCGCGATCGTTCTGACCATTTCATATGATCAGCGATTTGCCTTCGGCATGGTCATGTTCTACATAATGCTGGCGGCGTTCGCGGTGGATCAGGACGCCCCGGCGGACCAGAATATCGCAGCGGACTCGATCGCCTCGGTAGAGTTGCTGCTGCTGATGGTAGCGGGTGCATTAAGCTGCTGTTTCAGCTTACGCGAGATACGAACACGTAAGAAGCTGATCGAAGTTTCAGTACTGGCAACACTCACTGTCTTTTTAACAGCGACGGCTTTGGGCATCATTCAGAATGAACCGTCCGGAACGTACTTCCTCCACGCAGGAATCGCAGCCGCCGCCGCATTTGTCGTGGGCATCTTCATCCAGGCATTTTTGCCGATCATCGAGCAGGCATTCGGCATCGCCACGAGCATGACACTGCTGGACTACAGCGACGCCAACCAGCCGCTGCTGCGAAAGCTGGCGATGGATGCGCCGGGCACATTCAGCCACAGTCTGCTGATCGGTTCTATCGCCGAAACGGCGGCCGAATCCATCGGAGCCAACGGTCTTTTGTGCCGTGTCGGGGCCTATTACCACGACATCGGAAAGATTCATAAGCCGGCCTATTTTGTGGAAAACCAAATGGGCTCGGCCAGCCGGCATGAACAGCTTTCCCCGGCGATGAGCCAGCTTGTGATCGCCGGCCATGTCAAAGACGGCATCGAGATCGCCAAGGAGTTCGGCATGCCTGCAGTGCTGCGGCAGTTCATTGAAACCCATCACGGCACAACATTGATGGAGTATTTCTATCACGAAGCCAAAAAGCAGCAGGACCAAAAGCAGGGCCTGGTCTCCGATTCGGAGTTCCGGTATCCCGGTCCAAAACCGCGATCGAAGGAGGCCGCCATTGTCATGCTTGCCGATGCGGCGGAAAGCGCCTGCCGGTCACTGACCGATCATACCCCTGCCAAAGTCGACGCGATGGTGCATTCGCTCGCGATGAAACGCCTGCAGGACGGGCAGTTCGATGAATGCGACCTGACATTGCGGGAACTCAGCCGGATTGAGGCCGGTTTGTCAAAATCGCTCGCGGCCCATCACCATGGGCGTATCGCCTATCCCAAGGATGAAGAAAAAGCCGAACCAAACGGCAGCGGAAACGGCGCTATCGAAAGGCAAACAGAAAACAACGGCCCAAGAAATGGAAACGGAAACGTTGACGGATAATACGGATAATATGGACGCACCCGAGAACCACCTCCAGGTTCAATTTGATCCGCAAGTGGCGAAGCTAAACGCGGATCTGTCAAAACTCGAAAAGCTGGTACGGGCCATCTGCAAAAAATTCCAGGTCCCGGACGCAACGGTCCATATCGGCATTGTCGATGATGCGGGGATCATCGAGGTGCATCAAAAGTTCCTGCAGAAGGACACAGCGACCGATGTCATCAGTTTTGATCTGAGCGACGAATTTGAGCCGGGGCAAACCTTTCAGATCGTGGTCAATGCCGAAATGGCCGCCC
>JBDLJN010000015.1:0-29895 GCA_039714335.1 Planctomycetota bacterium
AAAACAGCCGGCCCCGCGGCGGCTCTTCGCCTTACGCCTGTGACCGGTCCCACAGGACTTCTCGCGGATGGCAGTGATGCGGTTGTTTTTGATGTCGAGGCGGTCGACAAAGACGGCAATCGTGATCCGCTTTTCATCGGGCGCTGCGACTTCGAAACCTCTGGTCCCGGCATCTGGCGCGGCGGCTACAACAGCGGCAAGGCCAAGTCCATCAATAAGACCTGTCTGGATCTGGAGGCCGGTATCAACCGCGTCATTATCCGCTCCACGCGCCAACCCGGCACCATTACCCTGACCGCAAAGGCCGAGGGGTTGAAGCCGACAACTGCGACCATCGATTCACAGCCGGTTCTTGTGGAAGGCGGTATTGCATCTTCGCTTCCACGCATTCCGACGCAGGGTGAACTGACACTGCTGCCGCTACTGAAAAAGAGGCTGCCGGCTGAGACATTCACATCCCAGGCCGAAAAAATGTCCTCTGAACTGCTGGAAGATATTTCCTATTCCGGCCTATCTGGAGAAGTCAGAGTCAGGAAGATCGAGAAAGGTGAGAAACTGTTTACCGATAACGATAAAAAGCTTTCCGAAATTCCTGCCTTCTTGAAACCCGGCGAGTTCATCCAATTGCCGAACTTAGATTGGAATTACTCCGCCGTCGATCTGCTGCAGTTCAATGTGAAAAAGGATGCGACAATTTATATAGCCCATGACATCCGCATCGAAGAGAAAATGGACTGGCTCCAGAGCAGCTTCACCGATACAGGAAAGAAACTGAGTAGCGGCAAGCATCATTGGCAGCTTTATAAGAAGAAGGTCCGGGCGGGCGAATCTGTGCTGCTCGGTAGCAATACCGAAAGCCAGGCTCCCAAACGCTGGATGATGATGGTTTTTGTAGTGCCTGATCAGTAGCGGGTTCGGGTTACTTGAAGATCGTGATAAAGAAAAAAGAAAATTCCTACTAAATTGTTTTATGAAGAGAGATTGAACATGGAAAAGAAAATACATGCAAAAAAAGGTGGGTTTACACTTCCTGCGCAGGCGGGCATGGACGATATCGTATTGGATCTGGCCAAACGCTGGGGGGCGGATGCCTTCCGTGATTCCGACGGGACCGTGCTTTCCGATTCGATTACCGAACTGGGTTGGGACATCTACTCGACGCTGTGTCTGATCCGCGCCGACCAGGAGTGGAACAGCGCACACCCCGAAGACAACCAGCAGAAGTACCTTTATTCTACGCCGCAGACGGCGCGCGAGTCAACGATGGAGATCGACGTTCTCGCGCGGTACTCGAACGAGCAGTTCAAGATCGATGAAATCAACGACTGCAAGAAGTATTGGGAAGTCGTTAACCGGACCACCGGTGAGGTTGTTCCTGTTTCCGATTGGGCCTATGCTGATGGTACCGTAACGGTCAAGAACTGCGTGAAATGGAATGTCTATGTTGTCAACTTCCTGGTGTACCAGATCTGGGAAACCACGTCGATGTACAACCACCTGACCAATAACTGGGACCGGCCGCACCAGTCCGGCGTTGACCCCCGAAAGCCCGAAACACGCAAGCACATTGCCAAGTTCCTCGACAAGTGGCTGGAAACCCATCCGAACACCGACTGGGTCCGCTTTACGTCCATGGCGTACCAGTTCCCGATTATCACCAACCAAAAGCACCAAACGCTCTATCAGGATTGGTATGGCTATCTCGACTGCATGTCTGCCCAGGCGCTCGACGAGTTCGAAGAAAAGAACGGCTACCGTCTCCGTCCCAATGACATCATCGACAACGGTTATTTCAACTCCACCGACCGCGTGCCGACTAAGGCCTACCTTGACTGGATCGAGTTCGTTCATGAGTTTATGGTTGAATTCTCCAGAGACTGTGTCGAGCAGGTTCACGCCGCCGGCAAGAAGGCGATCATGTTCTACTGTGACCATTGGATCGGTACCGAGCCCTACAAGCCGAAATTCAAAGAAATCGGTTTTGACGGGATCGTCGGTCCCTGCATCAACGGCCGTGAAGTCCGCCGTGTTGCCGATGTCCCGGGCGATTTGGTTAAGGAACTGCGTCTGTACCCTTACTTCTTCCCCGTGAACCTTCAGAACGAGCCCTCGTTCAAAGAAGGCGGCAATCCCGTCGCCGAGTGTAAACGCTATTGGATGTGGATTCGCCGCGCCATGCTCCGCAAGCTCGTCCACCGGATTGGCTACGGCGGCTACCTTGATCTGGCGGTCAAGTTTCCCGACTTCATCGAGTATGTCGAACACCAGACCAGGGAATACTACAAAATTACCGAGAACACCCACTTTACCCCGGTCCAGAACGCGCCCTTTAAGGTGGCCATTCTCAATGCCTGGGGCAAGGCCCGTTCGTGGGGCTTTGACCAGTCCTGGCCGCTTGGCAGTATTACCGAGTCGCTCTCCGGTCAGCCTTTCGATCTCGAGTGGATCTCTTTCGATGACATCAAGGAAAACGGCATTCCGGAAGATGTCGGTGTCATCATCAACCTCGGCGCTGCCGGCACATCCTGGAGCGGTGGCCGTCACTGGAAAGATCCCCAGGTCGTTGCCATTCTTCGTGAGTGGGTGGACGCCGGCGGCGGTTTCGTCGGAATCATCGATCCGACCGCTTGTGAAAACGGCGGGGCCTACTACCAGTTGTGGGACATCCTCGGCATCCAGAAAGAAATCGGCCTTTCCGGCGATTGCAAAAAAGTACTCTCCACGGATATCACCAAAGGCCACTTCCTTGCGGCTGATCTGGCCGATACGAACCCGGGCCTCGGTAAGCATGTTCAAACGATCTACCCCTGCCTCGAGTCCACTCAGATCATTGCTAAAGATGACGAGGGCAGCGTAACAGTTGCAGCCAATGACTTCGGTAAGGGCCGCGGCGTTTACCTGGCCGGGTTCCAGCTTGGTGCCGAGCAGAACCGGCTTCTGCAGCGTGCCATCTGGTACGCCGCCGGAAGAGAAGACGAAATGGCCGGGAAATGGTTCTCAACCAACATTGAAACCGAAATTGCCGGCTATCCCCAAACGGGTAAATACATTGTGATCAACAACGCTTACCAGCCGCAGACAACCACCATTACCGATCAGAACGGAAACGAAAGAACCGTCTCACTCGAAGCCAACGCATCCAAATGGTTCGATTTTGACGGCAACGAGATATGATGAATTGAAAGAGGTGAAAGCCATGACACATAGGAAAATCAAGTTGATGCTGATACTGCTTTTTGCAGGACTGGTCGCCGGGTGTGCGAGCACCGGCGAAGTTGTCAGTCCCAAGGAAACGAAGCCCAATGTAGTGTTCGTCATGCTGGACGATTTGGGCTTTTCCCAGATCGAGGCGTACGCCAGGGGGTTGACGGCGGCCGATTGCGATCCGAAGCTGCTGGAGCATGTCGCGAAAAAGGGCCAATACACTCCCGCCCAGGCCTTTGAGATGGCGAAGAAGGCCTCGCCGACTCTGAGCCGGATGGCGGATGAAGGAGTCCGGTTCAATAACGCATTTGCCTGCAGCAATCTTTGCGCGCCGTCACGGATCGGTTTGGCGACAGGGGTTTTGCAGAACCGCTGGGGTATCTACCGGAATATCGATACCGAAGAGCATGGGTTCAAGCCGCACACCCACTTGGCTGAAAAACTGCAGGCACGCGGCTATGCGACAGCTCATTTCGGCAAATGGCACATGGGCAGCCGCGATGAGGATATGGTTCGGCGCTATTTGGAAAAACACGGCATTAAGGACCCAGAGGGACTGACTTACTGGACGGTCGGCAGTAAATACCCAGAAATCAAAAAAGAACTGAAACGGGATGGATATGAGGGGTCTGTCGTTCCGAAAGACCACCCCCTGAACAACGGGTTCGACTATTACTTCGGCTACAACCAGTGGGAAAGCCCCTTCTACAATGCCACCAATGTCTGGGAGGATTTTTCGCCGGCGGGTGTCATCGCCGACTACAATACCGACGTGTTTACGGATAAGGCGTTGCGTTTCATGGAAAAAAGCCTGGATGAAGACAAACCTTTTTATGTGCAGCTTCACTACCATGCCGTCCATGCTCCGCTCGATCCCAAGGCCCCGGATAAATATTTCAATCGCTTTGATACGGGTTCTTTTGTGCTGGATAATTTCTATGCTCACATTTACGCCGTTGATGAAAATGTCAGGAAGATTATGGCATTTCTGGAGAAGAAGGGCCAGACCCCAAACACGCTCTTTGTCTTCACCTCCGACAATGGCGGCGCGGTGGGCAACAATTCCTGTCTGCCGGGCAATGCCCCGTATGCCGGGCACAAGGGAATGCTGATGCTGGGCGGATTCCGAGTGCCGCTGTTTTTCTACTGGCCCGGCAAGATCGAAAAGCCGCTTGCGAAGGATCAGCTGGTTTCCACGCTGGATATTCTTCCCACGGTCGTGGATGCCGCCGGCGGAAAGCTTCCAAAGGGGCTGGACGGGAAATCGCTGCTGGGCCAGATTCTGCATAATGATCCTGCACGCGTACACGACCATCTGGTCGTGGGAGGGATCCATGCCCGGGTGTGGGGCTTCCTCGCGGAAACTTCGTTCTTTACCCATAATGTTTCAAGGGAAAAGGAGCCGTCCGGTTATGTAGCGATCGATGACCAATACATTTTGCGTTATGTGACGGAAACGATTCCCGATCTCTATAAGGATAACATAGACGGGATGCCTGCTTACTACGCGCTCTACGATTATCTGAAGGATCCCGGCGAGCAAAACAACCTTGCCGAACAGTTCCCCGAAAAGGTCCGGGAACTTAAGGCCGTCTGGAAGCGCGAATCGGCTGCCTTTCCCAAGCCGGCCAAGTGGGATGTCGAAAAATGGAAGGCCATGATGGACAGATAGTTGTTTGATCGATTTATTTAAGGAGCCAATTGTGCTGTCAAATCGTTTACTTGTGATATCGTTGTCATTGATGTTATTGAATGCCGGCTGCCAGTTTGGTTCCAGAGGGGTTTCGACAAAGGAGCTGATGTCGACCCGTCAGGCACTGGAGTATAAGGTTGCCGCCAGTCCGGCCGACTGGACCGTTCAGGTCGATGGCCCGGTTCTTCATGTCAGCAGTTCGGGCAAGGGTAAAGGCGGACAGTTGCGGCTCGTGCCGGCAGCAGGCGATCATTGGGACTTCTCCGGGTACAGTTATTACCGCCTGGAAGTTCACAATACATCCGACCGTTTACTTTGGCTGGAGGGTCGGATCGACAACAAGGAGGCGGAGGATTGGGCCAACAGCAGCGCCAGCCAGACGATGCTGCTGCCGGATGAGGTCGGCACGCTGGGCATTGCTTTTCCACGATCTGCAGAGCTTGACGACAGCCCGGAGATATTCAAGGGCATGAACGGCAAGCCCAACGGCTGGCGTTTTCACTGGAAGGCGTTTGACCCGGCGAGTGTTTTACAATTGCAGTTAAAAGTTCACGGGCCTGACAGCAACATTGAATTTGATATTCTCGGGATGAATCTTGGACAGCCGTATGGCTCGCAGGCGAATGCATCGCTGCAGGAACTGCCCTATCTCGATGAGTTTGGACAGGTCAGAAAGCTCAGCTGGCCGGGGAAGGTTCAAAGCGAGGGTCAACTGAAAAAGCGTCATCAGGCAGAGGTCAAAGCGCTCAAAACGGCTGCAAATCGTACCGCATTTGATCAGTATGGCGGCTGGGCCGAGGGTCCGCAGCTGGAAGCGACGGGTTTTTTTCGCATCAAAAAATATAAGGACAAATGGTGGTTTATCGATCCGGAAGGCAGGCTGTTTTGGTCACACGGTGTTAATTCAGTGGGGTTTCATGCTAACACACCCGCAACCCAGGAGCGCCTTGGGCTGTTTGAATGGCTGCCGCAAAAGGATACGCTGATATATGATGCGGCAATGGGCCCGAAGAAGGCCAAGCCAACGGTGAATTTCTGGGCAGCCAATCTTGCCCGCAAGCATGGTCCCGATTGGGAGGAAACGGCGCTGGATCTGATCCATCGAAGGTACCGGGCCTGGGGACTGAACACGATCGGTGCCTGGAGCCAGCAACGCCTGTGGGATGGAAAACGGACACCGTACACCGCGATCGTTACCACCGGATGGACAAATCCCGTTGAGTTGACGCAGAACCCCTACGGCGGTGTGCTTGCCGAAAATCTGACGAAAACACTGCAGGCGTATCTCAACAAATATGGCCAGGATCCATGGTGTGTCGGGTTCTTTGTCGACAATGAGGTGCACTGGTCCGACGACCTTGTCAGTGAAGTGTTTGCTCAGAAAACATCTCATCCTGCCAAACAGGCCTTTATCGGTTTGCTGAAAGAGAAATACAAGGACATTGCGGCGCTGAATGCAGCATGGACCGGTGAGTTTGCAGATTGGACGGCGCTTAGCGAAACCAAAGAGATTGTACGAGAAAAAGCCGATCCCAATGATTTTGATATGCTCTACACCGACTACGCTCAAACGTATTACAGAACCTGCCGCGATGTCATGCGTCAGGTGATGCCGAATCACGTTTATTTGGGGTCGCGGGTCCATGCCTGTCCGCCGATAGCGGCACGGGCTGCGGCGGAATTCGTCGATGTGTACAGCAACAATCATTACGAGAACAGGGCCGGCGTCGGCAGGATGCCCGGTGATATTGATAAGCCGGTGCTGATCACCGAATTTCATTTTGGGGCTATGGACCGGGGGGTTCCCGGAGCGAGTCTTCGACCTATCCACGACCAGACCCAGCGGGCCCGGGCGTATGCGAATTATATCGTTGCAGGGCTGGCCCATCCAAAGATCGTCGGCGCCCACTGGTTCGCGTGGGGCGACCAAAGCTCCGTGGGCCGTCCCGGTGAAAACTACCAGATCGGCTTCGTCGATGTCACCAACACGCCTTACCCGGAGTTTACTCAGGGATGTGTAGGCACCGCGGATGTGATGTATCGCGTCCGGGCCGAAGAGAGTGTCGATGTGCTTGGTGTGCTCGAAGAGATATTTCAGAAAGCCGCCGACTGACAGTTTAACATTCGCAAATTCTTCAAAAGTCCCTTTTGAAGGGGTTTTCCAGTGGACATTTAAAAAGCCCCGGGGTTAGCCGGGGCTTTCAGGTTCAATGGTGCAATCGTCAAAGTTGCTATTTTAACTGTCGGCAGGATGCCGGCGTTACATTTATTTGACGAACTCCACATTGAGCATGTGGGTCGAGCAGGAGATGCAGGGGTCATAGGCCCGTACCAGCATTTCCATTTTCTGACGGAGCGCGTCTTCGCCCTCGCCCATGAACTGCGGAACCAGCTTATCGAAATCCTTCTGGATATTCGCGTGGTTCTGGTTGGTCGGGATGCAGCAGTTGCCCCAGACACATTCTCCGTTCTTGTCGAACTCATAGGCGTGGAACAGGATGCCGCGTGGTGCTTCGATCGCCGCATAGCCGCGACCGGCTTTCGGCGTAACATTAACCTTTTCGGGCTTGATGCCTTTTGTAAGAAGCGTGTCGATGATTTCAAGGGAGGCCTCGACAACGTGCGCGGCTTCGATCAACTGAGCGACGTTGTTCATGAACGGGTTTACGTTGTCTGTTGTCATGCCGAACATCTTTTCCACTTCCTTGGCCAGCGGGCTGAGGAAGTGCGACTGGTTTTTGTATCGAGCGATCGCTCCGGCGAAGTAGGACTCACGATGCCACTTGGCCCATTTGGCGGTCGATTGCGCGACGACATATTCATTCGCAACGCTTTCCCACTTGTTGACGGGCATGTCACCGTCGCCGTTGCAGTCGGTACTGGTGATGTCGCCGTGGTAGAAAGAGTACTCGCTCAGTGTGCCTTTGTAGAGCGGATTCGTCTGCTTGAGCGAAACATACTCGGTATCCCGCTCGAAAGCGGGCAGGTTTCCAGCGACGCTGAGGACGACCTTGCAGATATCAACCAGATCCGGTACGCAATCTTCCAGCGCGGCCTTGAGGTCGATCAGTTCCTGCTCGATCGGTACCTTGGTCATGCCGCCGGGGGTCAGTGTGATCGGGTGCGTGATCCGACCAGCCAGCAATGCGGACATTTGGTTGGCGACGCGGTGACACTTGATGATCTTTAAGACAGCGTCCGTGGCCTTGGGCACCAGCGGGACAACGGATTTTTCCGCAAACAGGTCCGGCGCGACCAGGTAGCCGACGTGCAGGACATGGCTCTGGAGTTGTTCGGAGTAATGCATCAGGTGACGCACGAGGTCGGCCTGTTCCGTGACTTCCAGCCCGAGAGCGTCTTCGACGGCCTTGGTCGCAACCAGCGAGTGGCTGATCGAGCAGATGCCGCAGATGCGTGATACGATGGTCTGGATGTCATTATAGCGGCGGCCGCGAACCATCGCCTCGAAGAAACGGGGCGCTTCGGGAACCTGCCATTCACATTTTTCAACGGTCCCGTCTTTGATGTTGACCACGATGTTGCCGTGGCCCTCAACGCGGGTTAAATGATGTACATTAATGTTTATGTCTTTGCTCATTTTCGGCCTCTGTTATTTGCTGTTAAATAGTACCATTTTCTGTTTCAGATCATCGACGGTCAAGTTGTACTTGTCCATGACCTCCTGAGCGGCTTCGACATTGGGATTGTCCACGAGGCCGCGACAGCCAAAGCATTCCCGACCCGCCGCCGGACACGGAGCGCCGCAACCGGCCCGGGTGATCGGTCCCATGCAGATCTCGCCGTACTCATAGCGGCAGATGTTTTCGTTGGCCTTGCACTCGACGCAGACCGGATAGTCCGGTACGAAGGGGGTCTTGCCGACGAGCAGGGAGCGGATGATCTGTGCGAACTCTTTGCCTTCGATGGGGCAGCCGTGAATCTTGAAATCGACTTCGACGACTTCGTCGGCGGCCTTGGTCAGCTCGGTGTTCAGATGCGGCATCTGAGCGTCTTTGCTGTACACACATTCGCGAACCTCGTTCAGATCGAAGTTGTTCTTCATCCTGTTGACGCCGCCCATGGTGGCACAGGCACCCAATGCGATGAGGATCTTAGCCCGGCTGCGGATGACTTCCAGTTTCTTGGCGTCTTCGGGGCGTGTAATGGAGCCCTCGATGATCGCGATGTCATACTCGTGGCTCTGTTCGCTCATGGCTTCGCGCCATTCGACGACGTCCACCAGGTCGATCAGGTTCAGAATCTCTTCTTCAAGGTTGACAATCTGCAGTTGACAACCTTCACAACATGCAAAATCAAAAATCGCTACTCTTGGTTTACTCATATTAGATCGCCTCCGGCACATCGGCCAAATCGCTGTAACGGAAAACCGGTCCGTCCTGGCAGACGTAATGCTCATTCATCTGGCAGTGGCCGCATTTTCCGACACCGCATTTCATTCTTCGTTCTAAGTTTACAAAAATACTTTCTTCCGGCACCTTGGCTTCAGCCAGAGCCATCAGTACGAATTTGTACATAATGGGCGGGCCGCAGACGAGTATCTGGCTGCTTGGCAGGTGGCTTTCGACCTTGGGGATCAGCGTGGTGACCACGCCGACATTGCCGTTCCAGCAGTCGTGCCCCTCGTCGATGGTTTCCATGACAGTCATATCCTTGCGTTCTTCCCACAGTGCGATCTCTTCGCGGAACAGCCGCATGTCGTGGCATTTGGTTCCGATCAGCACGGTGATGTCACCATAGTCGGCCCGGTTGTCCAGTGCGTAGCGGATGAAGGACCGCTGGGGCACCAGTCCGATGCCGCCGCAGATAAAGACCAGGTCTTTGCCTTTGGCCGCTTCGATGGGATAGGTCGAACCGTAAGGTCCGCGGATGCCGAGCTTGTCGCCGACTTCCAATTTATGGATGACCTTGGTCAGGGCGCCGACATTGCGGACGACCAGTTCCATGCCTTTTTGGGTGGGTGAGGACGAGATCGAGATCGGTGCCTCGCCGATGCCTGCCACAGAGACTTCCACGAACTGACCGGGGATGTAATCAAATTCCTCGCCGGAATCTTTTTCTATGTGCATGTACAGCTCGGTGCCGTTGAGCATCCGGCGTTTGGTAATCGTGCACAGTTCGGGCAGGTAAATATCTTTCTTGCCGTTACAACATTCACACATTTTGTGTTTCTCCTATTAAAAAGAGTCGGTTAGCTTAATTCGGTTGTTTCCAAAATCGCGTTATAGACATCCACCGGGTTGGCGATCTTGGCGGTGCATCCGTTGATGCAGCGTCCACAGCCGACACAAGCGATCTGGCCGTCGATCTTGCCCGGTACATATTTGCCTTTGCGGTACAGGCGATGGCGGAAACGATCCGCTCGTTTTTCGCGGAAGTTGTGGTCACCAGCAACGGTGGCAAAGTTGGCCAGCAGGCAGCCGTCCCAGGCGCGGCAGCGTGTGCCGGTCTTCAGGTCCCAGTTGACCTCGTCCTGCACGTCAAAGCAGTAGCAGGTCGGGCAGACCTGGTTGCAGGAACCGCAGGAATAACACAGCCGTGCCTTTTCTTCCCAGACCGAATGGTCGTATGCTTTTTCGAGCAGGTCGGGCAGGTCGGACGGTTTGCATTCGAGGGTGTGCTGATTTAACTCGGCGGTGTTCTTGTCCTGAACGGCTTTGCGTTTGTCCAGGTCTGCGGCGGCGGCCTCTTTGGCTCCGTCCATCATTTTTACCAGTGCTTCGCCTTTGTCAGTCGCGGCGTCAACGACGAAACTGTCGCCGATATCGGTCAGCAGGATATCGTATCCTTTGTCGCAGGTGGCGGTGTTCATCGAAGAAGCGAACACATTCTCGCTGGCAGTTACCACATCGCAGGCAATGATCGTGATGTTATTGCGCCGGTTCATATAGTGCGTGTCGTATTCGCCCTGACTGAACAGTTCGTCCATCTGATTGATGGCGACCATATCATAGGGGTGTACGCCGAGAAGCACCATTTTTTCGTCGGGCTGAACCGTTTGGGCCGCTCCGGCGACCTCAAAGCTCATCAAGGTTTCCTTCTGGGGCAACATGTACTTTTTCGGCGGTAGAATGGTGACATCGTAATCCAGGCGAAGGTCGTCTGCATTGGTCAGCTCGCCGAACACAAACTTGTCGTCTTTGGCTTTTACAGCAACGACCTGCTGATCGGATCCGATCAGAGCCGATACGAACGACTTGAATTGTTCTTTTGTTACTGTGCTTGCACTCATGGTTTCGGTTTCCTGTTAAACAGATTTCATTTTTTGTTTATGCTATCGTTTTTATCCCTGCGCTCGCGCTTCGGGCTATTGTTTACATGTAATACGGCAGCGTACCCAGTTCCATCGCCAGGTCGATCGTAATGACCTTGATGGACTTCGGCACGGTCAAATAACACGGGGACAGGTTCAGTATCCCTTTAATGGTGTTACAGTCAGCCAACTGCTCGACAATAGACTCAGCCGCTTCGGCAGGCACGGCTAAAATCGCCAGGTGAATATCTGCGTCCTTAATCGTACAGATTTTCGAAACATCTTCTACAACTTTTGTGCCGACTTTTGTACCGATCTTGTTTGGATCATTGTCAAAGATCGCGGCAATATCGAAGCCGAACATCTTAAATCCCGGATATTCGGCGATCGCCGCTCCCAACCGCCCGGCACCGACCAAAACGGCCTTCTGGGTGACATCCAGTTTCAGAATGCCGCGGATCTGGTCAGCCGTGGAGGCGACGGGGTAGCCGATGCCTCGTGTGCCGAATGCTCCGAAATAGGACAGATCCTTGCGTATCTGCGGCGGGTTCAGGCCCAGCCGTTCAGCAAGCTGGTTGCTTGAAATCGTGTCCTGATTCTCGGTTTTCAGTATTGAAAACGCCCTCAGGTACATCGGCATCCGCCGTATCGTCTCGTCCGGTATTTTATGATATTTCATCGCCGCAGCGTTCTTTACAAATCGTTAAGTTCATTTCGTGCTTGCGTTCACATTCACAAAGCACAATTTACGATGTTTGTTGTTTTCAGTCAAGGGCAAATAATGATTTTATTGAAGACCGGATCAAAAAATAGTGACTTTTTGGGCAAAAAACACAATTTCAGATGCCGTATACCTGCTTTTTGTGAGGGTTCAGCCATTGCAGATGGCTTGGACCTGAAGAAAGGGCGGCGGTTTATCCGGATCCGGACCTGGACCGTTTGAGCTTTAACCACTGAAAGCGAAAGAGGTTGCGGATACGGCTGTGAAACCGCAGGCCCATTTTTTGGGTGTTGGGGTGAAAGTCCTTTTGGTGAAGTTCTGCGGCGGAATAGGACCGGGGCTTTCGACTGAACCAGTTCAATATCAGCCCGGCTCCCAAACCCAGCCGTTTCTGTCTTGTCGTATTTTTGTGCTTCATTAATGCTTACAGTATGGCCGAAAGCAGTGCCGGCGTCAAGTGTCAGCGTTAGAGCCTATCGAATAACCCGTCCTATTGCGGCTGGCTGCAAAGCCCGATCCCGGCGTTGTCGGGCCAAAATCGTCCTCGACGCAGCTTTGGCTGCGCCTGCGGGGATTTCGCCCCGCCGCCTTGGCCTCGAACTTTTCGCTCGGCCTCATAACGAACCGGTTATTCGGATAGACTCTTAGGGTAAGATTATTTGTTACAGCTTTTTGAATTGCTCTTGCACCCCAGTGCGGGGTTGATAAGATGATTTACGCTGGTTGCTTGTTAAACAGTGATGGTTTACGGGAGGCAGACGATGGATCGAATGAAAACCTGTTCAGGGCGATTCAATAGGCCGCGTTTGGCGATGGCCTTGTTCATTCTTCTTGCAGCGTATCCGGCCTTTTGCCCTGTGGTTGGGGCGGCTGTTGCACTCAGCCCGGCCCACTCCGAAGCCGGGTTTATCGCACGACTGCTGCTGAATGAGGCCCCGTTTCCGGGCGAACGCGGTTGGGTCAGTGAAGATGACAGCAAGGCCGCCATGCTGGCGATCCTCTGGGTGTGCCACAGCCGTATTCACCATATTCCCCCCGGCTACCTGCAGGAGCATATTGCTACGGTCCGCACGCAGGATATTATCGATGTCATCACCGCCGGCGGTGAGCATGGCCAGGTCGACGGGTTTTACCGTGATTCCGAAGGGCGGCTTCGTTCCGTTCCGCGCGTACAGGAACGCCTTGATTATCTGTTGAAGATCGCCAACCAGGGCAGGCCCGGCAAGTTTGCCCACCTTGTCAGCTATGCTCAGGCCTTGGCGGATGCATATGTTGCCGGGGCAATGTCCGGTGCGGATCGATACGCCGGATTGACCGTGATCGGGCGCGTGCCGGTTACCGGCAGGGCGTATTCGTGGATGACGGATATGGACTATTACAGTCCCGGCGGCAATTTCGTTCGCATTACGGATGATCTGGATGGTTCGCTTGGGGGCAACCGATTTTTTACGTTAAGGAGACTTGAGAAATGAGATGGATGATAACAGCGATCTTACCCTTGTTCCTGATGACCGGAATTGTTTTTTCGCAGCCGGATGGGCAGGAGATCTCGGCAGCATTTTTTGAAAAAGATTATCTTTTTGATGTGGTGCGACATTTATATCGCTGGTATCTGGACGAAGGGGACATTGAAAAGATCGTCGGCAAAAAGGATATTGCCTTTTGGTTGCGAGAACTGAAACCCAAACTGGACTCGGATGACAAAAGCCGGTTCGGGGAGATCGTTGTGCCTGATCTGAATGTCAAGGTTACGGTGAAGAAGGCGGATTATACGGTTGAGGAACTGGGGCTGACGGTTCGGTGCGATACCTTTAAGATCGTTAATGTCGCCCGCGGTCATCTTCCCGCTGATGCGTCCGGCTATACGACCGTTACGGCAAGCTACAAAGCGATGCTTGACTATGCCCATCGGATGCGGATGCAAACGCGGTTTCCCGAAGAGGAACTGCTGATGCGGATGCGTTTGAGTACGCGCCGACAAATCCTGAAATACATTGAGGGCAATAAGGCCGCAACGATGGCCGATGAGTTGAAAGAACCGCAGCAGACGGTTCATCTGTCGCCGCTGTCGGATGTGGCCAATGAAGTGTGGGCCTTCTGGGAGAACGGCCGGGCGCTGATCCGGTTTTCATCGGACGCCGATCTGGAAAACTCGGCGATGTGGAAACATGATAAGCTGGCGGTCGATCTGTTCAACATCGATGAGCAGACCGTGGTTTCGCTGGACGAGGTCGCCGGCAGCAACGCCTATCTGACACGGGATCAGGTGGGCCGGGCACTATTTAACTGTATCGTTCTCGGAAAGCGGTTGACACTGCAGACGCTGGCCGATAACGATGGGAAAAAGAAGACCGAGACAAAATCAAAACTGGTAATTCTTCATCAGGCTGTCATTATGTTTAAGTTGGATACGGGTTTTTATCCCAGTGAAGAAGAGGGCTTGATTGCACTGGTCGAAAAACCCTCTGGTCTCGATGGATGGGCGCCCGGCGGGTATTTGGAGCAGAAAACAATTCCACGGGATGCGTGGAATAATGAGTTTTTATTTATACGCAACCCGGAGAGCGGTAAACCTTTTGCAATTGCCAGCTACGGTGCTGATGGCGTTGCAGGAGGAGAGGGCTTCAATGCGGATATTTATAGCAGCGAGTAATCAATTCTAAGCCCTACGGGCTTGTATTCCGTTTGCGTTCTCCTATCTTACGATTGCCCTGTTGGTTGCTTCCAGCAGTTGCTCGCCTTGTAAATGTTCAATCGATGATGCGGGCCAGAGCTGTTTTCGCTCGATTACATTCGGCTGTGCATCCTGATATCGCTGCACGGCGCCGGTGCCGCCTTCGACTCCTCCGGCGGTGCGGTAGTCGCCGCCCAGCAGCCATTTGCTGAACGCATCGCCATATTCTGCCGGGTAGATGAGTGCCGTAATGAATGTATCGCCGGTACCGGAAAGTTGCACTTTGCAGCGTGCCGGCGGAAGCTGCTTATTGGCCCATGCGGCCAAACGCTCGAAATCAGCTGTTGCAGTCGCTTCGTCGGCGGCATGAAAGAACATGCCTGCTTCAAGCTGGAAGGTTTCTTTGGTAACACCTTTTAATTCCATCGTGCCGTCGGGGTTGGCGCGGTGGACCTTGTACACCTGCACATCGACGAACTGCTCGCTTTCCAATAGCTCAGCAACTTCTTCGGCAACAAAACCCACGCCGCAATGGTTGCCAAAATCAACCACATACAGCCCTGTATATTTGTCCGCGTTTTTTACTTCCGGCAACTTCATAACTATCTCCACAAAGGAAACCACGGATTTCACGGATTTACACGGATTTTTTTATTTTAAATGTTTTAATCCGCGACAATCCGCGTAATCTGCGGTTTATTTAATTTTCAGTTTTGCGAATTTTCGCTTTCCGACCTGTACGACCATGCCGTCGGCGGGGGTAATCTCCTGTGACGGGTTGGCGACCTTTTCGTCGTTGATCTTGACGCCGCCCTGTTTGCACATGCGTTTGGCCTCGCCGCCGGAGGCAACGAGATTGCAGTGGGTCAGCAGCTTGCTGGCCATGATTGGCTCGGCAGCAATTTCCACGTCCGGCATATCGTCCGGCAGTTGGTTCTGCGCAAAGACATTCTCGAACTCTGCGGCGGCGGCTTCGGCAGCTTCGGCGTCATAAAACTGCTCCACGATGATCTTGCCGAGCTTGACCTTGGCCTCTTTCGGATGCGTCTTCGATGCGTCGCACAGCACAGCGATCTCGTCCGCCGGAATATCTGTCAGCAGGGTGAAGTAGTTTTCCATCAGCTCGTCGGGAATGCTCATGGTCTTGCCGAACATATCAGACGGGGCATCGGTGACGCCGATGTAGTTGCCCTTGGACTTGGACATCTTCTGCACGCCGTCAAGCCCCACCAAAATCGGCATGGTGATGACGATCTGCGGTTTCTGGCCGTCCAGCCGCTGCAGGTCACGCCCGACCAAGTTGTTATAAGTCTGATCCGTGCCGCCGAGTTCCACATCGCTGTTGATGGCGACCGAGTCGTGGCCCTGCATCAGCGGGTACAGAAATTCGTGCACGCCGATGGGATCACCGTTTTTATAGCGGATGTCAAATGTGTCCCGTTCCAGCATCCGCGCGACGGTCATCGAGGCGGTCAGCTTGATCACATCGGCCAGCTTCATGTCGGCCAGCCATTCGCTGTTGTAGCGGACCTCGACCTTTTCCGGCGACATATCCAGAATCTTGCCCGCCTGGTCGAAGTAGGTCTGGGCGTTTTCCTTGATCTCTTCGGCGGTCAGCATCGGCCGGGTAGTGTTCTGGCCGGTCGGGTCGCCGATGCGGGCGGTATAGTCGCCGATGATCAGCACGGCCTTGTGACCTAAGTCCTGAAACTGCCGCAGTTTACGCAGTACAACCGTATGGCCGAGGTGAATATCCGGGGCTGTGGGGTCCATGCCGAGTTTGGCTCGAAGTTGGGTGCCGTTGGCCGCGGCCTCGGTCAACCGCTGGGCGAGTTCATCTTCGCGGAAGACCTCCACGGTGCCGCGTTTCAAGCATTTTACCTGTTTTGCAATGTCCATAAGCTCATCTGTCCAAAAGTTTCGATTCACAACCAAAAGTGCGAATTATACCAGCTTATGCCCTCGCAGGCAAGGTGCGTTATTGGGCTTTGTCGGAAAACCAGTGTTGGGTTTTCAGGCAGATCTTGACCAGCATCAGCATCACGGGCACCTCGATCAGGACGCCGACTACCGTTGCCAGCGCGGCGCCGGAGGACAGACCGAACAGCATGACCGAAGTCGCAATGGCCACCTCAAAATGATTGGACGCGCCGATCATCGCTGACGGGGCGGCGTCGGCGTATTTCAGTTTCAGCAGTTTGCTGGCGCCATAGCCAAGGCCAAAGATCAGCACGGTCTGGAGGAACAGCGGCACCGCGATCCACAGGATCGTCAGCGGCTTTGAAAGGATGGTTTCGCCCTTGAAGGAAAACAGCAGCACCAGCGTGATCAGCAGGGCGACGATCGTGATCGGCGTCAGGACATGCAGAAATTTTTCCTTGAACCACGCCTGGCCTTTATGCGCGATGATCCATTTGCGCGAAAGGAATCCGGCCGCCAGCGGCAGGGCGACATAGATGGCGATTGACAACAATAACGCCTGCCACGGCACGGGCAGTTTGCCGACGCCCAGCAGGAACCCGCCGAGCGGGCCGTACAAAAGCAGCATTGTCAGCGAGTTGATCGCGACCATGACCAGTGTATGGCCGTCGTTGCCTTTGGCCAGATAGCCCCAGACCAGCACCATCGCTGTACACGGCGCGATGCCCAGCAGGATACATCCGGCCAGGTAGCTTCGCCACAGCGGCACTTCGAGCATTTTGACACCGTCCACTTCGACCACGGTTCCGGCGCCATACGTATCGCCGACCTCGACGGTTCTGTCCTGCAGATTGACCAGATCCATTTCATCCGGCCCGATGAAACCGAGAAACAGCGTGCCCAGAAAAAAGATTGCGATGGCGTACATGGTAAAGGGTTTGACCGCCCAGTTGATGAACAGGGTCAGGCCGACGGGCTTGATACTTTTACCGGCCTTGACGACCTCGGCGAAGTCGATCTTGACCATGATCGGGTACATCATAAAGAACAGGCACACCGCGATCGGGATCGATACGATCGGCGCCCCGTCAACTGTGATCGCCATGCCGTCCAGCGTCTGCGCCACCGCCGGGGCCAGCTTGCCCAGCGCGATGCCGCCGACAATGCACAACCCGATCCAGACGGTTAAATAACGCTCGAAAATGCTCATGCTCTTCGTGTCAAGTTTTTGGGCTGGGTCCGTTGTCATAATCAGCAACCTTTACATCAAGAGATAATTGATTCCGGCAGTGTTTCGATGAATGCCTTGATCTCATCCCGCACGCGGCGGTAGCAGTCCAGTGCCTCATTTTCGCCTTTGGCCTCTTTGGCCAGTTGCGGCGGGTCGTCAAAGCCAATGTGAACCACTTTTGTTCTGCCGGGAAAGACGGGGCAGTGTTCGTTTGCGTGGCCGCAGACGGTAATGACATAGTCCAGCTCAATATCTTTGAACTCGTCGATATGCTGGGACCTGTGTCCGGAGATGTCCACCCCTGCCTCGGCCATAACCTGTACCGCATTGGGGTTGAGGCCATGGGTTTCGATGCCGGCCGAATACGGCTCGATACAATCGCTCTTGAGATGGCGTGTCCAACCCTCGGCCATCTGACTGCGGCAGGAGTTGCCTGTACATAAAAACAGAATTTTCAGTTTCGCTGTTTCCGGCATAATGCTTCCTTGTCAACTTTTAACAGTTTCTTCAGCTTGGTTTTGTCTCGCCGGACCTGCGGGTCATCTTCCAGAGCGGATACGGCCCACCGCAGCGCCTGGCGAACCTGAGAGGGAGCACCCTTGCCTGCAAGCCGGTAGTGCATCCAGCGTCCCTGTTTGTCGGCCTCGACCAGACCGGCCTGCCGCAGGATGGACATATGTTTGGAGGTCGTCGAAGCGGCCAACCCCAGCATCTCGATGATCTGGCACACACACAATGGCCCCTCGGTCAGCAGCAGCAGCGCCCGCACCCGGTTTGCATCCGACAGGGCCTTGGCAATATCAATCGTTTCATGCACTTTTATATCTCCTATATTTCGCCATATAACGAAATGTATCAAGTCGAAGTCCAGATGTCAATAGGATATTTTAAAAAGAACCGGTTTATTACAGCCGGTCGGCTGGTGTGCCGATGATCCGCCAGGCATATTTACCCAGGACCAGAGACAGGATATCGCTCCTGGAGTACGCAATTCGGCCTGCCAGAAGACCAAAGGCAATGATGAACCCCGCGGCAAATCCGCCAATATGTGCCCAGTGAGCGGTGCCGTCCGTCCACGCAAGACAGACCGAGATTATATCGAAAATGATATAAAACAGCACGACCCAAAGGCCCCGCAGCGCGAAGCACTTAAATGACAGATGAAATCCCGCCAGCAGACCCCATCGCATCCATATCACCATATAAATTTTGTGAACGGGATACAGCAGCAGATAAGCACCGGCTAGCCCCATGACTGCACCGGATGCCCCCAGCATCGGCGTCGGCGGTTCCGGCCCCATTGCTAAAAGATACGTCACCGCTGCGGCGACAGCCAGGATCGGATACAGAATTACCGTCAGGATATTGCCGATGGCTGCGTTGACCCGCGAGCCCAGAACCAGCAGAAACAGCATGTTCCCGGCAAGGTGCATGATGCCGCCGTGCAGAAATGCGTGTGTGATCAGTTGGAAAACCCGGAATTCACCGAAGCACCGCTGTTCGGGGGTTAATGCGTTTAGGGCGGCAATATCCACTTCCTTTTCCGGCACTGTTTTGCTCAGTTCCTCTCGCTTGGCGATAAACGCATCAATATCGCCATAGCTGGTGAATTCATAGAACAGATGGATCCGCTCGGCATCGGGTGCGGCGTTACTGCTCCAGAGCATGAGGTTCTTGGATGAAGTCATTTGCGGCGAACCGGAAATCTCAAGGGCAAGAAACCAGATGCTGATCAATATCGTTGCCGCGGTGATGCCCCATGTCACATAAGGTTTGTGGTTGCCCATGGCCTCAGAGTACACGGGGTAAATGCCGAACGGAATCAACCAGCTAACGCCCCTTACGATGCCGTGAGCTTTATCTTCCAGTTCATCGGGATCCACATCCCACGCCGTAAGGATCGGCCTGCCGCTTTTGACAAAGATCCCGCAGCGGGTGCAGACCGGCGCATCGGCAGGGATCTTTCGCTCGCAGCTTGCGCATTTGATTTTGCCGATCGCGGCAGGAGCCTTCGTTTCGGTTCGACCTGCATCCGGACCGGCCGCGGTCATGCTCGACTTGTCATCGGCGGCCTGCTGTCCGGGAATTTCCATAAAACTGCCGCACTCCGGGCATTCAATAATATCGCCCGGGACATTGTGTTGCGTCTGAACCTCAGTATTGCATATCATACACGTGATATTGACCCGGCCGGCACTTGCTGACACGGTTGGCGTGTCGGTGACGACCGGGATATCCGGTTCGATCAGCTTTCCCAACTGCGGAATCGTGATTATGCCCTTACAGAGGGGGCATCGAGTTCTTTTACCGGCGTGCCTGCTTGAAACGGAAATGCCTTTGCTGCAATGCCTGCACCCGAACTTCATCTTTTCGGAATTGCCCGGGACGATGAGCGCTGCACCGCATTTGCATTTACCCTCTTTACCGGCATAATTACTCTTGGCCGATAAGTGATTGCGGCATACGGGACATTCGAACTTGATCGCCATCACGTCTCCTTTTTTGTTGTGACGAACTCCTTTTAAAACCCTTCCAATGGACAACACGAATTGCCTGTTGTTCCGTTCCCCCAATATACAGCAATCCCGCAATTTAATCAAGTCAAAAGAACGTAACTGCAAACACAGGCTCTCTATCGCTGCTGTTTTGAAACAGCAGCGATAGAGGCACTGGCCGGTTGCCCGGCGTTTTCAGCGTGCGTATTTGCTTTCAGACGCATTACTTGGGCTGAATCTGGACATCGACATTTGTTCCCTGTGTGAGGGTTTTATAAACCGGCGAGAACTCGACCAGTTCCATAAGTTTGCCAATATCTTCCGGTGCGGCCTTGATCTTAAAGGTGATCCGGATATCCTGATAGCCCTTCGGCACCGATGGATCCAATCCTAAAAAGCCGCGTATGTCAATGTCGCCTTCGAGCTGTGATTCGATCTCTTCGATCGGGATGCCGCGTACCGCCGCATGTGCAACAATACTCGTTGTCACGCATCCCGCCAGTGCATTGAGCAAATGTTCGACCGGATTGGCCGCCGAGTCCGTGCCGCCAAAAGCCAGCGGTTCATCGGAATGAAGCTCAAAATCCTGCAGATGAGCATTTTCCTGGCCCAGGCTTTGAAAGTTCTGAACCCGTGTCTGATTAACGCCGCCGGAAGCCCACTTGTTATGTACCCGAAATGTACTTTGAGCCAATTGAGGGTCTTCCTGTATCGCCTCGACCGCTTTGCCGAGGGCTTCCATATTGACCCCGTTGGTTACTGTTTTGGTATGTGTTGTCATGGTTCTATCTCCTGTATCAGATGTTTTTCATTTTTTCTGTAGACGTATTTTCAACTACTACGCCGGCACGGATGCGCCGTGCGAGAAAATGAAAAATATTTTTGCCAACCGATGACTTTCTGTTTCTCCGAGCAGATACACGCCGAGAAGGGGCGCAGGCCAGCGTTGTGCCGCAGGCCTGTCAGACGGGCAGGGTCATTCAATCATAACGATGTAGCATCAACCCCAAGCTCTTTCCATTTGGTCAGGATGCTGTCTTTGGGATAAAAGCCGGTATGACGATCCAGTTCATTGCCGTCGCCGTCAAAAAAGATCAGCGTCGGGATCGGGCCGATGTTGTTATCACGGGCTGTTTGCGGATGTTCGTCCACATCGAGAAATGCCGTCTGGAAAGCGGTTTGTTCTTTTGCCAGCTCGATCATGACCGGAAGCTGCTTCCGGCACGGCGGGCACCAGTGCGCGCCGAACTGAATAACCACCGGCTTGCCTTTGCCGATAACACTGTCATCCGGCAGTCCGGCGGCGAGACTATGCGAGCGGGACCGGTTGAATACGGACAGGCCGAGCACTGCCACGATAACCAGGCCCATCATGAGATAGTTGCGTGTTGTATTTTTCATTAAAATATCGCTCCAAAAATAATTCCTGAGACAGTGACAGCGACCGTTTTTTTTATGTCTGGCACATTGTGAACAACCTTATGCCTTCCAGAGCAGATACAGGCCGACGAGAATCAGTACGCCGCCGCAGACCTTTCGGATGCGGGCGGTAATATGTGTTTTCTGATCCCAATTCAAAAAGATCTGCAATTGCGTTCCCAATGTTCCGGCCAGAACGATCACACCGCAATGGCCCGCGCTGTACAGAAGAATCAGCAGGATCGAATGGGCTAAATGGGCAGACGCTTTTTCAAATGTTACTGCCAACACCGGCGCCATATACGCGAATGTACACGGCCCGACGGCGGCACCGAAGACCAACCCCAACACCAAGGCACCGGCCCAGCCGGTTTGTGTACTGGCTGTCATATCCGGGCCGGGCCATGGCAGCGTGATGACCTCCAGCAGGACCAACCCGAACACCATAAATACCGCCGCAACGATCCAACGGCCCCACGGGCCGATATCGCCCAGCATGCGACCGAAAAACGCTGTAATAAGTCCGATGAAAAGAATCGACAGAAAAATGCCGAAAGAAAACAGGACTGATAGGGTCAGTGCCCGCTTTACACTTGATACTGACCCGCGATTGACGTAAGCCACCACAAGCGGAATCGATGTCAGGTGGCAGGGGCTAAGGACCACACTGCCGATCCCCCATACAAACGCCGCAGCCAATGCCGTGCCGCCGCCTTGTTCACTCAAATGACTAAGCCATGTAAAAAATTGTTCGATCATGGTAGATTATTGAATTTTAAATTCTTTCCACTTTGCCAGGATGTCTTCCTTGGGGTAAAAACCGACGTGGCGAAACAGTTCGACGCCATCTCTGTCAAAAAAGATTTGTGTGGGGATCAATTCAACCTCGTACTGGTTGCTTTTTTCCTCGTCGGCCCACACATCCACAAAGCTGACGACAAACGCGGTCTGTTCATTGCTGAGTTCGTCCAAGATCGGCATCATCTCTTTGCAGGGTACACATGAATGCGAGCCCAATTCCAGCAGGACCGGTTTGCCTTTTCCGATCACACTGTCATCAGCCAATCCTGCGGCCTGCTGATAAGTCCGCAGGTTTTTCGCAATCATTACCCCGCAAACCGCTATTACCAGCGCACCCAAAATCAAATATTTCTTCGTCGTCTCTTTCATAAGCAAAACGTTCTATTGAATCATTTCTTTAATCGCCTCTGCCGACGGCACCTTGCCGCTGGATTTAACCTGTCCATCAATGGCCAATGCGGGTGTAACCATCACGCCGAAAGCCATGATATCGTTGAGGTTTGTTACTTTCTCCAACTCCGCGTCAATTGCCAACTCGGCCAACACCTGTTGAGCATTTTGGTAAAGCTGGTTACATTTGGGACAGCCGGTCCCCAACACTTGAATCTTCATTCGTTTTCCTCTTGAAAAAATCGATTGTCAGCTTTCGTTTTCGCATCCTTGCTAACCGCATCCATCCATCCGCAGCGGGTAACCGGGAAAAAGTCAAACTGACCCGTGTATGGCTTAATGTCCAGCAGCGGCGTACCGTCCAGCATATCCACATCCTCGATCTGGAGCCGATTGCCGTTCACAGCGATCAGCTTGACACAGGATATGCCGATGGGGTTAGGGCGGCTTGGCGCCCGCGTCGCAAATAATCCTCGTATTTGTGTATCCCTGTACGGCTTGACATGCAATTTATATTCGCTGGCCCGATGACACCAGAACAACAGCCAGATACGTTCGAATCCGTCCACATCTTTCAGCCCGTCAACATACTCAGGATCGACTTCGACCCAGCCGGTGGTTCCTTTGCCTTTGACCGGTTGAACAGGCGTGCCCTCGGCCTGCTGAAATGATGTGTGGATAGTGCCGATGGGCTTTAATTCGATCTTGCTATTTTCCATTGAAACAGTTACCTCTGTCAAAAATTAATCAGGTTAAAAATCCAGCCGACCGCTGTGAACATTACAAGCAGCAACAGGAAGAAAATCAACAACAATTTCGGCTTCATCACCTGCTTGAGCATCATAAACTCCGGAAAACTGGCCGCAACAGTACTCATCATAAACGCCAGCGTCGTCCCGACAGGCAGGCCCTTGCCCAGTAATGACTCGGCCACAGGGATCACGCCGCTGGCATTGGAATACAGCGGGATGCCCAGCAGGGTTGCCGATGGAACGGTCCACCACTGTCCGGCACCAAGGTGTTCGATCACAAACTCCTCCGGTACAAAGCCGTGCAGCACCGCACCCAACCCCACGCCGACCAGGACCCATTTCCAGACCCGTCGGAAAATTGTTTTGAGTTCATCGCGTGCGAATTCGTGGCGATTCCGAAACGACATTCTGGCCGGTTTTGTGTTTGCACAGCATGCGGCCTCCGTCTGGCCGCGAGCCGATGTCGCCAACGGCGTCAGGTATTTCTCGACTTTGATGAAGTCGATAAACGCGCCGCCCACAACACCGGCACCAATGCCCACCGCAACATAGAAAATGGTAAACTTCACACCCAGTAAACTGCCCAGCAGCACGATCGCCACCTCATTGATGATTGGCGAGGTGATCAAGAACGCCAGTGTCGTGCCGATCGGAATGCGGGCCTGTGTAAACCCCAAAAATATCGGGATGCTCGAGCAGGAGCAAAACGGCGTCACCGCGCCAAAACTCGCCGCCGCGACATAACCGAACAGCCGGTGCCTGCCGGCCAGATACTCCCGCACACGGTCAACATTCAGGGCTGCCCGCACCCAGGCAATAACATAGATCATCACGACCAGCAGGGCGAATATCTTGGTGGTGTCTTCAATGAAAAAATGCAGACTGCCCGCCCAGTGCGACTCCGGCGACATCCCGAAAAGGTCGTATATGACCCGATCCGCTAACCATGTAAATACAGACAGAATATTCATATTCAATCTCAAAAGTAATTTATTCGTTCATCGCGTCCAGCAATTGTTGCTGTTCGGCCATCTGTTCTTTCAAACAATCCTTCAGGCAGTTTAGAAATTTCAGAACACAGGGCGTTTTAATCCGGTACATGACTTTCAGGCCGTCTTTGCGCGAGGTCAGCACGCCGGCATTGACCATCACCGACAGGTGCTTGGATAAATTACTCTGCTCTGTGCTGACCGCTTCGGCGATATCGCAGACGCATTGCTCGCCGCCTCTGACGAACTCCAGCACCGCTATCCGCACCGGATGGGCCATCGCCTTGGCAATCGCCGCCTGTTTTTCGCATAATAATTTTTCCATATTTGATATCCTGTTGCGTGACTATATGACTATATTCTCATATAATACAAGAAAACATACAAAGACAGCAAGCATTTTTTTGAGATTTTCAAATATTTCTTGAAATTGCCCCTTGTTTGCATAAAAATGGCGTTCTGAAAAGAGGTCCGTTCATTCTCAGTCTGGAACGCCTCGAAAATATCGCAATATTCCGGCCCGGTTATACATATGTTTAAGCAAGCACAGTGGGTAGAGACCGATTAATCGAATCATATACTGGAGGTTATCATGACACAAAAGCGAATCTTAACCAGACGAAGTTTTGTTAAAACAGCCGCCGCCACGGCCGGAGCATTTACGATCGTTCCGCGTCATGTCCTGGGCGGCAACGGCTACATCGCTCCCAGTGAAAAGCTTCATCATGCCGTCATTGGTGTTGGTTCAATGGGAAAAGGCCATATCGACTATGTCAAAAAAGACCCGCAACGCCGGCTGGTCGCGGTTTGTGATGTGGACGCCAACCATTTAAGACAGGGACGGGCCAAGGCCGGTAAGGGGTGTAAAGGATATAGAGATTTTCGTGATGTTCTGGCCCGCCCGGATGTGGATGTGGTTCACATTGCCACTCCGCCACACTGGCACGGGTTGATGGCGGTTGCCGCGGCTGAGGCCGGAAAAGACATCTGGTGCGAAAAACCGTTCACGCGGACCATTTACGAAGGCCAAAAAGTCGTCGAAGCAGTCCAGCGTAATAAAAGGATATTAAGAATCAATACATGGTTCCGTTTCCGCGGCGGCTTCGCCGGGGGCTATCACACCTATGACGGTACCGGCGCCGAAGTTCGGCCCACCCGTAAACTTGTTAAAAGCGGTCTGCTGGGCTGGCCGTTGAAGATCACCATCAGCAAAACGACCGGCCTGAATCTGAAGTTGGATACCTGGAGCGGGCGTACCGACCTGACGCCGCAGACGGTTCCCAAAAACCTCGATTACGATATGTGGCTGGGGCCGGCCCCGGTCAGGCCCTATCACCCGCACCGCGTGCACAGCTCGTTCAGGGGCTATTGGGATTATGACGGCGGCGGACTCGGCGATATGGGCCAGCACTACCTGGACCCGGCACAGTTCATCCTCGGCAAGGACGACACCGGCCCGATCGAGGTCGAAGCGGACACCCCGCAGCAGCATCCGGACGCCGCCTTGCCCTGGCGCCGCGTGACGCTGCGGTATGCCGACGGCTGCGAAATCGTCCTGGATGGTGAAGACAGCGATAAGGACGCAGCCTTTATTGAGGGCAGCAGCGGGAAACTGTACAAAAACTTCAAATCGGATATCCCAAACCTGAAAGAAAAACTCGCCGAAATGCCCGACCTTGAACCGGTCATTACCGACTTCAACGAGTCGGTGCGAACACGGAAAAAGTTTGCCTTAAACGAAGCCAACGGACATCGCTCCTGTACGCTGGTCAACATGGCGATCATCGCGGTTCGGCTGGGCAGGAAACTTCGCTTCGACCCCGACACACAGCAATTTATTAACGATGATGAAGCGAACCGGCTTATCCGTCAGCCCATGCGTGCGCCGTGGGTGATTTAGTAGTGTACGAACCCGCTAACTCCAAACAAGTGATACTCAAAACAAAGAGGTGAAAATATGAAGCTCATTAAATTCTCAATTCTGGCGACAATCGTCCCCGTCATGTTCGTCGGCTGCACCAATACTCAGGCATTACCCTCAAAGGCCGATCAATCGAAAGTAGTTGCCATCATTGCTCAGATGCCCGCTCATGATTCTCAGCAGCAAGCTGATCTTGCTGCCCAACTGGCGGCGATGAACCCGCAATCCACAACTGTTTTGACGGGAATGCTTTTGCCGCCGGCCGACCCGAACGATAACGCGGCCCGCTACGGCCTGAGTGCTCTGACCCACTACACCGCCCGCCACGGTGCCGAAGCCGAACGCGCGGTGTATGCGGCCGCCCTGATCGACGCTTTAGAAATTGTCCCGGAAAAGCAGAATCAGGCATTTTTGATTAGCCAGCTTCAGTTTGCCGGCCAAGAAGAGGCCGTCAAGCCGCTGGGCGGTTATCTTAATGATGATGTGCTCTGTGACTACGCCGCCCGCGCCCTGCTAACCATTGGCACCGACGGCGTCGAGGCGGAGTTCTTAGAAGCCCTGGATTCGGCGACAGGGGCCAACAAGGTAACCATCATCAAAGCGCTTGGAGAGTTGCGGAGCAAGGCAGCTGCAAAGAAGATTACGCCATCCACCAAAAGCAAAGATCTGAATACCCGTGAAACGGCATTGTATGCCCTTGCGAATATCGGTGATCCTTCGTCTCAGAAAATTCTGAGCGAGAGCACCCAAGTCAAAGATAACTACAAACGCGCAAAATACACCTCGTTATATCTACTGTACGCGCGCAGACAGGCCCAAGCGGGGAATATGAATCGCTGTGCTCAAATATGCAATCAGGTTATCCGCCGTAACAAAGATAATCCAAACATTCGCACCGCCGCGATCAACACGCTTCGCTCATCGACAGGCGATGATATTGACAAGATCACCGATCCTAAGCTTCGGAAACTACTGCAGAAATATATGGACCAGTCTCCTGATGTTGCCGCCAGCCAAGTACCGGCCGGTTTTGTCTCGTTATTCAATGGTAAGGACCTCACCGGCTGGAAACTCCATGACGGCCTGCCCGGCGAAACCGAACCAACCGGCAAATGGACCGTTGAAGACGGCGCGATCGTCGGCGTTCAGGACCCTCCCGGCAAAGGCGGCTTTCTGACGACGACCGAAACATTCCGCGATTTCGAGCTGATGCTGGAAACAAAGATCGACTGGCCGTTTGACAGCGGCGTCTTTCTGCGTGTCGGCCCGGACGGCAAAAGTCACCAGGTAACACTGGACTATCGCGACGGCGGCGAAATCGGGGGGATTTACTGCCCGTGGACTCAGGGCTTTGTGCACCATTGCTCCGACGGTATCAAGTCCTTTAACAAGGACCAGTGGAACAAGTTGCGGATCACCTGCGAAGGCCAGCCCGCCCGTATCAAAG
Source organism: Planctomycetota bacterium (assembly GCA_039714335.1). Classification (GTDB taxonomy): domain Bacteria; phylum Planctomycetota; class Phycisphaerae; order Sedimentisphaerales; family Anaerohalosphaeraceae; genus 4572-13. Next base: position 27,929 of record JBDLJN010000015.1, read on the forward strand.
TTTGGCTCAACAGTACGCAGATCACCGATTTCCAGCACACCGAAGCGACGACGGCGGGCATCCCCGAAGAAGGCACGATCTGCCTGCAGATCCATCCCGGCGGCGAAGGATACGACAAAAGCCAGGCACGTTTTCGCAATATCTTCGTTCGTCGGCTCGACGGTGCCGAGAAAATCAATGTTTTGACCAAACAGGAAAAAGCCGACGGGTTTGTATCGCTGTTCAACGGCAGGGACCTGACCGGTTGGGTGGGCTCCAAAGCGACTTATGGCATTAAAAATGGAATACTCTTCTGCCGCAAAGGGACGGGCAGAAACATTTATACCGAAAAAGAATACGACAACTTTGTCCTGCGGTTTGAGTTTAAGCTTCAGCCCGGCACCAACAACGGCCTCGGCATTCGCACCCCGCTGAAGGGCGACGCGGCTTATGTGGGAATGGAACTGCAAATCCTGGACAACACCGCCGAAAAATACAGCAATCTTCACAACTGGCAGTACCACGGTTCCGTTTACGGTATCGTTGCGGCTGATAAGACTAAGCGGGAAAGCGCCTTCAATCCTGTCGGCGAATGGAATTATGAAGAAGTCATCGCCGACAGCACACGTATCATCGTGAAAGTCAACGGCGAAACAATCGTTGACGCCGACATCAAAGAGGCCTCGAAAAACGGAACATTATCCGGCAAAGAGCATCCGGGCCTCTTGAACGAAACCGGCCATATCGGTTTTTTGGGACATGGCGACTATGTGGAATTTCGCAATCTCCGCATCAAAGAGCTGTAAAATGTGAGGTTTATGCCGCCGGGCCAGGTGTTCTTAGAGCCCGTTTTTTGCCCTAAACAGCCGTTTTTCGGGCATGGGGCTACTCCGCGTCTTTTTGTCCGGCCCGTCGGACTATTTTTCAGTCAGGGCCTGAATTTTCTTGAAAAAGGCGATCTGTTTTGCTCTAATAAAGGCCATGGGGTTGCTCTAAGTGTATTAAGTCAATCTTTTAGGGTAATGGCTTAATTTTATTAGTAAGGCAAAACAGTACTCTGGCCGCACGGATCGCGGGAGTCGTTTTGGCATTTCTATCGATGTCTCCGCTTTTTGTTTGCGCGCAGAGTACGGTTCTTTTTCAGGAGGATTTTGAGAGCGGGCCGGGTGATTTTATCATCGACAACGACTACGGGATCGGCAGCGGTCTTTGGCATGTAAGCACATCCTGCAAAGTTCCGCTGGCCGGTCATACGCAGGGCGGCGCCCTGTACTACGGCCAGGATGATTTTTGCGATTACGATATCGGCATCGCCAACCGTGGGGTGGTTGATTCGCCGCCGATCGACCTGACGTCGTATGACTCCGGACCCATTGAGCTGCGTTTTAAGTATTACCTTGAAGTCGAACTGGTCAATTGTCGGTCACTATGGGACCCGGACTATGGTGTGGATACGGATTTGGCGACGGTTGAAATATCCGCTGACGGGGGGTATTTTACGAAGATCGCGCGGAATTGCTGGGCATCCGGTCTGATTGAGTTTTTCAGCACGCCCGATGGTTGGACCGAGTTGATGATAGATCTGTCTGATTATGCGGGTTCGGTTATCCAACTGCGATTCGGCTTCAATACCGTCAGCAATTCGCAGAATTATTACGACGGTTTCTATGTTGACGATGTCATTGTTTACGGTCCGCCGTGCAGCTACGCGATCGCCGGCGACATCAACCACGACTGCGTTGTCGATATGGCAGATTGGGTCGTGATGGCGGATATGGAACAGTTAGCTGCAATGGTCGAAAACTGGCTGTTGAATTGCCGCCTGACCCCGTCCGACCCCGGCTGCGTCCCGGAATAACCCACACGAAAAACACGGCGGGTGGCACGGTCAAGCTGTGCTTGGCCGTGGGCAAGCCCGTAAGAGTTCAAGCTTCAGCTCGTTCCATATCAGGCTCGAAGGGCCATAAAATAATAGCCGGTGGTTTTAG
>JBDLJN010000016.1:0-28697 GCA_039714335.1 Planctomycetota bacterium
TGGGTGATCGTCAAGCCATCCGCGCAGGCACCTGCCGCCGGTGAGCATCCCGGGTGCGGGGCGATGCTGGTTGATTTGAGTCCGGAACAGGAAGATGTTTCCCTGCCGCTGAAGCATACGGATGTGAAGGGGCATATCTACGGCTATATCGCCTCGGTAGATGTGACCCAGCAGTTCCATAATCCTTTCGATACGAAGATCGAGGCCGAGTATGTGTTCCCGCTGCCGCAGAACGCCGCGGTCAACGAGTTCATCATGACCATCGGCGAGCGAAAGATCCGCGGCATTATCCGTGAGCGTGAGGAGGCCGAAAAGATCTACGCACAAGCCAAGGCACAGGGCCATGTTGCATCATTGCTGACACAGGAACGGCCCAACATCTTCACGCAAAAGGTGGCCAATATCGAACCGGGCAAGGACATCGATGTATCGATCCACTACTTCAACACGCTGGCGTATGTCGACGGTTCGTATGAATTCGTCTTTCCGATGGTGGTCGGGCCGCGGTACAATCCACCGCATATGACCGACGGCGTGGGGGCTGTCGCCGCGGGGCAAGGCGGTACGTCGGGTCAGAAGACCGAGGTCCAGTACCTAAAGCCCAACCAGCGCAGCGGGCACGATATTTCGCTGTCGGTCGAGATCGACGCGGGCACGGTGATCGAGGACATTGCCTGTACGACGCATGTTGTCTCAACGGAGTTCCCCAGCGACCGGCAGGCCACTGTCGCCATCAGCGAGAACGACAGCATTCCCAACAAGGATTTCGTGCTGCGGTATCAGGTCGCCGGTGACCGGGTGAAGTCGGCGCTGGTTACGCACACCGACGGCGAGGACAGCTATTTTACGATGATGCTGTATCCGCCGGAGGATTTGTCGCATTTGAAGCGGGCACCGATGGAGATGATCTTTGTGCTGGACTGTTCCGGCAGCATGAGCGGCTACCCCATCGAAACCGCCAAGGGCGCCATCAAACGCGCCCTGAAAAAACTGGAGCCGGATGACACGTTCCAGGTGATCCGTTTTTCCAGCAATGCCTCGCAGTTGGGGCCGGAGCCGGTTCTCGCCACGCCGAAAAATATCCGCAACGCCATTAAATACGTGGACAACCTCCGCGGCGGCGGCGGAACCCAGATGATCGAGGGGATCAAGGCGGCGCTGGACTTTGAACATGACACGGAGCGCTTGCGGCTGGTGTCGTTCATGACCGACGGCTATATCGGCAACGAAGCCCAGATTCTCGCGACCGTTCATGAAAAGCTCGGCGCCGCCCGCATTTTCAGCTTTGGCATCGGCAATTCCGTCAACCGCTACCTGCTGGACCGGATGGCTAAACTCGGCAAGGGCGCGGTGGCCTACATCGGCTTGCAGGACAACGCCGCAGAGGTCGTGGATCTGTTCTACGACCGTATCAGCCATCCGGCGCTGACGGATATCGAGATCGATTTCGGCGGCATGGAAGTAACGGAGGTATTCCCGGCGACCGTGCCGGACCTGTTCGTCGGTCGTCCCGTGATCCTGACCGGCAAATTCAGCGGAACAACCGATTCGGCCATCCGCATCAGCGGCACGGTGGCCGGCGAGACACGGCAGGTGACCATCCCCATAGATACGTACGATGCAGCGGCCTCTCATGAAGGCGTAGCCGCGATCTGGGCACGGAAAAAGATCGAACAGCTTGCCGCCTTCCAGATGACAACCGGCGACGGTGACTATGCGGCGCAGATCAAAGACACCGCCCTGCGGTACGGGCTGATGTCATCCTATACGGCCTTTGTCGCGGTGGACTCGTCCCGCAAGACCGAAGGCGACCACGGCATGACGGTCGCCGTACCGGTACCGGTTCCCGATGGTGTCCGCTATGATACCACGGTGCAGGACGCCACCGTCAACAATTAAGGACATCTGCCAATAGACCTGCCGGCAGGATGCTGGCGGTACGGGCGGAGAAAACTCCGTTTATCAGGTGGTTCGGGGTTTATGGTGAAGAGGTTGGGTGCCGGCTTTCGCCGGGGGCGCATGAATCGGAGTCGTCGCTTTTGGCCTGTGCCGGTTTAGTTCACGGCAATCAGGCTGGCCTTCATCGCACGGGCCTGAGCAATTTCCTGCCTTGCGGCTTTCAGTTCGTCCAGAATCTGCCTGGCCTGACCGGCAAAGGCAGAGTTGGACTCGATGAGATCCTCAAGCAGATAAATAGCATACTGCAGTCTGCCCTGCTCGATGCTCTCTAAAGCGGTATCGATGCGGGCCTGCTCCATGACGCGATTGAACCGGCGATGGGCACTGGCCGTACGGATGTTGCTTTCGCCGCATCCGGTAAACAGGACCAGCAGCAAAAGCACGATTACTGCAACCAAAATAGAATTTTTTTGTGCCATTTTATTCTTGCTCTTTTCTATCTCTATCAGCTCCTATAGTATATTGGAGCCGTCTGCTGATAATTCAATCGATAAAATTTCATAAAGCGTAATATATGTTTACTGTCGAGGCAAATCGGATGTTCAATTAAACATGGGATAAGGCCATCTTTTTCTTCGGAAAGAATGGACTTTTTTCTTCGATGATTTATTGCAGAATTCGCAAGAAAATGATGTTTTTTTTATCCGACTTGAAAAATATCAAACGGCTTTCGCACAGATGCCGGCAAGAGGATATTTATAGGGCGTAAAACACACGCGCCGCGACCAACGTCATCACGCCTTGGGAAGCCGCACGTAAACAGTTGTCCCCTTGTTTGGTGCGGATTCGATCCGTGCGCTGCCGCTGAGCCGTGACAGAATACGGCGCACAATGGTCAGTCCCAGTCCCTGGCCGACTTGCTGCTGTCTTAAGTTGAGTCGATGGAACAGCTCGAAGACTTTCTCCGAATGGACCGGATCGATCCCGATGCCGTTATCGGCCACGGTATATTCAACGATGTCGTCCTGAATTGAAGCATCGATTTTGACCACGGCGCTGCGTTCGGGATGGTAGTATTTGATGGCATTGTCGAGCAGATTGCCGAAAACCTGCGTCAACATTGTGAAGTCGCCGATACAGGCCGGTAAATCGGGGCGAACAGAAATGTCGACAATATTTTCATTGATCTGGTACTGCAGACCCTCAATGATGCTGTCGAACACGTCGTTCATATTCACCGCGGAAAGCTTGATCGAGGCCGCACCGACCGTGCTCAGACGCATCAGGCCTTTGAGCAGCGCGTCCATGTTCCGGCTGCCGGACTGAATAAATCCAAGCGATTCGGCGATATCGGTTTTAAGCAGGTATTCGAGCGTTTCGGCGGCCTCTTTACTCAGAGGCTGGCCGGCGAGCGCACCTTCGAGTTTCTCAAGGCCCTTTTCCAGCTCGCCGGCAAAGCCGTCAATATTCACCAGCGGACTTCGCAGGTCATGGGCCGTCGTATAAACGATGCTCTGCAGTTCGTCATTTCTGTCACGCAGCCGCTGCATCAGCATCTCGCGATTCTGCTCGGCGGCTTTGCGTTCGGTGATATCCTGCACAAAGGCACAATTGTACTCAACGCCTTCATACCCAACAAAGTTGGCGGCAATGTCAACCGGAAAAACAGTTCCGTCTTTTCGCCTGTGTGAGCTCTGCAATCGCAGTGAGCCCTCGCGCTTCAGTTCCTGCCAGTGCTGCGGCCAGTCGGCTTTGGAAAAAACCGGGTTGAAGTCAAAGACGCTCATCGTCAGCAGTTCTTCCCTGGTATAGCCCAGCGACCGACAGGCGGCCTCGTTGACATAGACAAACCTCGCATCCGAGTCCGTCCAGTAGGCCGCTTCGCCGGTATGGTCAACCGCGAACTGGGTAAACCGAAGCCGCTGCTCGGCCAGTTTTCGCTCCGTAATATCCCTCGCAACTCCGAACAACGAGATCGCTTCGCCGTTGGGATCGGTCAATATTTCTCCCTGGGTGTAAAGCCAGTGTGTCTGTCCGTCCGGCATCCAAAAACGAAAGTCCTGTTCCGTCGAACCGGTATCCACGGCCCGCTGGATGCTTTGCGTGATCAGCACTCGATCTTCGGGAAGGGTGCGTTCTATCACTTTTTCAAGATTCACCTCTTCATCCGGCATAAAAGCGAAGATATGTCTGATCTCATCGGATACGGTAATAACTCCGGACTTCAAATCCAATTCATAATTGCCCATTTTGGCAATGCGCTGGGCTTTGCGAAGTGCGGTTTCGCTTTCCTGAAGCTTTTGTTCGGCCTCTTTTTGCCCGGTGATATCGACCACCACACCGGTCATATACTCCAGCTGACCATTGTTGTCGTAAAACGGCTTGCCCTGATCCAGCACCCAGCGAACCGCGCCGTCCGGTCGGTTGATGCGAAATCGCAGCCGGCAGGAATCCTGTTCACGGATCGCGCGATTGCATTCGTCCCGGGCCACCTGTTGGTCATCCGGATGCACGAACTTGAAAAAGTCCTCCTTGCTTTGTGTTGTTTCCTCCGCGGGCAGGCCCAATATAGCGTTGAGATTGGCGTCGCGCGTATCCTGATCGACCGCGGTCTGCCAGCGCCAAGCCCCCATCTGTGCCGCCGACAGCGCCACCCGCAACTGTTCGCTGCTTTCCCGCAGTGCTTTTTCGACGGCCCGCGCCTCGGTAATATCCTCGCCGGAACTGATCGCCCCGATAATCCTGCCGGATGGGTCACGCACAACCGCGTTATGCCAGGCGATCAGCTTTTCGATGCCGCTGGTGGTGTAGACAGGATTTTCGAAGTATTCCACCAATTTCGCATCGCCGCTGATGATCCGGTTCAGGGTGCTCCGCATAATCGCCCGATAGGACTCCGGCAAAAACGTCTGGAACCAATCGGCACCGAGGGCCTGTTCGGGGGTGCACTCCAGGATTTCACAGCCCTTTTTATTGATCAACTGAACCTTTCCGTCCGCATCCAGCACCACGATCATCACTTCAGCCACATCCAGGTACATCTGGGCACGGGTCTTTTCGGCTACGACCTGCCGGCGTGCGGCTTTCAGCGCGGTGATGTCCTGTATGACCACCACAAATCCGGCATCCACATTTTCCTTGTCCAGCGGCGCAATATAGACCACCACGTCAATGACCGTCCGGTCTTTGCGGATAAAGCGTGTTTCAATCCGGGCAGAGCCAATCGCAATCGCCTCGGTATATTTTTCCCCGACATTGAGATAGTCCTGAAGTGACTGATACATCTGGCGCGGGTCCATGCCGATCAGTTCGTCTTCGGGGTAACCGGTAATCTCAAAAAAGCGTTTATTGCCGCGAACCAATTGACGGTTACGCACCAGGCCGATCCCGGCCGGGCTGGCGCGGAACAGAGTGTCCAGTTGTTTCTGCTGGTGTTCTTTCTGCCGCTCGGACTCAACCCGTTCGGTGACGTCACGGTCGATGCCGCGGTAACCGGTAAAGCTGCCTTTATGATCAAAGATGGGGATACCATTGGCCTCAAGAATGACCCTGCGGCCATCTTTGTGCAGGTTGACATTTTGCAGGTGGATGAACGGCTGCTTCTTTTTGACACATTCAGCAAAGATCGGCCAGATATGTTCGGCGTCTTCGGCATCCATCAGGTCCTTCGGCCGCTTGCCAAGCACCTCGGCCGGCTCATACCCCAGCATTTGCTTAACATGGCCGCTGGCATATGTGTAACGGCCGTCAGCATCCACTTCCCACGCCCAGTCGGTCGTGGACTCAAGCATTTCCAAAAACCGCCGCTCGGTGCGGGCAACGTCGCGCCTGTGCCTGCGTTTGCAAAAAACGTTATAACCAATTGAAATACCCAACCCCACCAGTAATCCTGCGATCATGATCAGGTGATGGTCAAGCGGAGGATGGGCATGGGTATTTGGTGCAGCAGGATCGGCCGCGATCGCCGTTGCGGCCAGAACGCAGGCCCACAACCCGCCGCCGAGAAGCCATGGGTATCGGTGGGTGGTGTTGTCGAACTGGCCCGTAAGGTTCATACGCGGCATCTGTAAAGTCTCCCGCTAATCCATCATTACTCGATACAATTATACACAAATTCTACGGAAATCAAACGGGTTTTGTGCGGATTCTCAGGTAAATTAGCCGCGGTGAGCGCATAAAAAAAAGCCAGATACGCTTTAGCGACATCTGGCTTCGGAGGAGGGTGATGAAAAAGTCAATAATATCTGAGCCTTTATTATATTATAACGAACAAAAAGGGTGTTTAGTTTTAATAATTCTTTTAAAAATATCAAAATTAATCTACTTTATTTTTTCTGATATTTATTTTATTATAGGGCAGTTGAATGTAACCTGCTGTCATTAAAATGGTTACGCGTGTTTTCTTGGGGATCCCCAAGGTTCGAATAGTGCGGAAAAATTTGAAGAAATATCCTTAAATACCTTGAGATTCGGTATTTACAACATGTCTGAAAAACTCACAATTTCACAGGGGAAAATTTTTCGGTGCTTTTTTTGTGAACCTTTTCCGCTAACGCACGTAGCAGAAAGAACGACGGAGCATGGTATTTTGGAATCGGGAGAAAGCCGGGGAGAAAAACTTGTTGGGACGGCCGTGAAGGAGAAAGGGCGACCGCCAGAACGGGTTTATCTGTTAACGCACGGGCGAAGTCATGCCCGTGCTTTTTTTTGCGCATACGCAGCGAAGGGCGGTATTGTGGCCGAAGCACCCTGCTTCGGAAAGGGAAAACGGCAGCACGGCTGGATGGATGGCATCAGCCGAAATCCAGAAACGCCCCAACCCGCCCCGCCAGTTTGTCAATATCCCAAATCTGACACTCCCAGACAACATCAAATATTCCTGTTTGGAATATTCCATAACTGGATATATCCTGGCCCGTATGGATATCAAAAAAACAATCTACTCTGGACAGTACAAAATGATCATCCAGAACCTCAAGGAGGCACGACTTAAACAAGGCTTAACCCAACAAGAGGTGGCCAAGTACTTCGGCGTGGGGCAATCATTCATTTCCAAGATCGAATCCGGCCAGTACCGCCTTGACATTCTTCAATTACAGGAATTCGCAAAACTCTACAAAAAACCGCTCACCTCATTCCTGAAAGAAAAATAAATGCCGTCAAGAGCATACTACGCTAATCACATCCTTGATTTCATATCTGAACCATCAGAAAGCATTCTGGGGAAACTCGCTCAAAACCAACACCATGCCACAATCAGAGATCTTGAAATTAACGCTTGGATGGAGCAAATCAAGATATTGAAAGCCCAACTTTCTTCTATTACGGATGGGCATATTCTATTTGAGTATTCCATTCCACGGATGGGTAAGCGTGTCGACAATGTCCTCTTATGTAATGGGATCATCTTTGTATTGGAGTTTAAGGTTGGCGAAGATTCTTACCCTCTATATGCTCTTGATCAAGTCTTAGACTATGCCTTAGACTTAAAGAACTTTCATGAACAAAGCCATACCAAGAAAATAGTTCCCATCCTTATTTCAACCGATGCTCCTCATTATATCAATGTTATTCAATCCTTTGAGGATTCTATATTTGAACCACTGCGAGCCAACAAAAATAATGTTTCTAAGATTATCAACTGGGTTTCATCAGAGCATAAAGATGGCCAGTTGGATGCAGTCGCATGGCAGCAGTCAATTTACAAACCAACCCCGACCATTATCGAAGCAGCCCAAGCCCTCTACAAAGGCCATAGCGTGCAGGAAATTTCACGGTCAGACGGCGGCGCAATTAATTTAAGTCGAACTTCGGACGCAATCGCAAAAATCATTGATGGTTCAAAGAAACATAATCAAAAAGCAATCTGTTTCATCACCGGTGTCCCCGGAGCAGGCAAAACACTCGCGGGGCTTAATATTGCAAATGAAAGACACAATATTGATGAAGGCGAACATGCTGTTTTTCTATCAGGCAATGGGCCTTTAGTTCAAGTGTTACAGGAAGCGTTAGCTCGTAATAAAGTCCAAGAAATACAAGGTCCTCAAGATCGTATAACGAAAAAGAAAGCCTTATCTGAAACAAGGGTATTTATCCAAAATATCCACCATTATAGAGATGATGCACTTGAAACCGACAAACCACCTGCCGGACAGGTTGCGGTATTTGATGAGGCGCAAAGAGCGTGGACATTAGAACAAGCAAGCTCGTTTATGAAGCGTAAAAAGGGGATTCTTGATTTTTCCATGTCAGAACCTGAGTTTTTGATTGGGGTTATGAACCGACACAAGGATTGGGCAATTATTATCTGCTTGATTGGCGGTGGACAGGAAATCAACACGGGCGAAGCAGGTTTGCCGGAATGGTTTACGGCCTTGCAGAAAGATTATCCGGACTGGAATGTTTATGTTTCGGATAAATTAACTGATTTTGAGTATACCCAAGGCGGCAATCTTTTTTCAAAGATTCAATCTGAAAAACTGCATATTGAACCCAATCTGCATTTATCAGTTTCAGTCCGCTCATTCCGCTCTGAGAAAGTTTCAGCACTCGTCAAAGCAATATTAGACATCAATATCATTGAAGCACAACAGTTGCTATCCGATATAGGCACAAACTATCCGATCGCATTGACTCGAAATCTCCATGACGCAAAACAATGGTTAAGAAAACAAGCACGAGGAACAGAACGTTACGGACTTACTGCTTCTTCAGGTGCATATCGACTCAAATCTTTCGGCGTACATGTCAAATCAAGCATTGACCCACCAAATTGGTTTTTGAATAATAAAGATGATATTCGGTCTTCTTATTTCCTTGAAGAAGTCGCAACGGAGTTTGATATCCAGGGCCTTGAATTAGATTGGACATGTGTCTGTTGGGATGCCGACTTGCGTTTTCAGGATGGCACATGGGAGTATAAAAGCTTTAAAGGGACAGCTTGGAACAATGTCAATGACGATATCCGGAAACTTTATCTAAAAAATGCTTATCGTGTACTGCTGACCCGTGCGCGTCAGGGCATGGTTATTTTTATTCCACACGGCGACCCTACAGATAAAACGCGTCAGCCGGAATTCTATGATCAAACCGCTGAATATTTAATTCGATGCGGAATCCCTCTTTTAGACTAATTTTATATCTCGTTGGTTTTTGATCGTTTCAATAATATATTGATAATAATCTGCAATGGCCTGAGCCTCACATGGGTCTGAACATTCTTCGACAATATCTGACAATTCCGTGTAATCATAAGCAAGGTATTCAGCCGTCGCTTGCCAGATAATTCGGCGGTGTTCCAAACCGTCAAGGATTTGCCTGATATCCAATTCAGACAGGACCAATTTAATCGGTTTTTCCATTTGCGTTCCTTTCACAATTTCTGCGTGGCCACAGTTTTCACTCTACGGATAAATTGTCGCCATCAAAACTCCCCTGTCGACAGACTATAAATCGTATTCTTATTTTGTTTTGGAAGTTGATCCTGGGAACGCGGGCGTCTTGCCTGCAGTGATTAAAGTGCGACCGGGACGGTCGCGTTCCCATTGCCAAATTTTTTTCATCGGTAAGGTTTGGCGGGGTCTGGGGTTGGGTGTTCGGGGGCAGGAATCCGGACAGCATCGCCGCGGCCCTGCAGGACCGCTCGGTACGGATGGACAGCCATGAGGACATGCTGCCGGATCTGCTGCCGGACATCCTGATCATCAAGACACTGTCCGGCAAAACGCAAACACTGTATAAAGACAGGTCGCGCAATCCCGCGTGCCGGGTTCGGTTTACCGGATGCAAATACACAGCAGACGGCCCGATGTGTCCTGCGGTCGAAACAAGCTAAAGCCCGAACGGCTGCAGAAGTGTTCTTTGACAAGTGAATAGAGATGATACACCCTTTAGGGCAAATGTGTTATTGTGTGGTGACCGGTTCGACAACGGCATCATTGTCGTCATCATACTCTTCGGCGATCTGAAGAGCCCAGTTGGACTGACTGGGAAGCATCAGCGGCGGGACCACGGCGGGACCCAGCATTTCACAAATCATACGCCGGGCACATTGCGCCGATTCGTCTGTGCAGTAAGTCTGACGAATGCGCTGAATCAATTCAGGCATCTTTTCCTGCTGACTTGTCATCAGACTGCATTGGTGCAGGAAAGGACATGAATAATTCGCTTGGTTATTTGCCGCATCTTTCATCAGAACGCTCAATGTTAACTTTTTCAGGGAATATCACTATTAAAGTATCGGTAATTTTACCCATTCTGGACAATGATTTTCTGTTGAAATTTATTAAAAATCTATTCCTGAATCAATTATCGTTCGATTTGGACCATTTTATCGGAAGGAGAGATAAGTCTATGCCATCACCATCGAAGTGCAGGCTGCACAAATATCTAACGATTGTTACGGGAAAATATACTGATTATGAACGATTGGCCGGTTCCACTATCAGTCCGCGGCGATCGGCCCGATTCGCGCGATTTATAAGATCATCGATATGCATCCGTATCGGCGGTTGGCGGCACCGGTAGTCGGGGTAATCGTTTACGGTGTGCCGGCGGCGAACCTGGCCGCACGCAACGCCGCGACCGGCTGGCAGTTTGCCGGGATGGACCGCAGTGCGGCCCTGTCGCTGCTGAACGAGCGGATGGTGTGCATCCGGCGGGTCATCATTGAGCCGCGTTATCGCGGATTGGGATTGGCGAAACGCTTAGTCGCTGAAACAATGCCGCTGACCGGCGCCGCAATGGTCGAGGCGGTCAGCGTAATGGGCCGGGTGCACCCGTTCTTTGAGCGGGCGGGGATGCAGGCGTTTGGACCCTCGCCAGAGGCCAAAACCGAACGAATGGCCGCAGCACTGGAGGCGGTCGGACTCGGTAAGCAGCTTTGGCACGACAGCGAAGCCGTCCATGCAAAAATCAAACAGCTCGGATTTCCGCAGCGAACCTTCATTGACAGTGAAATGGCTCGCTTTTGCCAAAAATTCACCAATCGGCGTAAGGCGGGCCACTGCATCGAACGGACGGGATTTGTCCTGAGCAAACTGGCCGCGGCGGGCGCCTACTACCTGTGGCAGGCGGACAAAAACGAGGAGTAAAACTGAATTTTCTGTTTTTTGCTTTCAAAATCGATGGAATCGAGTATAGTTATGCACCTGATAGGGTGGTGAATTCCCATGTGTATAGGCGTAACTTACGAACACAACTCGACATAGCTGCGTAGAATGGGGGATTAAAAGTCGCAACCTGTGTATAAAGTAGCCAGAAACCTTAATTTTGAAAGGACATTTCATGAAGTCATTGCACTTGCTTGTTACCATTACGGTCATCGCCGCTGGGTTGGGCGGATGCCGCAAAAAAGAAGAACCCGCACCCCCTGCATCGGAGCCAACAGCCTCAAAGCCGACCGCACCGGCCCCGGCGGTTCCCACAGAAGCCAAGCTGGGTGATGCGGCCACTTCGCTGGATGGGCTGACCTATATTAAGGGCGATGCCGTTTCGTTTGAAGAAGGCAAGATCACTGTTGTTGAGTTCTGGGCAACGTGGTGCCCGCCCTGCCTGAAGAGCATTCCGCATCTGACCGAACTGCAAAAGAAGTATAAAGATAAAGACGTTACTGTCATCGGTATCTCCGATGAACCCGCCGACACCGTCAGGCCCTTCGTTGAGAACATGGCCGAAAAGATGGATTATACCGTCGCCATAGACCCGGACAAGACGGTCACCAAGGGGTATATGGCAGCGTTCAAACAGAGCGGTATCCCGACGGCGTTCATCGTGGACGGACAAGGCAAAGTCGCCTGGGTCGGCTATCCGATGGGTGAACTGGACAATGTCCTGCCGCAGGTGATCGACGGAACGTTTGACGCTGAAGCATACGACAAAATCAGGATCGAACAAGAAGCCGCGGCACTCAAAACGCAGAAGTTGTTTACGGAGTATTTTAACGCTATACAAAAGGGCGCAGCAATCGAACAGAGCCGCCCGATCGCCGAAAAGATTCTCGAATCGAACGATATGATAGCCTTGAGCACTCTGGCCTGGCAGATCATGATGGCGCCGATCGACGAGTCCCTTCGCGACTTGGAGATCGCTCTGAAAGCCGCCACGAAAGCCGTCAGCGTCAGCGACGGCAAACACTGGATGGCACAGGGTACACACGCACTGGCGCTGTTTAAAAATGGCAAGGTTGCCGAGGCCATAGCCGCACAGGAAAAAGCCATCGAACTGGCCGGCGACAACCAGCAGCTCCGGAACGATCTGAATAAGCAACTGGAGGAGTTCAAAGCCGCTCTGGAACAACCCGCACCGGCCGCGGCGGCTCCCGTAGAAGCCAAGCTGGGCGATACGGCCGCTTCACTGGACGGGCTGACCTATGTTAAGGGCGATGCCGTTTCGTTTGAAAAAGGCAAGGTCACTATCGTGGAGTTCTGGGCCACCTGGTGTCCGCCGTGCCTGAAGAGCATCCCCCATCTGACCGAACTGCAAAAGAAGTATAAGGACAAAGGCGTCACCGTCATCGGTATCACCACTGAAAATGATCTTGAAAAAGTTAAGGCCTTTGTAACCAAACAGGGCGAGGCGATGGACTACACCGTCGCCATGGACCCGGGGAGCAAGGTCGCCAAGGGGTATATGACAGCGTTCAAGCAGAACGGAATCCCGGCGGCATTTATCGTGGACGGTAAAGGCAGGGTTGCCTGGGTCGGCTATCCGATGGGTGAACTGGACGATGTTCTCCCGAAGGTGATCGACGGAACGTTCGACGCTCAGGCATACGCCAAAGCCAAGGCCGAGAAAAAGGATCTTCAGGCACCCACGGATGATGAGGAAATGCCCGCCCTTAATTTACAAGATCTCATGATGGCACAGAAGCAGAGTGCGTCAAGGGCGATGGAAAAAATCGGCCAGAAAGCCGCTTCGCTGGACGGGCTGACCTATGTCAAGGGTGATGCCGTTACCTTTGAAGAAGGCACCGTCACTATCGTGGAGTTCTGGACGACCTGGTGCGGCCCGTGTAAAACCAGCATCCCGCATCTGACTGACATTCAGAAAAAGTATAAGGATAAAGGCGTCACCGTCATCGGCATCTCCGATGAAGACGATCTTGAAAAAGTCAAGGCCTTTGTAACCAAGCAGGGCGAAGCGATGGACTATACCGTCGCCGTGGACGCGCAGCGCAAGGTCAAAGACGGGTATATGAAAGCATTCGGACAGAGCGCCATCCCGAAGGCGTTCATCGTGGACGGACAAGGCAATGTCGCCTGGGTCGGCCATCCGATGGCCGAACTGGATGATGTTCTCCCCCAGGTGATCGACGGAACGTTTGACGCTCAGGCATACGCCAAAGCCAAGGCCGAAGAAGAGGCCCGGCAACGCGAAATGAGCCAACTGCTGCTGGATTACTGTACCGCCATTCAAAAGAAGGAAGAAACGCTCGAACAGGCCCGCCCGATTGCTGGAAAATTACTCGAAAACGGCGACGCGGAGATCCTGAACCGCCTGGCATGGTTTATTCTGACGGCCCCTTATATTGACGACGCCAAACGCGATACGGAAACGGCCGTGACCGCTGCCGCTAAAGCCAATGCCAAAACCAACGGCGAGAATGCGGCTATCCTGGACACCTATGCACTGGCGCTGTCTAAGGCCGGCAGACTCGAAGAAGCCGTCGCTGTCCAACAGAAAGCCGTCGAACTGACCGACGACGATAAGCGGACACAGGCCCACTTCAAGGAGCTATTGGAACAGTACAAAGCATCACTGGCCGAACAAACCGCCGCACAGAGTTAGGGAATGTTTAGCCGCGAACAGTATACAGAAATATATTAAGGGCAGATCATGAAACCAATTATGATGTTTGCCATCTGTGCGATTGTCATGCTGATGTTTGGCTGCAGCAAAAAGGAACCGGTTCCGCAGCCGGCTCCTGTTGATACTGATACACCGGCCGCCGAACCGGGACAACTTGGCTCCAGGGCCGCCGCGCTGGACGGGCTGATCTATGTCAAGGGCGATGCCGTTACCTTTGAAGAAGGCAAGGTCACTGTCGTCGAGTTTTGGGCGACCTGGTGCGGGCCCTGCAAGGCCAGCATCCCCCACCTGACCGAACTGCAAGCGAAGTATCAGGATAAGGGCGTCACCTTCATCGGCATCTCCGATGAACCCGCCGACACCGTCAAGCCCTTCGTTGAGAACATGGCCGAAAAGATGGATTACACCGTCGCCACAGACCCGGCCGGCAAGGTCACCGAAGGGTACATGAAAGCGTTCAAGCAGAACGGCATTCCGACGGCGTTCATCGTGGATGGTCAAGGAAAGGTCGCCTGGGTCGGCCATCCGATGGCCGACCTGGACGAAATCCTGAGCCAGGTGGCCGATGGAGAGGGAAATGAACGCAAAATGAGAAAATTGTTTGGAAATTATTTTACCTTGCTGGAACAGGGCGTTGCGGTCGAACAGGCCCGACCGATCGCCGAAAAGATCATCGAATCGGCGCCGATGTACATCGTAAACAACATGGCATGGGTGATCGTGTCAGACACTCCAAAGGAACAGCGCGATGTTGAAATCGCCCTGAAAGCCGCCGAAAAAGTCAACACCCAAAGCGGCGGCAACAATCCGAGTTTTATGGACACCTATGCACAGGCACTGTTTGCAAACGGCAAAGTGGATGAGGCCATTGCCGTTATGGAAAAGGCCCTGCCGCTAGCGAAGAATCCCTCTCTGATGGACGAACTGAAATTCCAGTTGGAGATGTTCGAGGCCGCCCTGACTGAACAAACCGCCGCACCAAGTGCTGAAGATGCGGCAGCAACGCCGGCAGAGTAAGGCTGGCAGGCAAAAAAATCCTGAAAAATATTATCGCAAGGTCTGATAATAATCGGGCCTTGCGGTTTTCTTCCAAGCCCCCGGTTAAACATTAAGCGACTCTTGACATTTCTCTTTATATTCCCTTGATATTCGTGTATAATAGGCTTAATAAATGATACTTCAGATTCCCGGGGGGAATTATGAGAACGCAGCGAATTAATCGAGCCTGCGCGAACGGCAACACACAACTTGACACGGTGTACCGCGATTTGGAGCTGGCCCAGGCGGACGCCCTGTTGGATCAGGTGGACACCACACAGCAGCAGATCCGGGATATTCAAAATGATATCTCGCTGCTGGAAACGATGGAAAACGCCCTGAATCTGATCTCTGAAAACATGGCCCAGGTGCGGCGGCTGGCACGGAAAGCACAACAGGCCCGGGCCACTGCCGGCGACAAGACCATCGCCAGCGACGAAATCCGCAACCTGATGATGGTCAACATGCTCATCACCGAAGATACCGAATTCGACGACCATCTCCTGTTCAAAGACGATATTATCAGCATGCACAGTTTTACCGACGGTGACCTGATGTTGACAACGACGCAGATCCCTGAAGTCTTCGGCGTCGAAACCGGCGACTTTCAGGCCATGCTGGACTCGCTGGACAGCGCCGCACGTGTCATCAATCGCCAATACCGGCGCATTGGCGAAATCATGCGGATCCTGCTGGATGCCTATCAGCAGCTGCGATGGGAGATCGACCTGCTCATCGCCGACCGCATCCGCCGCCACTGGACCAACTGAGATACGCAAACAGCAATAAAAGCCCGAAGGGCTTGAATTATGGTAGCCCCGGGTGAAACCCGGGGTGTCGAACCCCCAAAAACAACCGACCCTGAAGGGGGCGAATCTCTTGCCTAACACAAATACTTCGGATCATATTCAATCCCGGCCTTTTCCAATAACGCAATATATTCATCTTTGAACGACAACCGTTGATGGTGTTCTTTTTGCGTTCGGATATATTCGATCAGTCGCGGCTTTTCCTGCCGTGAATGTGTAAACGCTCCATATCCTTCCTGCCATCCTTCAAAACAAGGAAAAAACTTTTCGGTTCGAATCCATTGTGAACAGGCCAGTTTGATATCCTTAACAAAATCCGCCAGGGCGATGCTCGGATGCAGCTCAGTCAAAATATGCAGATGATCGGTCATGCCGTTGACCTGGTGCAGGGTGGATCGCTTGTTTTTGATGATACCCCAGACATAACGAAACAGCGATTCATGTTTTTCAATGTCCAGCGTCCCCTGTCGGTCTTTGGTTGAAAAGACGATATGATAAATGATCTGCGTGTAGGTTGACATGGTTTTTGCCTCTCCTTATTCGACCCCGTCAGGGTCGATAGGGTTAATAATGCAGGGGG
This sequence comes from Planctomycetota bacterium, assembly GCA_039714335.1. Taxonomy (GTDB): domain Bacteria; phylum Planctomycetota; class Phycisphaerae; order Sedimentisphaerales; family Anaerohalosphaeraceae; genus 4572-13. Next base: position 16,135 of record JBDLJN010000016.1, read on the forward strand.
ATTATTGGTTCCCTTCAATCCCCGGATTTCACTTCGTTTCATCCGGGGCTACCATTGTTCAAGTCCTTCGGACTTTGTCGCATCGCTTTTAACGCATGACCAATAAATAGACGAAAGCAAATCATGTAAAAAGCATAGCATAGTCCAACAGTCAGAATCACTCCTATAGGTCCCATCCAAAACCAACGAATGTCTGTAGGTCCTGACAGCTTCATTCTCGCAATTCTAAAATAATTGTTGGCAATCGCTACACCTAAAATCAATGTAAGAATTGCAAAATATGCATTACGGTATTTGACGGCAATACTATCAACAGACTCTTTCTTCTTCGTCCAATAAAAAAATAATTGTTTCAATAAAAAATAAATAGTTCCGATCGATAGCAGAGTCAGAAAGGACATATTGGAAAATGTGAGGTCTCCTGCTGTTTTTGGAGGCAAGAATCTATTTAATATTTTTTCAATCAACAAAAAGAAAAAGATCAGCAATGGTATAAACGACATCACTGATGGTAACAATGCCCATCGTTGAATATATTTTGATTCATTATGGACCCAAAGCAACACGCCCAACCAAACATATATTCCAATCCATATCAAAGAAAAACTACTAGAGACAATGATGCCTACCCAAAATATTTCTGGTCCGGAAGCATAAGGTAAAGCATGGTTCCAAAAGAATATCGTGGCACATGCCAAAGCCCACAGAACAGATATAATAGCCAGTGTTCTGGATACCCATTTTGCTCGTTGTGATGTTATCTGCTCCATAACTCTCCCTTGATACGGGTTTCGCTTCTAATAGATGAATCATAGGTTATCCAGGGAATGCGAGCAAGGAGAAAATCGAACGCATCCGGCGAACCGCGGAGCGGTTGAACAATGGTAGCCCCGGATGGAACGAAGTGGAATCCGGGGTTATGGATAACATCAACCATCGCAACCCCGACGGGGTTGAATATTCGACCCTTTCAGGGTCGGTGAATCTGGGGGTATATCCTATCCCCCGGGTTTCGTTTCACTCCACCCGGGGCTACCATAATTCAAGCCCTTCGGGCTTTTTTGCTGGTTCAACTTTATTTTGACACATTCCACCCGGGGCTACCATTGTTCAAGCCCTTCGGGCTTTTCCATCCCTGCGCTCGCGCTTCGGCGCTACTGCGCAGGACTGCCATTGTTCAAATCTTACGGGCTTAACCAACTTACCGCATTAAAATTCAATAAAATAATTCGTCCATCATCAATTTCACAGAAAGGAATTCTCTATGCGCACTCACAAACCGCAGCAAACCATTGTATCGTTAACCCCCTTTAGCAGGGGGAGCTTTTAATATCACTTTGGGCAGAGTTCCGGCGCTACTGTGTCTGCAATACCTGATAATAGAGAAAATTCGTTGGCTTTTGTGAGCATAATATGGTAACTTCAACTGTACGATAAAGGTATAGAACATGCGGATACCCGGTTCCACTGATCAGACTTCATCTGACATTTTGTTTACAGGAGAAACGCCTTGAAAATGTTAGAAGACACTGCCATTTTGATTATGGAAGACAGTGAAGATCACTTTCAACTCATTAAGAATAATCTGCTGCCAACTCATACTGACAGTGATATTATCCAGTTTAAAAATGGACGGGATGTTCTGGACTTTTTCTTCAAGGCCAATGGCGAGGTATGCTTTGAAGACAGGAAAAAGTATATATTGATGCTTGACATTTCTACGTCTCAAGTAAATGGAATAGAGGTTCTCAAAAAAATCAAGCGGGACGTGCAGACGAAAAAGATCCCCGTGATTATATTAACCGAAACAGACGACCCCGATACTGTTGAACAGTGTTATAGTTTTGGATGCAGTACTTATATCGTTAAGCCAGAAGAATACCAGGATTTTGAAGAAACCATTCAGAAAGTTGGCCATTTTCTCTCTGTTGTTGAAACGACCTTAATTCAATAGTGGAGGACCTAAGAAATGAAAAAGGATACAGTTATTCTTATTGCCGAAGATGATTCAGGACATTTTCAGCTTATCAAAAAGAACTTGTGGTTAACCTGTGTTGACAGTGAGATTATCCAGTTTAAAAATGGGCAGGATGTTTTGGACTTCCTGTTCGACATGGACACCAATGCAGCCGACGAGGACATGAAACAATATATCCTATTGCTTGATATTCGAATGCCTAAGGTTGATGGGATGGAGGTACTCAGAAAGATCAAGGAGGATGAAAAACTTCGAAGAATCCCTGTCATCATGCTCACCACAACCGGCGAGCCAAATACGATCAAACAATGTTATGCTCTGGGATGCAGTTTTTATATGGTCAAGCCTGTAGATTACGCCCTTTTTATGGAAGCTGTACAGAATCTTGGAAAATACCTTTCACTGGAAACGATAAGGCTGCCATTTATCAAGAGCAACTGCGCCTAAAACATCGTTTTCGACTGTTTTGCCTTGGCCCAAAACAATCGAACCGCCGGCAAGTGAGTGAAAATAATTTCATACTGTTGATGAAATGACAACACTTATGGTTAAAAAAGAAGGTGACATGCTGGGGTGCAGTAATGCTGATGCGACGATCATCCGGCTTCGGCGGTTTGTCATAACGATATCTGTCCTGTGGACAGGAGCGATCTGTGTGTCTTTGGTTGCGAATGCTTATCGCGAGTACAAAGACGCGAGGAAAGCAGCGAAAATTGAAAATCGGTCAACATTTAACAAGGATCTCGCTTATCGTCGATGGGCCGCCGAACGCGGCGGAGTCTATGTTCCAGCCACGGATAAAACCCCTCCAAACCCCCATTTGAGCCATGTTCCAGAACGTGATATTACCACACCTTCCGGCCGACAGCTTACACTGGTGAACCCTGCGTATATGACACGTCAGGTCCATGAAATAGGCGCAGGACACTATCACGTGCAAGGGCATATCACAAGTTTAAACCCGATTCGGCCTGAAAATGCTCCGGATAAGTGGGAAACAGCTGCACTGGAAGCGATCGCTCGCGGCGAAGTCCGAGAGGTGAGTATGATCGCTGCGATGAACGGTGAAGCCTATATGCGTTTAATGCAGCCACTGCTTGTCGAAAAGGGCTGTCTGAAATGTCACGCAGCACAAGGTTACAAGGTAGGGGATATTCGCGGGGGGATCAGTATGTCAACACCCATGAAACCCCATTTGGCAATAGCCCGGTCCAGCGTTATGACGCTGGCGGTTATACACAGCGCGTTTTGGCTTGCGGGTCTTGGAGGGATTTCCTTTGGAGGATGGAAATTTAAAGGGCAACTCATAAAATGCCAGAAAGCTGAAGAAGAACGGGAACGATTGCTGAAAATATTAGCTTATAAAAACGAGGAACTTGAAAGTATTATGTATGTCAGTGCCCACGATTTTCGGACGCCCATTATCAATATTATGGGTTACAGCTCTGAACTAACTGAAGACTGCAAACGACTTAAAGCAATGCTCAAAGAATTAAAGATTTCCGCCGAAACCGAGCCATCGTTTTTTCGTATTTTAGATGACAATATTCCGATGTCACTTAAGTACATCTCTTCCAGCGCAGTTAAAGTCGGTATACTTCAAAAAGGACTGTTAGCGGTCTGCCGAGTGGGGCGAGAAGAATTGAATGTCGAAACGGTGGATATGAATGGGCTCATCGCAGAGATAATAATAAACATGCAATACCAGATCAAAGAATCCAAGGCTGCTGTCAACGTAAGCTATTTGCCACCTTGTCAGGGCGACAAAGAAAAACTTTCTCAGGTTTTTACAAACTTGCTGGATAATGCAATTAAATATCTTGACCCAAACAAAGCTGTGCAAATCAATGTCTCCGGGAAAGCTGACAAGGAAACGTGTGTCTATTGTGTTGAGGACAACGGTATTGGAATTGATCCTCGATATCATGATAAGATTTTCGAGATATTTCACCAACTCGATCCTGCAGGGGCTGTTGAAGGGCAAGGATTGGGTTTGACAATTGTTCGCAGGATTATACAGCGGCAAGGGGGTCGAGTTTCTGTCAAATCAGAAGTCGGAAAGGGAAGCAAATTTTTTATTGAATTGCCCTCCTTTTCAAGGAGGGGTGGCCCGTAAGGTCGGTGCTATTTTTGTGTGAAACAGTACAGATTTTCGGCGGTGCGGAGATACAGTTTTCCGTTGGCGACGGCGATACTGCTGTCGGCGGGCTTTTCGTCGAATGCATGGGTACTGAGTATGCGGAACTGGGCCGGGTCGGCGGCAACCACGGTGACTGTTCCCTTACGGTTGACCATGTACAGTTTGCCGTCAGCGGCGGTGATCGACGCATGGTAAATCTCCCCGGCGTCCAATTTGCCGATCCACTGCTTGCGGCCGGTGGCGGCATCCAGACAGGTCAGCGTTTTTTTCTTCTCCGCGATCGTGTAGACAGACCCGTCCACCCACACCGGGCTGGGAACATCCGGGGCGGTCCCTTCATAGGTCCAGTTCAGCGGCGATTCGTTGGGATCGCCTTTGGCCAGCTTTGACAGACTGCACGCAAAGACCGACTGGCCGCGGGGAAAGGTGCAGTACAGCACATCCCCGACGGTCACCGGTGTGGGGATGATGCGGTCGTTTCTTCCTTTCTTTTTGGAAAAATGGTACCGCCACAATTCGGTGCCGGTTGTCAGGTCGTGCCCGGTGATGTAGTCGGCACCGTACAGGACGATCTGCTGTTGGTCGTTGACCGCTGCAATGACCGGTGTGGTATAGGCATCGTTTGATTCGTGGACCGCATCGGTCGGACGTTCGACCTTAAAGAGCACGGTTCCGTCAGCCGGGTCCACACCCAGCAGATAGGACGCCATGGAGCCGGTGTACTCGGATCCTTTCGGCAGGCCGGTCATTCGCATCACCACGATATAGAGGCGCCCCTGATGCAGCACCGGGCTGTTGGAATAGTTCCACAAGTGAGCCATCGGGCCGTATAACGCCGCGAGGTCATGGGCCCAAAGCTGGTTTCCATTCGGGTCGAACTTAACCAAAAAGCCGTTGGAAAACAGAAAGACCGCACCGGTTTCATCGGCGGCCGGCGAGGGAGACGCCACGGCGGTGCCGCGTTTTGGTTTGACATAGCGGGAGACATTTTTTTTCCAGCGGGGTCTTCCGTCCGCGGCGTCAACGCACATGACAAACAGTGCCTTGGTTTCTTTTTCACAACCGGTCAGATACACGCGGTCGCCGCAGATGACCGGGGTGGATTCGCCCGGTCCGGGAAGCGGTATTTGCCAGGCCATCGTGTTCGGGTCCAAACGGTCGGGCAGCCCGGTCTCATTGGAAACGCCATTGAGACAGGGGCCGCGAAACTGCGGCCAGTCGGCAGCGAAAGAAGCTGAAACCACCGCCAGTACCGTCAATCCAAAAATCATCAGACGCATAATACACCTTTATGAAGGGAATTGTTTCGTAACGTAACGGACAGCTGGTATTCTAATGTCCGCCGTGAATGCTGTCAAGGCATCTCGGCAGACTTGTGCAACGGCCGTGCGTGCGGCCTTACGACATCGACTGTGTGTTCTCGGCCGATTCGACGGGGCACTCATACGGCAGCAGGATCGTAAAGGTTGACCCGCTTCCTTCTTCGCTGCGAACCGTCAGCGTGCCGCCCATCAATTCGATCAACTGGCGGCTGATCGACAGTCCCAACCCCGTGCCGCCGTACTTGCGGCTGGTACCGGCATCGGCCTGACGGAACAATTCAAAAATCTGGATTTGTTTATTGTCGGCGATTCCGATGCCGCTGTCTTCGACTTGAAAACGTACATGGGAAATCGCCCCGTCGTCTTTGAGAACATCGGCACGAAGACAAACGTGGCCACGTTCAGTAAACTTGATCGCGTTGCCGACCAGGTTGATCAGCGTCTGATACAGGTGTTTGGCATCGGTCATCATCTCGCCGGGAAGCTCCAGATCAAGAATGACCCGGAAGTCCAGGCCCCTGGCCTCGGCGCCCGGCCGCAGCAACGCATCGACCTGTGCGGCCAGTTCGGTCGGCGAGCAGCGCTCGGGCGTAATCTCCAGTCTGCCCGCTTCGATCTTGGAGATATCCAGCACATCATTGATCAGATGCAGCAGATGCTCACTGCTGGTGCGAATCGTCTCGACATAATCGAGCTGCTCTTCGGTCAGTGCTTCGTCCTTGAGCAGTTCGCTGAAACCGATAATGGCGTTCATCGGCGTTCGCAGTTCATGGGTCATATTGGCCATAAATCGACTCTTGGTCTCGCTGGCGGCCTCGGCACGCTCCTTGGCCTCATTGAGCTGGGCCTCGGCGAACCGGCGATTGATAATTTCGATGCGCTGGGCGCGGTCTGTTGATTCCAGGCGCTGTTCGATACGACCGAGGTACACATAGAAAAATCCGTAAATGCAGCCGCCAATGAAAAGGGCGGCAAACCCAAAGAACAAGGCCGTCCCCGAGATCAACGCAAGCGGTTGGGTCACATCCTCCAGCACAAACACCCAGCCAAGCGTTAGACCGTCCGGGTCAAGCAGCGGAAAACCACTGACCAGATAGGTCTTGTCGGGGGACTTGAATACCGGGGTCTGATGACACGGTTCGGGCAGCAGACAGCGCGTCCGCAGAAAGCTGTCGAATCCCGCCGGCATCGTGTTCAGCGTCTGATAGACCGCCGCAACACGGCTGTGCCGGTCCCAGTCATCGGACAAGCCCAACGCCCGTCGACTCCGCTGCCAATCGGCACGGTCCAGCAATGACTTGTCGACTACAGCCATGGTCTCGATATTGATAATGTCTGCAAAATCATCGACAATGGAATCGAATTTCATTTCCAGAGCCTCACAGTTGGGCACACCGGTCCGCTGGTACAACAGCGCAGGTGACTGATTGAGCGCGCTCCGGAGCCGCCGGTAAAGATCCTGTGAATGCTCGATATGGTGGTCCTTCAGGTGCTTAAGCTCGACCCGGTGCTCGGTATAGACCAGGACCGTCAACAACACCAGAACCAGTATCGCGATCAGAGGAAGAACTTTTTGTCGTAATTGTGTCTGTTCGGTTTCCATTCACTGCTGCTCTTTTGTCGGTTGCCGATGCACTGCGGCAGACACTCATCAGTGCTTTGGATTTTTATCGGCACAAAGCGGCGGCAGAACAACCGGAGTCTGGTTGTTTTCAGTGAAAAAAGGGATGCTGGCATCCCTCGCAGAGATGCACACACCGACACCAGGCGTTATCGGACGCGAAGAGCCGACGTGCCCCGGCGATCGATGGATTGTCCGCATGGCACAGGGCCTTCACACAGACGCGAGGACCTGCCTGCAGTGTTCGGCATCACCGAAGGTGCGCGTAAACTCAGCCAGCCGCAGCAGGTGCCGGTCGATGGTCGAGGAAACGATGACATAGCTTTCGTCGGTCGATAAAAACTGGATCGCTAAAAAGTTGAACACCGTGTTGACCTCAGAGGATTCCAGGGCATAGGCGATCTCGTAGGCGTCGTTGAGGTTGCTGACCGAGTCGATCAGTTCCTGAACATTCAACCCCTGCAGTTCGTACGCCTTTTCGGCCATTTCGACACCGACCAGCATTGTTAAGTCTTCGATCGGCACACGCCCGTGGATACTCGCCAGGATCTGGGCATGGTCGCTTTCGTCGTCGGCCATCGCCTGCCAGAATTCCGCCACATCCATGCGATTCAGAAACTTGGCCTTAAAGGCCAGGTACACCCTTTGTGCAGCGTCTTCAGCGGCAATCGCCGCATTGATCAGCTCGCTAAATGTAATCAGTTGGGCCATAATCTCTCCTGTCTTTTGAAACACGCTCTAAGACCCTCACGCGGACACGGTGATCTGCCTGCACTGTTCGGCGTCGCCGAAGGTACGCGTGAACTCGGCCAGACGCAGCAGGTGCCGGTCGATGGTCGCAGTAATGATATCATAGCTTTCATCCGTTGACAAGAAGCGGATCGTTAAAAAATTAAAAACCGTGTTGACCTCCGATGACTCCAGGTCATAAGCGATCTGATAGGCGTCGTCCAGATTCGTAATCGAATTGACCAGTGCCTGCGGGTTCAGGCTGCGCAGGTCATGGGCCTTGTCGGCCAGGCGGGCATCAACCGGCGAGGCCAGTTCTTCAGCCGAGACATGCTGACGAATATCTTTCAGGATCCGGGCATGGTCGCTTTCGTCATCGGCCATCGTCTGCCAGAAATTCGCCGCATCCGGGCACTGCATGAATCGGTGCGTGAAGCCGAGGTACACCTTGCGGGCAACACCTTCGGCCGTGACCGCCGCGTCGATCAGTTCATCCAATGAAATTAACGTGGCCATTGTATCGCCTTCCTTTCTTTGTTTTCTGCTCCTGTCGGTGTCCGTTCGCACAGGCCGCGCGGCCTGCTTGCAGGCATCGATCCCCAACACATTAAAATCCCCGGACCGCGGCCGAAGGCGACACTGCCGTCCGGGACGGGAGTATAAAACCAGTTGTTACTTTTTCCTCAACAGCGCCAGCGCTCCGAAGCCCAGCAGCAGCATCGTCGTCGGTTCGGGGACCGGTAAAAAGATCGTCGCACGGTCCGGAGCGACAACAGTCAGATTATCAATGAAAAAGGCGGTGCTCGCATCTTCATCTGTAATGGGGGTGCTGTACAGCCGCGCTTCAATGACTAAAGCGTCCCGCGTTCCGATGGCCGAGTCAAATGTCCAGCTGTGACTGACCGAGTTCCACCCGGTACCGGCGGTGTAAGCGGAATCCCCACCGGCAGACCCCATATAGCTGGTAACATCGCCGGACAGCGCATAATGTCCCCAAATTCTCAAAGAAGGCATGAAACTCTCGGTTTCATCGAATCCAAAGAATTTGGCATCAACAATATCCCCGTCAGTTAAGCCGGTAATAAATGCCAGGAAAAGCTGAGGCGTCCCATAGTGAGGATGCTCCGTCGCCGTCAGCATCCCTGAGCCGGACTGGGGAGTGACGATCGTTCCCGTACCGGTCATGACACCGCTTGAAACATTGGCGATATTCGTTATGTTGCTCTCGTAAGTACCCAAAACAGTTCCGCCGTCTTCCCAGCCATAGATGACCGTATTCGCATTCGCCGCAACGGCCATTGCCAGGACTCCTGACAACATTAATGTTAATACTCGTTTCATTGTTTTACTCCTCTCGCATTGTAGGCGTACACCGGCCGAACTGCCGTGCAAACGGTAAACGACACGGTGAGTATGCAGCCGTAAAGATGCCCCGGGCCGTGGCTCGGCCCATTGCCGCTATGCATCACGGTCCGGGGGAATAATAAATACGCGTTACGTCTTTTTCAAAAGAGCCAACGCTCCGAAGCCCAGCAGAATCATCGTCGATGGTTCGGGGATGAGACACACATGCTCGATCCACCCGGAGACTTCGACCGGCAGCAGGAATTCCTCGGTATAGGTCATTCCGGTAGCCGGATCCGTCCATGTATTCCAGCCCCGGGCCTCGACCCAGACATCAATGGAGACCCATTCGGGATTGTAATCGGGGATGTCATACTCTCCAAGATACTCATACGCCATATTCGGGAGAAAGTCATCGTCGTAAAGAACGATTTCCCGCTCGATGTACTGTTCCTGGGTCGCCATCGGAGGTGAGCCGTCAGGACCGGTTTCGGGGTAGCCCATATTGCTCCAGTTCAGGGCGACAGCCACATTGATATTGTAGGTGGACACGGCTGCATCTATAGATTGCGACGGAATCACTGTAAAACCATACTCGATATGCTTCATGCGAGCGTCATCCGGCGGGTCGTCGTAGAACCACTGGTTCCACCAGGCAGAAGGGACTGTTGGGGCCTGGTCGTACAAGTTCCACTCGCCACCGTTCCAGCCGGTACCCCAGCCCTCGATAAGCACGTTGTAGCCTTCCAGTACAATCCCAAACTCGTCACGATGGACTCCGTTGAGCGCCAGCGCAGTTGACGCCAGCGTCCATACAATAAGTGTTACGACTACGATGTGTTTACGTTTCATTGTTCTATCCTCCACATAAAGGTTAATAGGTTACGTACAGGCCGCGCGGCCTGAGTCTGTTTGCGTTTATTGTCGTTTTTTCAGCAGCGCCAGCGCTCCGAAGCCCAGCAGGACCATCGTCGACGGCTCGGGGACCACGGATTCAACGATGACAACCATGTCAGTAAAATCCGGTTCCGTGTCGCTCCACTCGGGAAATCCGTCGTTTATACCGTTCTGATTTCCCCAATGCATGCGGTGAAGATCTTCAAAGGCAAGTACATACTCATCGACACCCCAAATGCCGGCGGCATAGGGCAGGATTTGAATGGTATCGATGCCCTTGCCTTGGTAGGCAGCCATATGGTCGGCGCCGTCAACATTCAGTACCGAATCACTGTGCCAAACGCCTCCGGTCCAGGGCTGAGGGGCTCGTGTGGAATCGATATAAAAGCCGAATGCATTGCCCGCGAAATCCACTCCGGTATCCATAAAATTGACGATAACACTTCCATCAGCCAAAATAGACAACAGGGACTGGGAACCGCTTGACGCGCCGCCGCCGAAAATCTGCACCCTCTTGGCTGGATGAGCCGCATCGTAAACCCCAAACGTGTTCAGGTTCACCCACTGGGCAACCTCAACGATAAGGGTGTCCACGGACCCGCCTGCGCCATGGATCGACCAGGTCGAGTCGGCACCGTCCGAAAGTCCGTCGGTCAGGACATTCGTGCTGCTGAGGCCCGGATTGGGACCCATGGTGATGTTGTCCAGGGCTGCTTGCAGCCCGGCACCGCCGTCACCAAACGGAACAACCGCTGCTGATGCCTGCGTAATGATCAAGACAGCAGCTGTCAAACATACACATAATAATATTTTCACCATTTTTCTGTCCTCCATATAAAATTAACAGGTTGCACACAGGCCGCGCGGCCTGTGCGTCGATGCCAACTGAAGCCGCAAAAACATCCCCGGGCCGTGGCTCGCGGCCCATTGCCGCCAGGCATCGCAGTCCGGGGACAGATGATCAACGGGCTACTTCTTTTTCAGCAGCGCCAGCGCTCCGAAGCCCAGCAGGACCATCGTCGCCGGTTCGGGAATGCGGCACTCGTGATAGACATCGCCCTCAATCGTGACCGGGATCGAAACCAACTCGCCGTCAACGCCAAAGCCCTGCGCCCAGACGAATACATCGATGGAGACCCATTCGGGGTTGTAGTCGGGGATGATATACTCATCTGTAAAAGTAATTGGCTGGCCGGGAACAATGATAACATCCTGCGGCAGGATCGAGAACCGTTCGATGGCCCATTCCTCGCCCGGCATCGGGGGTCGGCCATCGGGACCGGTTGGCTCATACTTCATGTTGCTCCAGTTCAGGGCAACATTGATACGGAGTTTTGGATCGGTCAGGTTCGGGACCAACATCGGATCGACAGAAAAGGTGTATTTGATGTATTTCATACGATCCCAGGTCGGCGGGTCATCATAGAACCATTGGTTCCACCACGGATTGGCTTGATCTGGGTCCTGGTCGTAGAGAAACCACTGCATATCTGTTTTAGGATCTCTCCAGCCCGTTCCCCAGCCCTCGACGAACTCGTTCTCGCCTTTCAGCAGGATGCCGAATTCGTCCAGGTGGCCGCCATTGACCGCTGCGGCCAGCGCCGTTGATGCCAGCGCCCATACAATAAGTGTTACGACTACGATGTGTTTGCGTTTCATTGTTCTATCCTCCACATAAAGGTTACTATGTTACGCACGGACTGCACGCGCAGACCGACTGCTAACAAACTTTACACGGGGTGGGATATGGGAAATACAACTCTAAGAAATGCAGCCTTCATCTTTTCTCACCTCGATTTCATCGAACGTCAGTCGACTCATCACCACTCGTCGCGGTCGATGTTTTCTCCAAGAGGCGGATCGTCTGTTCAATTTACCACCGCGGCGAACAAAAGGCAAGATAAAAATTTGATTTCTTTTCAAAAAATAAGTGTTTTACCGGACCATACACTGTCTGTTTCGTAGTTTTCATATTAAATAGGTAGGCGACGTCTATTGGGGATGTTTCCTATTTTGTTATGAACATCCCCCCCCCGCAGTCCGTAACAATAACTCAAAGATTTTTTAACCTTTATTAGGAGAAGAGTTATGAAAGCAAAACATGTTCTTATCGCAATGGTTATTCTGGCTTGTGTCGCCGGTTCGCTGTCGGCCAAAGGCGGCCGCGGCAAAGGCGGCGGTTCCACCCCTGTCCTGAGCGACAAAGAGGCATCGGACCTGATCTTCCTGCGTGAGGAGGAAAAGCTGGCCCGGGATGTCTATCTGGCCCTGTATGAAGTGTGGGGTACGCCGATCTTCCTTAACATCAGCGCATCCGAACAGAGGCACACAGACTCTGTCGCCAACCTGATTGTCAAGTATGGCCTGGTAGATCCGGTCGTTGATGACACGCCCGGCGTTTTTGCCAATCCGGTGCTGGCCCAGTTGTACGTCGACCTGGTTGCACAGGGGAGCGGGGAAGACGCTACATTGAAAGACGCGCTGGAGGTCGGCGTGTTTATCGAAGAGTTGGACATTCATGACATCAAAGAT
>JBDLJN010000017.1:0-27250 GCA_039714335.1 Planctomycetota bacterium
GTCCTTTTTAATTGTCCTCCTTGCCATGTTGGGGTTGGCGGGGTGCCGATCGCTTCCCGATGTCGAACTTGGCCCATGCGAAGAGTTGGACACAACGCGATTTGCTGAGGCCTTTAATTTTAAGACAGCAAGCACGATGAGGTACCGTTATTGGTTCCGTCGAAAAAATGCGGAATTTACCTGTAATGGAATTACTCAGCAAAAAGGCGACAGTATCTATATCGCGGGATTCAGCAATGCAGGGATTACCTTATTTTCGGCTTTGTGGGAGAACGGGCAATTTACGGTATTAAGAAATAATACAAAAATACCCGAGTCCTTTTTGTCCAAAAGCGTACTCAATGACCTGCTGATCGTGTACCGCAGGCCTTCTGACAATGATTGCTGTGTCCGCCGGAACCGGCTTGATGATTCGCTTTGGCTGGAGATGGAAGATCAACTGGCGGGAACAACAGGATATTTTGTCATAAATCATGACAATCCAGCATGGATTGGTGTAAAAAACGATACAATTTACTATCGAGCCACGATTGCAAATAAAAGAGAGCTTGACTGTCTTGATATAGAGAGTTATAAAGAAGGGTACCATTCTGAAATACGGCTATTGGATACCCCCGGCGGTCGGGGATCGTTGGAAGCAGGAATTTAAAATGAAAGGGGACAAGAAATGAAAAAACGATTAATGAGCAGTGTAGTCTATGCGCTGATTGCTGTTAGCGTTGCGGCAATTACAGGATGTAATGAATCTTTGAAGCAAAGTGCAAGTGGAGCAACCTACTATACCAAGTATAATTTTCATTATACTACGGAAAAAGGTGAAGTCCGCGGTTCAGTTGCCAACTGGACAAAAGTTCCGGAACACAGGGTGTTGCCTTATGGATCCCCTGTTAAGGTTAAACCTTGGAAGAGCGGATATAGCTTGATTGACCCAAAGTCTGGAAAGACGATTAATGTGTTGTCAAAGAGTAAATTTCTTAATGGTAAGAGTCTTTCAGAGTATCTTGACCTGATTCTTTCTACTACACCGGTCAGTTATGGCGGTCTTTCGGAAGTCGATCGAAAAGGGATATCCGAAGGAAGACCCTACGAAGGTATGACCAAGAAAGGGGTCATGATTGCCCTTGGGTATCCTTGTCCTCACGACACTCCTTCTCCAGATTTTGATACTTGGAAATACTGGGCGAATCGCTTTGGAAATTACTATGTTACTTTCAAAGATGGCGTAGTTGTTTCTAGTGGATATTAGTATTGTTAGCTGTTGAGTCGGTGACAGAAAAAGATGGATAAAAGCAAAGACAACAAAATAGCGCTGGTCACAGGTGCCAGTAAGGGGATTGGTGCTGCGATTGCGATTGATCTTGCTCGCAGCGGGTTTGACATCTGGCTTAACTATCGCAGTGATACCGCGGGTGCCGAGGCGGTTTCCGGGCAAATCGAAGCACTGGGAAAGACCTGCACCCTGCTTCAATTTGATGTGTCCGATGAAAATGCCGTAAAGGAAGTGTTGGGCCCGGTATTGGAAAAAGATACGCCTTTTGCGGTGATCAACAATGCGGGATTCACACGGGACAACATGCTCTTTTGGATGGAAACGCGCGAATGGCAGGATGTGCTGGATGTTCATCTTGGCGGTTTTTTTAATGTCACGCGTCTTGTGATCAGCACGATGATCCGCAAGCGAAAGGGCCGGATTGTCAATATTGTATCGACATCCGGCCAGGCGGGGATGCCGGGGCAGGTGAATTATTCGGCGGCGAAGGCAGGCCTGATCGGTGCGACAAAATCATTAGCCAGAGAGGTTGGGGCCCGAAACATTCTGGTCAATGCCGTTTCGCCCGGCTTTATCGAAACGGAAATGGTTGAAGAGCTGCCGCTGGACAAGATCCTCCCGACGATACCGCTGGGCCGCATGGGGACCGCTCAGGAAGTGGCTTCGATGGTCAGCTATTTATGCTCGGAGCAGGCGGGTTATATTACGGGGCAGGTATTCAGTGTAAACGGCGGCGTTTATATGTAGGCACTAAAGAACCACGAATGAACACTCGTCACTTGCGTTAAAAATAGAAGAACTTATCAAATCTATGAATCGAGTTGCTATAACCGGTATTGGAGCGATTTCCTGTTTGGGCTGTGATCGGCAGACCATTGCGGATTCCCTGTATCAGGGGCGTTCGGGAATTGTCTTTGATGCGGAAAGAAAAAAACTCGGTTTTCGCGGCTGCCTGACAGGGGCCATCAAAGATTTTGACCCCCGCCGGCATGTGAGTCGCAAAATGCGAAAAACGATGACCCTGTTCGGGATACAGAGCTATACAGCTTCTCTGCAGGCGATCGAACAGGCGGGCTTGGATGTGGAGGACCTGCAAAATGAGATGACCGGTTTGATCTTTGGCTGCGATTCAAGCTGTTTGGCGTCTTATGAACAGGCCGCCCTTACCCAAGAGGCCAGGGATACCGGTGGATTGGGGAGCGGGTATATTTTTCAGTCGATGACATCCAACATCACGATGAACCTGAATGTTCTACTGAAAACAAAAGGGGCGTGCTGGACGATCAGTTCGGCCTGCAGCAGCAGCGGTCATGCGGTCGGACAGGCCGCGGACCTGATTCGCAGCGGCAAACAGATACGCGTTATCTGTGGGGGAGCCCAAGAGATCAACTGGCAGTCGATGTGCAGTTTTGATGCATTGGATGCCTTTTCGACGTATAACGACAGGCCCGAAGAAGCATCCCGGCCCTTCTCCCATGATCGTAACGGACTGGTGCCCGGCGGCGGGGCGGCGGCGGTTATTCTTGAAGATTATGATACTGCGAAGCAGCGAAACGCAACCATTTTAGGAGAGGTTTGCGGTTACGGTTTTTCATCGGACGGATCGAACCTTTCGGCTCCTGAAGTGGAGGGGATCCAGAGGGCGATGCAGATGGCTCTTCGGGAGGCAAACATTGAGGCCGGCGTCATCGATTATATTTGTGCTCATGCCACTTCCACCCCTGTCGGTGATAAAGTCGAAGCGATGGCTATCGATTCATTGTTCGGAGAATCGAAGCCCCGCGTTTCATCGTTAAAAGGGATGTGTGGTCATGAACTGTGGATGGCCGGAGCGGGGCAGGTTGTTTACACAACGATTATGGCTAATCAGGGATTTACGGCGCCCAACATTAACTTCAGCGGTCCGGATGATGACACCCGGATCCTGAATATTGTCACAGAATCGGTTGATATTCCTCCCGAAACGGCCTTATGCAACTCCGCTGGTTTTGGCGGGACCAACTCCAGCGTGATTGTTCGATATGAAGTATGACGACATTGTCATTGGCGCCGGAGTTTCCGGCCTCTCCACTGCGATCCTTCTGGCTCAGAATGGCCGAAAAGTGGCAGTCGTGGAGAAAGCTCCGGCAATCGCTCCGACGATCCGAGGATTCACGCGGGACGGCGTCTACTTTGATACGGGATTTCATTATGCCGCAATGTTGGGAAAGGGGTGCGCTCTTGCCCGGCTTTTTGAAAGATTGGGAATCCTGCCGCATCTTCGAATCAAGGAAAACGGGCAGACTTCCGGAGATTTGTTCTTCCATGTTCCTTCGGGATTCAAGTTTCAGTTTGGTGAAACATTACAGGATTTGATGGTCCAGCTGACTGAGGCATTTCCGGATGAAGCAAATGCGATTAAATGTTATATCAGCGACCTCAGGCATCTGGTGGACCAGATCCAGCGTAAATTGTTTACAGTGGTCCTGGACCCTGCGAGGCTTTTTGAAAATGCCGATTTGTCATTAGGCCGTTATTTGCAGGAAAACTTCAAGTCGCCGCTCCTGCAGACTCTTTTAAGCATTCATGCGGTTCTCTATGGGTCATGGCCGGATGAAACTTCCCTGCAGTATCACTCGATGATCACCGGGGGATACTATGACCAGAGTCAGCAAATCTATAATGGCGGCCATGCGATCGCCCAGGCATTTGATAAAGAATTGAAAAACAATGGTATTGACCTTTATACGAACAGTGCGGTTGACCAGGTCCGACTCAATGACAGCAAGACCGTCAAGGCAGTTTATTTAGAAAATGGAAATGTCATTGAATGTGAAAATTGCATTTATACGGCGCACCCCCGTTTACTTATAACGATGCTGCCGAAAGATGTGTTTCGGCCTATCTATCGGAATCGACTGGTTGAACTGGAGGATACGACATCTGCAGTTGTTCTTTATTGCAAAAGAAAAAAGGCATGCAGCAAAACGGACTTCAATACCCTTATCCTGGCGCATTCTTTATTTCCTGGTCTTTATGCTGATACTTCAGAGTTCGGCAACCGTCCCCTGTTTATCAGTCATTCCATTTCAGATCGCGATACGGAAGGAATATCGATTATTTGTCCATGGAAATACGAGGATATGAAGGTGTGGGAGGCATCCGGAGTTGGCAATCGGAGTTCTGCTTATAGTGACTGGAAAGAACGGATCGCTGAGACCATACTCCATAAAGCAATGGAGAACTGTTCGGACATCATAGGGGAGCTGGACATCATTGATGTGGCGACTCCTTTGACATTCCGAGATTATATGAACGCTCCGCACGGCAGTTTATATGGTGCAAAACATCAACTCTCTGATATGCCGCTGCTGCCGCGAACACGTATCAAAGGGCTGTACTTATCGGGACAGGCAACCCTGGCCACCGGCGTTATGGGGGCGATGTTGTCCGGTTTTCAAAGTGCAGCGTTAATCACAGGTGAAGATTACAGGGAAACGATGGAGTCATGAGTCGGCGGCGTGTTGTCATCACAGGGATCGGGGCGGTTTCGCCTTTTGGGGCAGGTGTCGAGTGTCTTTGGGAACACCTTGTCGCCGGGGATTCGGCGGTTCGGGTCATCCCCAAAATGACACACTTGGGGGGACTGCGCAGCAGTGTCGCAGCAACGGTCCCCGACATTGATGTGAGCATTATTCCTCGTAAAAAGAGACGGTTTATGTCGCCGATGTCGATGTATTCCTGTCTTGCCGCCCTTGAAGCCATCCAGATGTCGGATTTGTCTGAAGGGCAAGTCAAAGACCGCATGACGGGGTTGTGTCTTGCCTCTACCACGGGCAGTTCTGCGGAAAGTGAGGCCTTTTTTAGCGAATTGAATCAAACAGGTTCCATTGAAAATGTCAAATCGACGATGTTTTTTAAGACGATGAACCATTCCTGTGCGGCCAATACCGCCCAGGCGTTGGGAATTCGGGGGAGAATCGTATCGCCCTCGGCGGCATGTGCATCGGGGACTCTGGCGGTTGGCTTGGCATATGAGACGATTGCCGCCGGACATCAGGATATTATGTTTTGCGGCGGCGCCGATGAGCATCATATTTTGGCAACCGCTGTTTTTGATATTATGCATGCGGCGTCATGCGACTTTAATAGCGAACCGCAACAGACTCCGCGTCCCTTTGATGTTCATCGTGACGGTGTTGTGTGTGCTGAGGGAGCCGGGGTTTTGATCCTGGAAGAGTGGGGGCATGCAAAAAAACGAAATGCAAATATACTGGCCGAAGTTACTGGTTTTGCAACGCTTTCTTCCCCGGAAGACCTTGCGAATCCGGACAGTCAGACAATGATCGAGTGCATGAATGGTGCAATGGCGCAAGCGGGCATAAGCAACGCGGAAGTCGATTATGTCAATGCCCACGCAACGGCGACAATACAGGGAGACATTGCAGAAGCCCAGGCGATTCGTGCGGTTTTTGGCAAACAGGCTCCTGTCAGCAGCTTGAAAGGTCATATCGGCCATACCATGGCGGCAAGCGGGGCGCTGGAACTGGTTGCCTGTATTCAAATGATGCATTATGATAAGCTAATTCCCACACGCAACCTGGAGACTCCGGATCCCGAGTGCGATGGGATCACATTTGTTCGTTCGGTTCAGGAGGTTCCTTCCCGGACTGTTCTAAAAAATAGTTTTGCCTTAGGCGGCATTAATTCAACAATCGTTATCAGGAGAGAATAGTTTATGACAGAGGCAGAGGTTATTAAAATCATTAATGACAGTATGGTCGAAGAGTTTGAATTGGATCCGGAAGCGATGGTCCCCGAAGCTCAATTAGTTAATGATTTAGAAATGGACAGTCTTGATTTTGTCGATTTGGTTATCGTTTTACAAAATGCTTTTGACGTTAAGCTTCGCGATGATCCCAATGTTCGGGAAATTCGTACGCTTGGCGATCTCCACACTCTGATTCTCAACAAGAAAAAGCAATTAGAAGCTGAGGAGCTGAAGTAGGGTTTTGTTGCTCTTAAGGGGAGATGTCATCGGCAAACGAGATTAGATTTTTCGAAATAATATGATACGAATTGTACTGATGAATTTCTGGGTCTATCCACTTCTTGTGCTCTGGACCCTGATGGGTTCACTCATTGCTTTGCCCGCATTGTGGATTTGTAGAATGGCAACCGGCCGGCTGGTTGTCAAAATTATGCGCTGGTTTGTCTGGATTTACGGCAGGGGGTGCATGCTGATTTTTCGTCCCTTTATTAGCTTGCAGTGTTGTGATCTGAATCATGAACAGATGCCAAATCCGGGCATCATCGTGGTGAATCATCTTTCTTTTTTTGACACCTACCTGTTGAGCCTGCTGCCCGTATTTGATATTAATATCTGTTTGAGGTCGTGGCCGTTTCGCATGTTCTGGTATTCTTTTTTTATGCGTACCGCAGACTACCTTAACATGGAAGATTCCTCTTGGGAAGAGATCGTGGCCGCTGCGGAGAAAGTTAAACAAAAAGAACATTACATGATCATTTTTCCTGAAGGGCATCGGTCTCGAACGGGCAAGCTCAGGCGGTTTTATTCAGGTGCATTTAAGCTGGCGACGGAGTTGAACCTGCCGGTCCTACCCTTGTGTGTGACCGGAACATACGAACTTCAGCCCCCGGGAAGATGGTGGATGAAACCCGCTCAGATCAAATTAAAACTTCTGTCTCCGGTTTTTCCTGACGCGTATTCCGGCGAAAGGGCTCATGTGGATATGCGGAAAGATGTTCATCAGCAAATGGCGGATGCAATTGAACGAATGGAAAATGATCGCGAATGCAGATAAACAGTGCCATCGAATTTGAATCGCAGGAAAAAATTGCGGTGCTCAATGCGCAACTGCTTCGGGAACATATCGCATATTGTTACGAGCGGTCTCCTTTTTATCACCGCCGATTTGATGAGATGGGGATCGATCTTAAACGAATTCGAAGTATAGACGATTTGAATTTGTTGCCCTGTACGACAAAGGAGGACCTGGAATGCTTTACACAGGACTTTCTTTGTGTGCCTGAACGCGAAATCATAGATACTTGCCAGACATCCGGAACGACGGGAAAGCCGGTCTCATTGCTGCAAACTGTCTCTGATCTTGAACGCGTTGGCTATAACGAGAAAATCTCTTTTTCCGCCGCCGGAGTAACCGCAGAAGACAGCGTTATGATTGCCTGTGCGCTGGGGCGATGTTTCATGGCGGGATTGGCTTATTTTGAAGGCGTCCGACAACTTGGCGCCCGGGCCATTCGAACCGGTTCAGGAAATCCGTCGGTATTAGCCCAATCGGTATTGTTACACCATCCGAGTATAATCGTTTGCGTTCCATCCCAAGCGGTTCTCATGGGCGAGGCGATTCAAAACGAGGGATGGGATCCCTCCGATCTTGGCGTTAAAACACTGATTTGTATCGGAGAGCCTGTTCGAACGACGGACTTGGAACTTTCTCAACTTGGCCGCAGATTGAGACAGTTGTGGGGTTGTGATATTGTCGGGACCTACGCAAGCACAGAGATGGCCACTTCATTTACCGATTGCGTCGCGTGCAGGGGCGGGCATTATCACCCCGAACTCATTACCGTTGAAATTCTGGATGACAATGGGAACTTTATATTACCCGGACAGTTCGGAGAAGTTGTTGTAACGCCATTGCAGGTGACGGGGATGCCGTTATTAAGGTATTGCACCGGCGATATCGCGACTTATTACACAGACCCCTGTCCGTGCGGTAGAAAAGCTTACCGCCTAAGCCCCATTGTCGGCCGGAAACAACAGAAAATGAAAATTCGGGGAACAACGGTTTATCCGAATGCCATCTTTTCCGTGTTGCAGGGGATTCATGGAGTTAAAAATTATTATCTTGAAGTCGGTGGAGAATATGAACTCTCCGAGTCCGTTCGTGTGATTGTGGGAGTCGAGAGGGGGGTATCATTGCCAGCGCCATCAATTGCGGAAAAACTGCGTGGATACATCAGAGTGAAGCCGGAAGTTGAAGTGAGATCCGTTGCCGAGGTTGCCGCAAAGACACTTCCGGAAGGGAAACGGAAAGCGGTTACATTTTTTGACAATCGTATCCAGAACAATTCGGCGCGAATCAAATGATGAGTATAACTTTTTTGGGAGATTTGTAAAAAATATGACACTTGCTTCTAAAGCCAAAGTGGTACTTAACGGTTACGATCTAACCATTGATGAGATTGTTGCAGTCGGGGTCGGAGACAAACATGTCTCGCTGGATGAGTCAGCGGTGAAGCGCTGTCAGCAAAGCCGGGCGTTTCTTGCCGCAGAGATCGAACAAAAGCGAATTATCTACGGGGTTAATACATCCTTTGGCCCTATGTGTAATAAGATCATCGATGACGATCAGTTGTCGGCATTGCAGTTGAATTTGATTCGCAGTCATGCGGCCGGTTTAGGAGAACCGTTGCAGCATTACATCGCATTGGCTTCTTTAGTTGTTCGTCTAAACGCATTGGTTAAAGGATACAGCGGTATTCGGGTTGAAGTCCTGGAACTGCTTGAAGGAATGATAAATGCGGGCATTGCGCCTTATGTTCCCAGCAACGGCAGCGTTGGAGCATCGGGCGATTTGGTCCACCTGGCTCATATGGCCTTAGCCCTGATCGGTGAGGGCAAAGTTTTTCTTCGGGGGCAATTGACCGACGCTAAAGAGGCCCTGAAGTCGGCCGGCTTAAAACCCGTGAAGCTGACTTTTAAGGAAGGTATTGCCTTGATGAACGGAACCAGCGTAATGACGGCACTTTCGGCTTTTGTACTCTTTGGGGCTCGCAAATTACTGAATATCGGCTGTGTAACGGCGGCTTTTGCAATGGAGATTTTTGGCGGGATCGACGATGCGTTCGATGAGGACCTTCATCGGGTTAAGCCGCACCCGGGACAGGTCAAGATCGCTGAGATGATTCGCAATCTCTATCGCGGCTCAGAGAATATCACACTGCGCGAAAATATGCATGATCTGATTCGTCAGGAAGCGACCGATGGCCTGGTTTACGAAACCAGTATTAATGTGCAGGAAGTTTATTCCATTCGATGTACTCCCCAGATATTAGCACCGGTCTATGAAGCCATCGAAAAGGGCGTTCGAACAATTGAATGCGAAGCGAATTCGTCCAATGATAATCCTATTATTATTCCGGAGAAGAAAAAGATTATCCATGGAGGTAATTTTCATGGACAGAGCATTGCGTACGAAATGGATTCGTTATGTATGGCTGTATCAACGCTCTGCAATATTTCCGAAAGACGGATCAATAAATTGCTGGATAAAAAGCTCAATGAGGGCTTGCCGGAACATTTAATTTCCGGAACACCCGGGTTGAATATGGGCTTCATGGGAGCTCAATACCTGGCCACCTCGACAACCGCTGAAAATCGGCAGCTTGCAAATCCGGTGGGTGTGCATTCGATTTCGTGTAATGCTTCGAATCAGGATGTGGTCAGCATGGGAACGGTTGCTGCTCGCAAGGCCTACCGTTCTGTCAGTAACGCCAAACATGTGATCACCCTGGAAATTCTGGCCGACTTGCAGGCCCTGTCGTTCCGGAATGCCGAAACCATGGGGTATGCCACAAAGAAAATCTACCAAACGCTCGCCGAGCAGTTTGAAGTCTATGATGATCGCCGCGTTTTTCATGATGACCTTGTGAAATTGCGTAAACGGTTATTTTCCAGTCAATTGTTTGACAACTTGGAAATTTTCTGGAAGGGAACAGGATGATGGATTTGCCCACCAATGCGGATAGATTGCTCCCGCATGAAAAGCCGATGTGTGTTGTGGAGCGTCTCCTTGTCTCGGATGGCACAACCGGTCAGACAGAGGCGACCTTCTCCGATGACTCTCCCTTTGTGGATGCTGAGGGCAAGATAGACCGTTTGATGTTACTTGAATTAATTGCCCAGAGTTATGCTTCGGCCAGGGGGCATGAAGACCTTTCAGAGGGGAACGATGTGTCCGAAGGTTTTCTTGTGGGCGTTTCAAAGGCCATTTTCCATGGTGATGCGTATGCGAAAAAAACTCTTTTGGTGAAGATCCGAACAGAGGAAACATTTAATAGTTTTTATATTGCTTCCGGCAGAGTCTTTCAGGGTCAGGCACTTGTTTTGGAGGCGACATTGAAGATATGGCTCAATTCAGATTCCGAATAACAAAAAACTGACGCCTTTGATCATAGATGAATATTTGCAAACATATTGTCGTCCGATCTTATGATTTCTGGCATACGCGGCGCTGGGCCCTCCTGAGTGTTGTTGTATTGATTTTCCTGGCCATGGGTCTGTATTGCCTGACGCTTTCTTTCAGCAGTGATATTCGATCCATGCTGCCGGATAAAGACGGGCATTTTCGTGAGGACTTTGAGTTATTCAGTTACGCTCCCTTTTCAAGAAATATTCTTATTTCTCTGGAGGTGACGAACCCGAACGGCCCGGAAGGGGTTCTGGAAGAGGCCGCTGACAGAATTACAGGCCAACTCAAGCCCCCGTATTTCCAGCAGGTGGTTTGCGGAATCTCTCAGGAACAGAAAATTCAACTGTTTGCATGGATCTATGAGCATTTTCCCTGCCTTGCTAATAACGCGGATATCAAGTCGATCAAGGAAAAAATAGCGCCTGCCGCTATTCAGCGACAATTACAAGAGAATATCCGCATCCTGCATTCCCCGGAAAGTGTTATCCTGAAGGACTTTCTTTTACAGGATCCGTTGGCGTTTCGCGAATTGTTACTGGGCAAATTACAGCAGTTAAACCTGGTATCCGGTTTTTCTGCTGAAAGCGATTATTTTCTCTCTGCCGACAGCAGACATTTGTTGATTGTTGCCGAAACGGATGTATCCATAACAGATTATAAGGGCAGCAGAGAGCTGCTTGATGCATTATATGCAACGCTTGATGAATATGTCCCTGAGGGGGTCGGCTGCTCGGTGATATCCGGGCATCGATACACGGTGGCGAATGCTGAGACGATTCAGAGCGACCTGAGGCGTGTGCTGGCTGTTTCTGTTACGGGCTTGTTAATTATTTTTATCCTTTTCCTTCGACACTGGCGTGCGGCCATTGTTTTTTTGGTCCCGCTTGCCGCATTGTTGACAGGAATCACCGCCGCAGGACTTTGTTTTCCCAAGGTGTCGTCAATTACGGTTGGATTTGGTGCTGTTCTGCTGGGAATTTCGGCTGATTTTGGCCTGCATGTATTCTTTGGATTGCAGAAAAAAGACATTGATACTCGGCAAACGCTGTCGGATTTAACAAAACCATTATCGTTTTGTGCATTAACAACCATTGGCGTTTTTTCCGTTTTGCTATTTTCTGCATTGCCCGGCCAGCGGCAACTGGCTGTCTTTTCGATTTCAGGGATTTTTGCTGCTTTTGTTTTGTCACTGTTTGTGATGCCGCACTTTTTGCCGGAAAAACCCGTACTTTCACTAAGGAAACTGTCATTGCCGCATGCCCGAAGATCAGCGGTCTTTGTCTGGCTGTGCATTTTCTTGGTTTCACTTGTGCCGGCGAGCCAGGTAGAGTTTGACGGGACCCTTAGAAGCATCGGCATGATTCCAGATGAAGTGCTAAGTGATGAATTGCAAATCAGAAGCACATGGGGAGGCATCAGAGACCAGGCGCTTCTGTTTTCAGTCGGACAGACTGAAGAGGAGGCATTGCAGAAAAATGACGATCTTTTTCGCCTGTTGAAATCCCAAAACGCAGACCTGTCGTTTCTCAGCTTAGCCACGCTGGTTCCCTCGCTGGAAACCCAAAAAGAAAATCTGGCGCGATGGGATAATTTTTGGAACAAAAAAGAGCAAAAACAAATACTACTGAAAGATTTGGAAGAAGGCGGCCGCTTTTGCGGGTTTACCTCAGATGCATTTGAGCCATTTTTTACCTGGCTTGGCCGGCCTCCCCAACCCTTTACTCCGGATAAATTTGCACGGGAGGGAAATGATAAGATGGCCTCGCCTTTTATGGCCAGACTGAAAGATGGGCAATATGCGGTCTTGACCTTCATTCCGGATGAGGATTCGGTATTTTCATTATTGGGAGGGGCTGATTTAGATGTAAAAGTGGTCTCTAACCGGAAATTCAGTGATCGGCTAAATGACGAGACTGTGCGTGACTTCACCCGTTTTTTTGGTGGTTCGGTGGTTATTATCATGATTTTGCTGTTACTGCTGTTTCGTGATTTCAAAAAGGTTTTACTGGCTTTCGTCCCGGTCCTGGTTGGGCTTGTTATCATGGCGGCGGCCGTGAGCGCATTGGGCATGAAGATCAACCTGTTTAATATGGTCGCCTCTATTCTTGTCATTGGTTTATCGGTCGATTATGGCATATTTATTGTTTGCAGTGTCGAAGCGGAGAGCGATGATGCGATCCGTAATGCGGTGCTGGTGTCCGGGTTGACAACATGTGTGGGCTTTGGCTCATTAATGCTGGCTTGCCATCCATCCATGCATTCGATTGGAACCACCGTAGCCGCCGGAATTGTTCCATCGTTGCTATGCGCTCTGACGCTTTTACCCTATTTGAGTTATTGGCTGTTAAAGAAAAGGCGGAGCAATGAACACACTTGTTAAAAATATTCAGATGTGCAGTCGTCAGCCGATCCGGAAGACAGATCAAGGATGGGAAAAGGAGTATATTTTTCCTCAGAGTTTTTTGGGCTTTCAGGGCCATTTTCCCGGCAAACCTGTACTGCCGGCTGTTGTGCAAATCATGCTCTTTCGCGAATCAATCGCTGAAGAACTCGCTCAGCCCCTTGAAATCGCAAAGATCACCCGGGCCAAGTTCCTGAAAGTCATTAACGCAGATATCTCTGTTAAGGCGGTATGGACTCTCAAGGAGACAGACGAGGGGTTACTTTGCAAATGCCTTCTGGAATCGGAAGGCGAGCGGGTGAGCAGTTTTAATTTAACATTAACAGTCAGTACGGAATAAACAATGCGCAAGTCCTATTTTCAATCTGATCCGACCCATCCGGATCCCCTGCAAATAACCCTTCAGCGCCAAGTGCGTTTTGAAGAGGTCGATTCGATGGGGATTGTTTGGCACGGTCGATATATCAGTTACTTTGAAGAGGCCCGTGTGGCACTGGGTCGCAAATACGGTGTGAGTTATTCCGATTTTATTCGAAATCAAATCCCCGTTCCCATTCGTCAGGTGAGTGTCGACCATTTGGAACCTTTATTTTTTGAGGATACAATCGAGATAGACACCATTCTCCACTGGACCGAAGCGGCTCGGATCAATTTTGAATACAAAATTCGTAAGAACGGCAGGATTGTTTGTACGGGACACACGATTCAACTCATGCTGGATTCAAATTTTGAGTTATTGCTGGCTCCGCCTCCGTTCTATGTGGATTTTATGGAAAAGTGGAAGAAAGGCCTGCTGGATTGAGCGCGGTTCATATTGTTGATTATGATTGTGTAACCTGTCTTGGGACGGGACATGAGGTGTTGTGGAAGTCGTTGCTGGAAAGTCAGTGCGGCTCAAAGACCGTAGAACGGTTTTCAACAGAAAATTATGTCAATAACAAGGCTGCGTGCATTTCAGAATTGGATGAAGTGCCACATGGACAGCGTTTTATTGCATTGCTGGAGATGCTGTGCCAACGCCGGATCAACATTACTCCGGATATGGTCCTGCTGACAGCAACAACAAAAGACAATATTGAACTGCATGAACGTGCAGTAGAGAGGGGGCAGTGCCCGCAGGTTTCGGCCTGCTCAATGGTTGATCTTCTTCGTCAGCGATGGTCGTTTCATTTGCCCGGCCGGAATATCAACACGGCATGCGCTTCCGGGAGTACGGCTATTTTATGGGCTTCGGAAATGATCACGCATAAGCAGGCGGACTGCGTTGTCGTATGCGGAGCGGATCTGGTGTCAGAATTTGTTTTTTCCGGATTCTCCGCTCTTAAAGCCATGTCACCGAATACCAGCCGTCCTTTTGATCGTGATCGAGACGGGTTGATGCTTGGAGAGACGGCGGCCTATATTGTCTTAATGAGTGAGCAAAGAGCCGCGAAAGAACAGAGGCAAACCCTGGGTGCTATTAATGGTTGGGGGATCTCTTCGGACGCTCATCATATCACCGCGCCGGACCGTCAGGGACAGGGCCTGCAGCGGGCCATTGGTCATGCTTTGAAAAAAGCGTCGATTCCATCCCAGGAGATTTCTTCGATCAATGCGCATGGAACCGGAACGATTCACAATGATGCGATGGAGATCACCGCTTTTAGCCAGGTCTTTGCCGATCAGATCCCGGCTGTATATTCTGTCAAGGGAGCAATCGGACATTCTCTGGGCCCCTGTGGTCTGGTTGAGGCGATTGTAACCGCACGCTCGCTGCAGGAGCAAATCGTTCCGCCGGTAACGGGATTGCAAACACCTGAAACGAAGATCGCCTCCTCTGTATCCACTAAACCGAAAACCGTTCGTGGTGACTATGCCTTGTCTGTGAATTCCGGATTCGGCGGCATTAACACGGCTTTAGTTCTCAAAAAAGTATGAATCGAATTTATCTTGATATTGCCGGAGGGGGCTGGATCACAGTTTCGGGTGCTGGCCAAATAAACGAAGGCGACGAATTTTCTATGCCCGAGGGGCAGTTGGCGCCGCTGCGCAGGGAGTTGTGTTCATCGGATCCTGATCCGCGCTGGGGCCGCCTGGATCGTTATAGCAAGGCGGGCTTGATCGCTGCTTCGCTGGCCATAAAAGATGCCGGTCTGGACAATAACGCAGAATCTGCTGAGACGGCCATCATTGTCTCTACCTTCAATGGTTCACTGGAGGTGGATCACAAGTACTACAAAACAGTGTTGCCGCAGGCAGGCCTGCTGGCCAGCCCCAACCTGTTTGCTTATACCCTGCCAAATTGCATGTTAGGAGAGATTGCAATTCGGTATGGCTTTACCGGTCCTGCCATGGTCGTCAGTCAGCCGGTTGCCGATATGTTAAATGGCGTTCTCTTTGGGGCACAGTGCTTATACAGCGGCTTGTCGAAACAAGTGGTTGCCGGGTATTGCGATGTGGAATGCGACCTGGATCCGACCGGCAATGGATTTCGTCCCGGGGCGGTCTTTTTAGTGATGCGGAAGGCAGCGGAACCATCTCCTCTGGCTTTTGACGGGGAGAATCTGCTCTATGAGGATACTGCTGTAACCACTTTAGTTGAATGTATCGAAATAATAACACACAATCAAATTGCGAGGTCTTCAGAATGAAAATAAAAATTATCTATCCATCCTGGCCCAAGCTGGAACGGCAAACGGAGTTTCATCTTCCGCCGCATGGTCCTGTTGTATTTGCCGCAACCATCCCCGAGGATGTTGAAGTGGTCTTTGAAGATGACAATGTCGAAGAGATCAATTTTGATGAACATGCTGACCTTGTGGCAATCTCTACGATGCTGAGCTGTCAGCTTCCCAGGGCATTTGAGATCTCCGCCGAGTTCCGTGCCAGAAATGTCCCTGTGATTTTTGGAGGGATCTCTACGACTCTTCACAGCGAAGAGGTGTCGCAGCATGCGGATTCAGTCTTTATTGGGGAAACGGAAGGCCGCTTTGAGACCGTTATTGAAGACTTCAAAAACGGACAGTTAAAGCCGGTTTATGATTATCTCCGCGATTTACCTGATGTCGCCCAAGTAGGACCTGCCCGCAGAGACATCCTGAAAAGAGACTTGTACAATTATCGTGGCGTGCAGATGCTGGATCTCGTGCACGCGTCCCGGGGCTGTAAGTTCGATTGTTTTCCTTGCTGCAGCGGATTTCTTGGAGGGAAGAAATTCCGTCCTCGCCCGGTTGATAAAGTGATTGAAGAAATGGACGGGATCGATAACAATCGCCTGTTTATTGTGGACAATTCTCTCGCGCAGGACCGCGATTGGCTTATCGAGTTATTTACGGCCATGAAGCCCTTGAAAAAGAAATGGGTCTCACATCCCATTTTATATGATAAGGAAGTTTTGGAACTGGCCGCTGAGGCAGGGTGCTGGTATGTTTACCAGGCCGTGTTTGATACGTCCGATGTGATTCGCGATCGGATTAAGATGCTGAAAGACGTCGGCATTGGTATTGAGGGGACGATTATTTTAGGGACAGATGATCAGGATGTCGATTATATTAAACGGCTGGTCGATTTTCTCTGTGAGAATCAGGTTGACATCGCTGAGTTTACGATTATGACTCCATTTCCTCATTCTCCTATTCGCCATCAAATGGAACAGGACGGCCGGATCCTTCACAACAACTGGATTGAGTATACAGCGGACAAGGTTGTCTTTCAGCCCTTAAAAATGACACCCGATGAACTGCAGGAAATGTTCTATTATGCATGGGATACATTTTATGCCGACGCCGGCTATGAACTGAAAATGGGCAAACTGTTTCAACAGGTCATGTTAAAGGAAATCGAAGATGGTACTTTGAGACGATACAGCAAGCGACCACGGCGGCGGGCGAAAAGTGTAAATGAGTAAGCTCTTTTTTATTTCCTTTAATTGTTGTAACCATCCCTATGAGGTTTATCCGCTGGGGATGGCTGTTGTTGCGGCCTGTGCCGAGCAGCAGGGCCATGCCGTACATTTGTATGATTATCTGATGCAGGGGCAAAATGATGATCATTTGATAGAATCCGCAAAGGATTTTGAGCCGGATTATATCTGTGTTTCAGTTCGCAATCTTGATGAAGAGCTCGATTCAAGCGGCTGTGTTAATAATACTGAAAAATTCTTATTGCTGGCAGGTCGCATTAAGGCATTAAAGGAGATTACATCAGCCGTAGTAATTCTTGGCGGGGCAGCTGTTTCATTAGTTCCTGACATGTTGCTTGACCTGACTGGTGCTGACTATGTTGTTGTGGGAGAGGGCGAAAAGGCGCTGTGCGACCTGATTTCAAGCTTACAAAAATCAGAGCCGGTTGACCGAGTTCTCTATAGTGCTGATATTCCTCTGCCTAACGTGGATATTAAAGGGGCGTTGTATTGTCCCGAGATGGTTCACTGGTACAATGAGCACAGCGGTTTTATAGGCGTTCAGACCAAGCGGGGGTGTCCCTTTCATTGTCTTTACTGTACCTATCCCTCTCTGGAAGGCGGTCGTTTTCGCCATCGTGATAAGGAAGATGTCCTTGATGAAATCCGTCGGCTGAGAAAAGATTATGGATGCCAGAACTTTTTCTTTACAGATTCGGTGTTTAATGACCCTGCCGGGAACTATAAGGAATTTGTTGAAGCGATGGTCCGGCAGGAACTTGATATTCAATGGGCCGCCTATTTTACACCTTATCGTCTGACACAGTCAGATATTGAATTATGTAAGCGGTCCGGGCTGTATGCTGTTGAATTGGGGACGGACGCATCGAATACAACGGCTCTGGCCGGCTTAAACAAGATGTTTGATTGGTCGGATGTTGTCCGGGCTAATGAAATCATAACGGGCGCCGAGTTGGCCTGTGCGCATTTTGTTATTTTTGGCGGTCCTGACGAAACCTATCAGACGCTTGAAGAGGGAATAGAGAATTGCCTGCAATTAAAGAAATGTGTCGTCTTTGGCTATACCGGTATCCGGATTTATCCGGGCGCTCCGCTCTTTGCGCGCGCGGTTGCTGAAGGAATCATCCGAGGGGATAAAGAATTGTTTGAACCGGTGTATTACTTTTCTCCTGAGATAGAACAGGGAAAAATGAATGAGATGATTACTCACCGATGGCGACGAGAGAGGCATCTTGTTTTCCCGCCGGAAAAAGGTAGAATGATAAGCCAATCCCTGAAAACAATGTTTAACGCCAAGGGGCTGATTTGGGATCAGATGTGCCATCGATAATATGAGCTGCCCGAAAGATATTGAAAATCAGAATACCATCGAGAAGATGGATTGGCAGGAAAAAGTTTTAGTTGTTATTCCTGTGTATAACCACATCGAAACGGTTCATGATGTGGCGAAACGATCCCTTGAGCATCGCTTGGATGTGTTAGTTGTTGATGACGGTAGTCGGGACAATGTGGCTTTGGCAGTTTCAGATTTAGATGTGACAGTGATCAGGCATGATTCCAATAAAGGCAAGGGCCGGGCGATTCTTACGGCGGCCCAGTATGCCGCCGAAAACAACAAGACCCATCTCATTACGCTGGATGCCGATGGACAGCATTACCCCGAACAGATTCCCGATTTTCTCAGGGAGATAGCTGACCATCCTGAGTCGATTACACTGGGGGTCAGAGATTTCACATCTTCAAATGCCCCGTTGAGTTCTCGATTTGGGCGGGAATTCGGGAATTTTTGGGTACGGATACAAACAGGTGTCAAGGTCAGGGATATCCAGAGTGGGTTTCGTGCTTATCCTGTATTTGTGCTGCAGCACTTGAAGTATATGTTCGATACTTATGCATTCGAAGATGAAGTCATCGTGCGTGCTTTGTGGGCGGGTGTTCCTGTCAAAGAAACGCCTGTGAAGGTCTATTACCCGCAGGCCGATGAACGCATCTCTCATTTTCAAAAGTTCAGGGACAATGTTAAGCTGACGATCTTGAATACCTATCTGACGATACGGTCATTTTTGCCTTGGCCGCATCTTCAGATTCAGTATGAAAACGGGGCGTTTTGTACGATCAGCCACCCCTTAAAGATCATAAAAGAACTCATGGCAAGCCGACATCGTCCTTCAAGATTAGCTTTGGCGGGGGCCTTAGGAGTTTTTCTGGGGACACTTCCCTTGATCGCATGCCATACGCTGGCAATCATCTACGCCGCTTCAATGCTGCGATTAAACAAAATCATGGCCATCGCGACCAGTCAGATATGTATGCCCCCCATTGTTCCGGCGGTGTGTATTGAAATTGGCTACTTTCTTCGATTTGGAAGTTTTCTGACATTCAAAAACGCCTCCTCCTTAACCGATGCCTCGTTCAAGGAATTAGGGCATATGGGATTGGAGCGGCTGCTTGAGTGGTTTATTGGTTCATTGATACTCGGTCCGCTGTTGGCCCTTATCACAGGAGCGGTTGTCTTTGTGTTGTCGCTATATGTTCAAAAGACACTTCTGAATGCACAAAGGAATCCGGGATGAAAAAGTGGAACTCGCAAAGTGTCGGCAAACCCTGGCAGCACAGTTTTTTTTATAGTGTGATTCGTTTTTTGGGTCGCCGGGTAGCCTTTTTTTTTATGTATTTTGTAGTTTTATGGTATATCCTATTTTATACGCCAATACACACCAAGTGCGGGCCCTATTTGTCACGAAGATTTCCTCATGTCAAAAACGGGATCATCAGACTCTTCTATGAGTACCGATGGATCACATCGTTGGGTCGGTCGTTAATTGACCGGGCGGCTTATGGGATACGAGGACCCAAAAGTATCGAGATCGAAGTGCCTGACGGAGAAAAACTGCGGGAATTACTGGATGAGGGCAAAGGGCTTATTGTACTCAGCGCTCATACGGGCTGTTGGCAGATCGCCTTTTCGGCTTTACAGCATTTGAAAACAAAAGTACACTTGGTAATGTATCAGGATCAATTTGATGTTGATAAGCACTATTATGAGTACAAAGGACAAACGGCCCCGATTGATGTTATTGATCCGGCGGGATATCTGGGAGGAACACTCCAGATGGCGGCTGTTCTGCAGGAAGGAGAGATTCTCGGATTGATGGGAGATCGGATATTTGGTCGTGACACTAATACGATGAGACTCGATTTCCTGGGCGACCCAATCAAGATACCCGTTGCTTCTTTTCGTTTAGCGTCGATGCGGGGAACTCCGATTGTTGTATTGCTTTCTCACAGAGAGGGTCGATCACGCTATCGCGTAG
This sequence comes from Planctomycetota bacterium, assembly GCA_039714335.1. Lineage (GTDB taxonomy): Bacteria > Planctomycetota > Phycisphaerae > Sedimentisphaerales > Anaerohalosphaeraceae > 4572-13. Next base: position 20,105 of record JBDLJN010000017.1, read on the forward strand.
AACTTTCGGATGTCATCCGTGTGCCCGCTCTTATAGAACGGAACCCTGAGGCTTACGCTCCTTACGGGCGCCAATACCTTCGCTGTTTGACAAGCTTTATCCAGGATCACCCATTCGATTTTTATAATTATTACGATATGTGGGAATCCAATTCGGGTGACACTGATGTATAATGCCATACGGAACTGGCGTAAGATAATTTGTGTAATTGAAATGAGGTTTTTTACAGGATACATGACAGAATGAACATTCAGCAGAAACTCAAGCAGGTTATTATCGAAGATTTGTCATTAGAAGATGTCTCGATAGAAGATATTCAGGATGACGATCCGCTTTTCGGTGACGAAGGTCTGGGATTGGACTCTTTGGATGCGGTCGAATTGGTTGTCGTCATCCAAAAGCATTTCGGAGTACAAATCAAGGACATGGCGATAGGCCGTGAAGTATTTCAGTCGTTTAATACCCTGGCCAAGTACATTGAGGAGAACATGGGATAATGGCGGCGGAGTCAGAGTCAATTTCTCCTATTTTAGTCACCGGCATGGGTATGCTGTGTGCGGCTGGGGGGAATGTGCCGGAAGTGATGGATCATCTGTATTCAGGACAGCGAACCCCGGTCATTTCACAGCGCGTCCGCTCGGACCTTCACGAGACCTATCCAATGTTTGAACTTCCGCCCTCTGCCGTTCCTCAGGGGTATTATGAGGGACCGGAGCCCGAACGATGTGGTTTACTGGCGATTGCGGCGGCAAAAGGGGCCGCCAAAGATGCTGGATTGGACGCTGACAGTCTCAGGCACCGCCGTGTTGGAATCTGTATCGGAACGACGGTAGGTAATGCGATGAACAATGAATCGTTTTATGCGGATTTCTTGCATCAGCGATTCCCTCCAATGGATTCTATCAAAGCTTTTCTGAGGTCAAACCCAGCCGACATGGTCGCCGGTCATTTCAAACTTAAATGCATGCGGCAGTGTGTTGCTAATGCCTGTGCTTCGGGGGCGGTTGCCATTCAGCAAGGTGCCGAATGGATAAAAAGCGGCCTGTGTGATACTGTCATCGCCGGTGGTTCCGATATGCTTTGTCGGGTTATCTATAACGGGTTTATTTCTCTGAAAATCACAGATGCTCAGCCCTGTCGCCCCTTTGACAAAAATCGCCAGGGGCTTAATTTGGGAGAAGGAGCAGGGGTTGTGGTCTTAGAGTCACAGGCCGTTGCCCGTCAGCGAAAAATCCTGCCCCATGCGGTCCTTTCCGGTTATGGGAATTGTTCCGATGCCTATCATATTTCAGCCCCTAAGCCCGACGGCATGGGACTTGAAAAGGCCATCGACTTTGCCCTGCAGCAGGCGGGGCTTACACATCAGGATATTGCGTTTATTAACGCACATGGCACAGCCACTCCGGAGAACGATAAGGTCGAGGGAACGTTGTTTTCCCGGCTGTTTCCCAATACGCCGTTTCAGTCAACCAAAGGATATACAGGACATATGCTTGGGGCGGCGGGAGCAATTGAGGCGATTATTACGATTGAACAGCTTAAACAGCAGCGCATTGTCGCCAGTGTGGGTTTTGATACCCCGGATCTTGATTTTGAAGTTGATCCTGTGACGAAAAACACATTAATTGACGGGGAATATGCCTTGTCTGATTCTGTGGCATTTGGAGGCAACAACGCGGCCCTCATTTTCCGGAAAGGATCAAGAGCGTGACATTTCCTTTAGCCATTCAAGGCCTTGGTATTGTGGCTGGATTCGGGAGCAGCAATAAGGATGCTTTGCAGGCCATTCAAAATAATGCAGGTCCCAATGCATCAATGCAGGTGCAGACACAGGATGGGCCAATCGATTATCCTGTTTATGCCGCAGATCCCGCTCCTCTGAAAGAGTTTGTGAGCCCTAAGAAATTGCGGCGAATAAATAAATATTCTCGGCTTGCAACATTAGCGGCATGTCTGGCCTTGCAGGATGCTGGACTCGATATTCCTTTACCTGGCTCGAATATCGCGGTGATTGTCGCCAGTGGATATGGAGCATCTACCACAACATTCAAATTCTTGGATGATGTGATCCTGGAAGGCGATGAGTTTGCATCGCCCACTCAGTTTTCCAACTCGGTGCATTCTTCGGCGGCTTCACACATTACGATTCTGTTGCAGATACAAGGACCGTGCTTAACAGTAACACAATTCGAGATGTCACCGGTCACCGCTTTGTTGAATGCTCAAACATGGCTGAAAGAAAAGCGTGTTGATGCGGTGCTTTTAGGCGGTGTAGATGAAATTAACCCTGTATTACTGTATTGCTATCAGAATCTGTGGAGCGGTCAGATTCCCAAAGTAATGGAGCCATTGGATTTTCAGAAACAGACCGCGATCTCCGGAGAGGGAGCCGCGTTTATGCTTCTAACAAGAGACGAAGGACAAGCGCCCCAGTATGGCTATATTAATAAGGTGTCTTGGGAGAATGCATCGGGATTTGAATTGCCCAAAAACAATACCATTGTCATGGGTGCTGACGGACACCGAGTGTGTGGCCGAAGATACAGCAAAATGTTGCAAGGGGTGGATAAGCACAATCTTAAAACATTTAGTACGATTACCGGAAGCATGCCCAGCGGACAAATGTTTGATGTCGTTCTGGCTTCTTTAGCAGCCCGAAACGGCCTTATGCCCGACAGATTCTGCTCAATTAAATTGAATGGAGATCAAGACGTTGGTGCTGTTTATGTTTCATCTCATTCTGACCTCCCTCAAGATTCATAGCGGTATATTCTTTTTCCGTTCCGTTATATAAGTTGCCATCAGTGCAGTAGATTTAGTCATTAGATGAGCCGGTTTTCAATAGGAAGCTGGCTTGTCCTAAGTTCAAACCTCATCAATTCCACTTTCCTCCCCCTTGGGTTAAACCCACTCGCTTTTACAGAACACCTCCCGATCTTTAATCAGATATGATATATCTAAAATCAAATTACCGTCCGGTAAAGGCCCACCAGAAAAGATCATAAAGAATGTGTTAACCAGTTGACCGTAAAAATACCGATATACGTTTGTCAAGTGGATTTTCGTACTCTATATTTTATAAGGAAGAGCAAACTCTGTCATTACCGCAGCGTAGATATAATAACTGCGGAAAAGGTGTAAACGAGGATAACAGTAATGGATAAAAAGCCAACGGTGGTACATGTTACCCATGAAGCGGCAGGAAAGATCGGGGGTATCGGCGCGGTCCTTGAGGGGATGTTCACCAGCCATGCATACAATGATGAGGTCGGGCGTACAATTCTGGTCTGCCCTCTCTTTTCAACTGAAGGCGGCGTTTCAGACCGATTGGGTGAGGGGGGTGAGGTTTTGTACTCCTCTCTGGATGGATTGGTTCGCAGCAATTATCATCATCATTTCCGCCGGATTGAGGATGCGTTCGGCGTGGAAATTGTTTATGGGCGCAGGTGTTTTACCGATCCGATGAACGGGTTGACCAGTCAGCCGGAGATTTTACTGATTGATGTAACGCGGATGGAGAAAAAACCTATCGACGATTTCAAAGGAAGTCTTTTTCGGGAGTTCGGCATTCGCAGCGACCGGTACGAGTGGCTTTGGGATTATGAGCAGTGGGTTCGTCTGGCGGCGCCTGCGGTCGAGGCACTTAAGGCAATCGGAACGTGTGAAGAGAATAAGCCGACGATTGTTGTCGCGCATGAGTTTATGGGAATGCCGACAGCGCTGGCCGCGACGCTGGATCCGTATGATTTTAAGACGGTCTTTTATGCCCATGAAGTCGCTCCCATGCGGAAGATCGTCGAAGAGCATGCCGGTCACGATACGATGTTTTATAATGTGTTGGAGCAGGCTCACAAGAAGGATCTTTATGTGAACGATGTGTTCGGCGATCAGAGCCACTTCTTTAAGTATGCTTTGGTCAACGCGGCGAGGTATTGCGACAATATTCTTGCCGTTGGCGACTGTGTGGTTGACGAATTAAAGTTCCTGGCGCCTGAGTTCGGAGTTTCTGATATTGATCTGACCTATAACGGAATTCCCGCCTATGACATCTCGCTTGCGGAAAAGTACGAATCGCGCGAAAAACTGCGGCAGTATTGCGATAATCTGCTGGGCTGGAAGCCGGCTTTTGTGTTTACCCATGTTACGCGTTTGGTGTCCAGCAAGGGCCTGTGGCGTGATCTGCGTGTTTTGGAACACATGGATCGGGAGTTCTGTGCACAGGGTAAAACAGCCGTTTTATTTGTTCTGAGTACCGAAACCCACCGCCGCAGAGAGCAGGATATTCATCATATGGAGGCCGAATACAACTGGCCGGTGGCACACCGTGAGGGCATGCCCGATCTGTCCGGTGGCGAGGCCGCCTATTACGCCGGCGTGCAGGAGTTTAATGTCAAGAGCCGCAATATCAAGGTGATCTTCATCAATCAGTTTGGTTTTGAGCAGCAGGCCTGCGGGTATCGGATGCCGGCGGATATGGAGTTTATGGATATCCGTAAGGGCAGTGATGTGGAGTTTGGGCAAAGCATTTACGAACCATTTGGGATTGCTCAGCTTGAACCACTGACCTTTGGCGGGATTTGTGTGCTGACGAATGTCTGCGGTTGTGCGGGGTTTGTTAAGGCCGTTGCGGGAACTGAGAACATCCCTAATGTCATTTTCGCTGATTACACAGACATCAACGGCGATGCGGGAATGGATATTGATCAGATGCTGAAGATCGATTTGGGCTTTCGCGATCGGATCGAGCATAAGATCAGCGAGAAGATCGCACTGGAGATATGTGCGCGACTTCCCAAGAATGATGAAGAGTTTAACCGCATGCTGCAGAGCGGATACGAATTGGCCCGTCATATGGGCTGGGAGAGTGTCGTCGAGAAGTATGTGCTCAAGAGCTTGCATAAGGCCGTCAAAAAGGAGCACAGCAAGCAGCTTGTCGCGGTTTAACGAATCTGCCTTGCAGGGCAGAGAATAAGCCACTTTTCTCTGGGGGAACGCCTGCTGCGTTCCTTTTTTTTCGATTTAAGCCGTGTTTTAATCGCCCACCGCAATTCTGCAGGTGCAAACCTTATAGAAATTTATTTGTTTTTTTTATACCGGACGATATCATGCAAACCCTGTAACAGCAACACATCAAGATACATATCCCGTGTTGCTAAATCGAATCAATTGTTAGTTTTAGTTAATTTAAGAAAAACAGGGAAAAATGACAAAATACAATATTATATGGACGAAAATCGACGAGGCCCCGGCCTTGGCAACCTATTCACTCCTGCCCGTGGTAAAGGCCTATGCAAAGACCTGCGGTATTGAGGTGCAGACCAAAGACATCTCGCTTGCCGGCAGAATTGTCGCTAACTTTCCGGATAATTTGAAAGAAGAGCAGAAGATTGAGGATGCCCTCGGCCAACTGGGCGATCTGGCCAAAACGCCGGAAGCGAATATTATCAAATTGCCCAATATCAGCGCTTCGATCCCTCAACTTCAGGCGGCAATCGCCGAATTGCAGAAAACGGGATATGATATTCCGAGCTATCCGGAAGAGCCAAAAAACGAAGCCGAAAAACAATTGCAGGTACGATTCGCCAAAGTACTGGGCTCGGCCGTGAATCCTGTTTTGCGGGAAGGCAACTCTGACCGCAGAGCCGCCGCGTCCGTTAAAAAATTCGCCAAAAAGCATCCGCATAAGATGATGAAACCGTGGCCTGTTAACGGCTCTAAGTCGCATGTCGCACATATGAACGACGGGGATTTTTATGGAAGCGAACAATCCGTTACCTTGGACAAAGCGTGCACTGCAAAAATCGAGTTTATCGATACCGACGGCAATTCAACGATTCTTAAAGATAATATTGCACTCCTCGAAGGCGAAGTGGCCGATACGGCTGTTATGAGTGTTGCCGCTTTACGCCAATTCTACGAAGAGCAGATCGATGTAGCCAAAAAAGACAATGCACTCCTGTCGCTTCATATGAAGGCAACGATGATGAAGATTTCCGATCCGATCATCTTTGGCCATTGCGTTTCGGTGTTCTACAAGGATGCGCTTGAAAAACACGCTAAAGAACTCAAGGAAATCGGAGCCAATGTCAACCACGGTTTAGCGGATATTCTGGATAAACTCAACAAGCTTGATGCGGAAAAGAAAGCCGAAATCGAAGCTGACATCGCGGCAGTTTATAAAAAGCGGCCCAAGTTGGCCATGGTCGATTCGAGAAAGGGTATCACCAACCTGCATGTGCCGAATAATATTATTATCGACGCCTCCATGCCCAATATCGTTCGCGATGGCGGCAAGATGTGGAATATTGATGACCAACTTCAGGATACAGTCGCGATGATACCGGATCGGTCCTATGCGACCATGTATCAGCAGATCATCGAAGATTGCCAACAACACGGTCAGTTTGACCCGGCGATGATGGGAAGTGTTTCCAATGTGGGACTGATGGCCCAAAAAGCCGAGGAATACGGCTCGCACGATAAGACATTTGAGGCTCCCGACAACGGGATGATTCGTGTCATCGATGCCGATGGCAACACGATGATGTCCCAGACCGTCCAAACCGGCGATATTTTCAGGATGTGCCAGGTTAAGGATGCACCGATACAGAACTGGGTTGAGCTTGCGGTGAATCGTGCCAAAGCCACCGGCGCTCCGGCGGTGTTCTGGCTGGATCAAAACAGGGCACACGATGCTCAGATCATCGCCAAAGTCGAAGCGTATCTGCCGCAGCATGATACGACAGACCTTGAGATTCATAGCATGGCACCGAAGGATGCAATGCAGTTTTCGCTGGATCGCATTCGCAAGGGGCAGGATACGATTTCCGTAACAGGTAACGTTCTGCGTGACTATCTGACCGATCTGTTTCCCATTCTCGAACTGGGCACCAGTGCCCGGATGCTTTCGATTGTGCCGTTGATGAACGGTGGCGGATTGTTTGAGACCGGTGCCGGCGGATCAGCGCCGAAGCATGTCCAACAGTTCCTCAAGGAAGGACACCTGCGGTGGGATTCGCTGGGTGAATACTGTGCACTGGTACCGTCGTTTGAGCTTATTGCTGCCAAGGCCGGTAACGAAAAGGCGGCGGTTCTGGCCGCGGCGCTCAGCGAAGCCATTAGTAAGTATCTCGAAAACGCCAAATC